>JAMPXD010000110.1 GCA_023701365.1 Geobacteraceae bacterium
GAGATCAACCGCACCCCCTTCGACCTCCCCGAAGCTGAGACGGAGCTGGTGTCCGGATTCTGCACCGAATATTCCAGCATGAAGTACGCCATGTTCTTCATGGCGGAATACGCCAACATGATAACCGTCTGTGCGGTCACCACCACCCTCTTCCTCGGCGGCTGGCATGGCCCGTTCCTGCCGGGATGGACCTGGTTCATAATCAAGGTTTACACGCTCATCTTCTGCTGCATGTGGATCAGGGCCACCTATCCCCGTTACCGCTACGATCAGTTGATGAGGCTGGGCTGGAAGGTTTTCTTGCCGATAACCCTGTTGAATGTCGTTGCCACCGGTATCTGGATCATGGTGGTAGGATAAAAAACGAAAAGAGGAAATCCCATGATACTCCCATTGCTGCAAGGTCTGAAAATAACCCTGATGCACCTGTTCAAGAAGCCGGTCACCCTTCAGTATCCCGACGAACGGCCGAATGTTGCGCCGAAATTTCGCGGCCTGCATACCCTGAAGGTCTCCCATGACCGGGCGAAATGCGTCGCCTGTTATCTCTGCCCCACGGTCTGCCCGGCCAAGTGCATCACCGTCGAGGCGGGCGAGGACGCCAACCACGACAAGTTCGCCGCCACCTACGAGATCGACATGCTCCGCTGCATCTTCTGCGGCTACTGCGTGGAGGCGTGCCCGGTCGACGCCCTCGGCATGACCCAGGCGTTCGAGCTGGCCAGTTACAAGCGGGAAGATTTCGTCTTTACCAAGGAAAGACTTTTAGAAAAGAAATAAAGGAGCAGCAATGGAAACCTTCTTCTTTGCCATCGTAGCACTGGTTGCCATCGTTTCAGGCATGCTGGTCGTAAAGTGCAGAAATCCGATCAACAGCGCCCTGTCGCTGATCGTGACCTTCTTCTGCCTGGCCACCTTCTATGTAATGCTGGAGGCCCCCTTCATGGCGGCCATTCAGGTAATTGTCTATGCCGGGGCGATCATGGTCCTGATCGTGTTCGTCATCATGCTCCTGAACCTCCGCACCGAGACCGGCAGCCGCTACACGCACGCGGTGACGGTCGGCACCATCATCGGGGTCCTGACCCTGATCGAGATCGTCTACTTCTTCAGCGGCGGCAGAAGCGGTCTTACCGGCGCCACCGGGGGCTTGAACACCGAAACTATCGAGCGGGTGGGGCACACGGAACTGATCGGCCGGAGCATGTTCACCGATTTTCTCCTGCCGTTCGAGATAACCTCGCTTCTTCTGCTGGTAGCCATTGTCGGCGCGGTAGTTCTGGCGAAGAAAAAAATCTAATCTTCTGAGGTGAAAGAAAATGGTACCTTTACCTTATTACCTTATTGTGAGCGGCATACTGTTCTCGATCGGCACCATCGGCGTCCTGACCAGGAGAAACGCGATCGTCATCTTCATGTGCGTCGAGCTGATGCTGAACGCGGTCAACCTCACTTTCATCGCCTTTTCCCATGAGCTCGGCAAGATCGACGGCCAGGTGTTCGTGTTCTTCATCATGACCGTGGCGGCGGCTGAGGCGGCGGTCGGTCTGGCCCTGATGATCGCCTTCTACAAGAATCGCGAATCCATTGACGTGGAAGACGTCAACCTGATGAAATGGTAAACCGTAACAGTTACCAGGAATTACACTACAGAAGGAGTCTGTGATGCTTGAATATGTCTGGCTGATCCCACTGTTCCCGCTCCTGGGCGCCGTCTTCAACGGCCTCTTGGGCAAAAAGATCAAGAACGAGGCTGTCATCGGCGGCATTGCCACCCTGATGATCTTCTGCTCGTTCCTCGTCTCGTGCGGGATACTCATGCAGCTGATCGGGCTGCCGGCAGAGGAGCGGGTCTTTGAGAAGGTAGTCTTCCCCTGGATTCACTCGGGCAATTTCAAGGCGGACATGGCCTTTCTCGTCGATCCACTCTCGGCCATCATGATAATGGTCGTCACCGGGGTCGGCTCCCTCATTCACCTTTATTCCATCGGCTACATGCATGGCGAGGAGGGGTTCTACCGTTACTTCTCCTACCTGAACCTGTTCGCCATGTCCATGCTCCTTCTGGTGCTGGGCGGCAACATGCTGGTCATGTTCATCGGCTGGGAGGGTGTCGGCCTCTGCTCCTACCTGCTGATCGGCTACTACTTCCATAAGAAATCCGCCGGCGACGCGGCGAAAAAGGCCTTCGTGATGAACCGGGTGGGTGACTTCGGCTTCCTGATCGGCCTGTTCACCCTCTACTGGTGGCTCGGCAGCAACCACAATGTCTGGACCATCAACTTCACGGAAATCAAGGCGGCCTCCAGCCTCCTCCCCTACGGAGGGGTGGTAACTATCGCCACCCTTTGCTTTTTCGTCGGAGCCACCGGCAAATCGGCGCAGATTCCGCTCTATACCTGGCTGCCGGACGCCATGGAAGGCCCCACCCCGGTATCGGCCCTGATCCATGCGGCGACCATGGTTACCGCCGGCGTCTACATGATCGGCCGGATGAGCTTCGTCTTCGTCAAGGCCCCCGATACCATGATGGTGATTGCGATCGTCGGCGCGGCGACCGCGATCTTCGCGGCGACCATCGGCACCGCCCAGAATGACATCAAGCGGGTCCTCGCCTACTCCACCGTTTCCCAGCTCGGCTTCATGTTCCTCGCCATGGGGGTGGGGGCGTTCACTGCGGGCGTTTTCCATCTGATGACCCATGCCTTCTTCAAGGCCTGCCTGTTCCTCGGTTCCGGCTCCGTCATCCATGCCATGCATCACGCGCTGCACCATGCCCACTCCCATGACGACCCCCAGGACATGCGAAACATGGGGGGGCTGAGGAAGGCGATGCCGATTACCTTTATCACCTTCCTTGTCTCCACTATCGCCATCGCAGGCATCCCGGGCTTCTCGGGTTTCTTCTCCAAGGACGAAATCCTCTGGCAGGCATTTGCCAATCCTTTCCACGGCGGCCTCAATATCTTCCTCTGGGGAACCGGCGCGATAGCCGCCTGTTTCACGGCGTTCTACATGTTCCGGCTGGTCTTCATGACTTTCTTCGGTGAGTGCCGCATCACGGCCAAGTCCAAGGATCACCTCCACGAATCGCCGCTGGTGATCACCATCCCCCTCATGGTGCTCGGTTTTCTGGCGGTGTTTGGCGGCTATGTCGGCATGCCCAAGCTCCTCGGCATGCTCCCCAATTACTTCGAGCACTGGCTCGAGCCGGTCTTTGCGACGGCGCAGGGCTACGCCCAGACCTATGTCCATGCGGGGGCGCACCATAGCCATGCCCTGGAGTGGGGCCTGATGGGGCTCTCGGTGGTGATCGCGGTGATCGGCATCGCCATCGCCTACATCCTCTACATCGCCAGTCCCTCGATCCCGGCCCGGTTCACCGCGACCTTTCCCGCGCTGCATCGCGCGGTGTACAACAAGTGGTACATCGACGAGCTGTACGATTTCCTGTTCATCAACCCCTGCAAGGCGCTCGGCAGTTTCCTCTGGAAAGGGTTCGACGTGCTGGTGATCGACGGCATCGTCGACGGCGTCGCCAAGGTGGTGATGGGGCTCAGCGGCATGCTGAAGAACCTCCAGTCCGGCTACGTGCACAATTATGCCCTCTCCATGGCCCTGGGCGTGGTTGTCATCATCGCCTTCTACATTTTCCGGTAATCGATTCAGGTTAATCTTTTTCTAAGCATAAAAGGAGCAGATTCGATGAACGACACAATCCTCAGCCTGATGACCTTTACGCCACTGATAGGGGTCCTGATCCTGTTCTTCATCCCGAAGGACAGCCACGCCATCCAGCGCGGCGTGGCCTTCGCCACGGCGCTGGCGACCTTTTTCATATCCCTCCCCCTGGTTACGGGCTTTGTGACGAATGCCGAATACCAGTTCGTCAAGAGTGTTCCCTGGATCGCTGCCGGGCCGTTCCAGATGAACTATCACGTCGGGATTGACGGCATCAGCCTCTGGCTGGTGATTCTGACCACGTTCATCATGCCGATCGCCATACTCTCCACCTGGACAGCGGTGGAGGAGAAGGTGAAGGAGTACATGATCTGTCTCCTGCTGCTGGAGGTGGGGATGCTCGGCGCCTTCATCTCGCTGGACCTGTTCCTGTTCTACATCTTCTGGGAGGTCATGCTGATCCCGATGTACTTCATCATCGGCATCTGGGGGGGGAAGCAGAAGATCTACGCGGCGGTCAAGTTCTTCATCTACACCATGGCAGGGTCGGTTCTCATGCTGGTCGCCCTGATCGCCCTCTATTTCAAGGCGGGCGGCGGTGATTTCAACCTCACCCGGTTCTATGCCCTCAGCCTCGACCCGGCCACCCAGACCTGGATGTTCCTCGCCTTCGCCTTCGCCTTCGCCATCAAGGTGCCGCTGTTCCCTGTGCACACCTGGTTGCCCCTCGCCCACACCGAGGCGCCGACCGCCGGCTCCGTGATCCTGGCGGCCATCCTCCTGAAGATGGGGACATACGGTTATGTCAGGTTTGCCATTCCGCTCTTCCCTTCCGCTTCGGAACAGTTTACCCCGCTCCTGGCGACCCTGTCGGTGATCGGGGTCATCTACGCCTCGCTGGTCGCCATGGTCCAGGAGGACGTCAAGAAGCTGGTCGCCTACTCCTCGGTGGCCCACCTGGGCTTCGTCATGCTCGGGATCTACGCCCTCAACCAGCAGGGGGTCGCCGGCGGCATGCTGCAGATGCTGAATCACGGGGTCTCCACCGGGGCGCTGTTCCTTATCGTCGGCTTCATCTACGAGCGCCGGCACACCAGGCTGATCTCCGATTTCGGCGGGCTCTCCAAGCAGATGCCGATCTTCGCGACCATCTTCATGATCGTCACCTTCTCCTCTATAGGGCTGCCGGGAACAAACGGCTTCGTCGGCGAGTTTCTGGTCCTGATCGGGGCGTTCGAGAGCAACCTCCGCTGGTATGCCGTGGTCGCCAGCAGCGGCGTGATCCTCTCCGCCGTCTACATGCTCTGGATGTTCCAGCGGGTGATGTTCGGCGAGCTCGACAATCCCAAGAACAAGACCCTCCCCGATCTCAATGCCAGGGAGATTGCCATCATGCTCCCGCTTGTCGCGCTGATCTTCGTGATGGGTATCTACCCGACCCCGTTCATCGACAAGATGGCGCCGGCCATCGACAGGGTGATCCAGCAAGGGAAGATGAAGCAGGTCGCCGCCGTCGTTCCGCAGATGCCCATGGTTGCCCCCGGAGTCGACGTCACCGTGCCTCCTGCCGTGCACAAGTAGAAATGCTGAGAATAGTTACCGGAGGATAATATTGATGGAAACACTTGCTATGCCCGCCATAAACTTCGCCGCAATCATGCCGGAGACCATCCTGTCGGCAGTCGCCATGGCGCTCCTGCTGGTCAACGTTTTTGTCAGGTCCGAGCAGAAGGCCTATCTCGGCTACCTGAGCCTGATCGGCATCCTCGTGACGTTCTTCCCGATCGTCGCCGGCTGGAACGCTCCCGTCGAACTGCAGAGCGGGTTTAACGGCGCCGTGCTCCAGGACAATTTCTCCCTCTTTTTCAAGGGGATCTTTCTGGTCTCGGCGGCCCTCTCCATCCTCATTTCCGACCAGTACATGCAGCGCGAGGGGTGCAACCACGGCGAGCTCTATCCGCTGATCCTCCTGGCCACGGCGGGGATGATGCTGATGGCCTCGGGCACCGACCTGATGGTCATCTTCCTCGGCCTGGAGCTGCTCTCCGTTGCCCTCTACGTCCTGGCGGGATTCAACAGGGACAAGCTGAAGTCCAATGAGGCGGGCCTGAAATATTTCCTGCTGGGCGCCTTCTCGACCGGCTTCCTCCTGTATGGCATGGCCCTCACCTTCGGCGCCACCGGCACCACCAAGATCGCCGGGATAGCGGCGTATGTCGCGGCCAACCCGATGATCACCGGCAACCAGATGTTCCTGGTCGGGATGCTCCTGATGGGGGTCGGCTTCTCCTTCAAGATCGCCGCCGCGCCGTTTCACATGTGGACTCCCGACGTCTACGAGGGGGCGCCTACCCCGATGACCGCCTTCATGTCCGTGGGACCGAAGGCGGCCGGCTTTGCCGCGTTCCTGCGGGTGTTCATGATTGCCCTACCTGCCTACAAGCCGGAGTGGAGCGCCCTCCTCTGGGTGCTGGCCGTGCTGACCATGACGGTGGGGAACATCACCGCCCTGTTCCAGCAGGACATCAAGAGAATGCTGGCCTACTCGTCCATCGCCCACGCCGGCTACGTGCTGGTCGGCTTCGTCGCCGGCAACGCCGTCGGCACTGCGGGTATCATGTTCTACATGCTCTCCTACGCCTTCATGAACATCGGCGCGTTCGCCATCATCCTCCTGGTCGGCAGGAAGGGGGAGCCGAACAACAACGTCGCCGACTACGCCGGCTTCGGTTTCAAGCACCCGCTGCTGGGGCTGGCCATGAGCATCTTCCTCTTCTCGCTCGCCGGCATTCCGCCGGCAGCCGGTTTCATCGGCAAGTTCTACATCTTCTCCGGCGCCATCCAGGCCGGCTACATCTGGCTGGCGATCATCGGCGTGCTCAACAGCGCCGCCTCGGTATATTACTATCTGCGGGTCATGGTCTTCATGTACATGAAGGACCCGGTCGAGGAGTTTGACTGGCTGAAGGTGACGCCGGCCCATGCCCTCTGCCTCCTGGTGGCGGTCGCAGGGGTCCTCATTCCCGGCATCGTTCCCGGCTACCTCCTCGAACTGGCCCAGAAGGCGGTATTCTTCTGACGGCCGATGTTCCATGCGACAACAAAAGCCCCTCTGGACGAGATTCAGAGGGGCTTTTCCGTTCACTCCCGAAACGGGCAAAATCTCGTTGACCTTTTGCCTGGATGGATGTATTAACAGAGGCTAAACATCAAATTCACCGCCCGCTAGACATAATGGCCTTGCAACGAGAAGCCTGGGAGTTGTCCCGGCAAGGAGAGGACCGCATGCAGGAAACGCTACTGATCGTCGATGACAACAGGCTCATTCTCGACAGCCTCAAGGATCTCCTCAAGGAAGAGGGGGCCAGGCTGATCACCGCGGGCAATGCCCAGGAGGCGATAACGCTGGTGCGGCGGGAAGATATTGCGGTGGTAGTCTCCGACAACATCATGCCGGGGATGAGCGGCCTCGAATTTCTCAGCTGCCTGGCCAACATCTCTCCGGGCACGGTCAAGATTCTCATGTCCGCCTACGCCGACCTGCCGACCGTCCTGGCGGCGATCAACCGGAGCGAGGTGTTCCGTTACGTCCTGAAGCCGTGGCAGGACGAGGAGATGATCAAGGCTGTCAGGGACGGGCTGCGCCGCTACCGGTTGATCCAGTCGATGCGCAAGGAGGATGAGGATGTGCTCCGCTCCCTGGCGCAGACCATCGAGCTCAAGGACCCTTCGACCAGGGGGCACTGCGACAGGGTCGCAGTCTATGCCCTGATGATAGCCGAGGCGCTCCAGGTTCCCAAGGAGATCCAGCGCCAGATAAAGTACGGCAGCTGGCTCCATGACTGCGGCAAGATCGGGGTCTCGGAGCTGATCCTCAACGGCAGCGGGCGTCTCACCGGCCAGGAATTCGAGACTATGAAGATGCACTCCTTCTGGGGCGCCGACGTGGCCGCCAAGGCAAACCTGTCCCAGGTGGCGCGCAACATCATCCACTACCACCATGAGAGATTCGACGGCACCGGCTATCCCGCCGGGCTGAGCGGCAAGGATATCCCGGCCGAGGCGAGGATCGTCGCCGTGGCGGATGTCTATGACGCGCTGACCAACGACCGGCCCTATCGCAAGGGATATTCGAGGGAGGAGGCGGTGGTGATCATGAAAGGGATGGAGGGGGCCACCTTCGACCCTGAGATCTCGGCTCTTTTCTTCTCACTGCTGGAGGACAGCAGGTTCGAGGAGGCAGCCAGCATTCCCTGGTAGAAACGTCCCCCTCGGGAATTCACCCTTCCCCGCAGAGAATCCGCTCATACACCAGGCGCACCGCGCCGGTGCACTCCCCGTACTCCTTCATCAGGAGCTCGCCGGGATTCTTCAGCTGCGGATCATAGCCGCTGCTGCGGGCCAGCTTGTTAAGGTACTCCACCGGCCCGCCCAGGTCGTTCATGGAGTAGTCGTGGATGATGCGGAGCCGGTTCTCCAGGCGACGCAGGAACTTGTAGCCGTGCAGCAGCACTGCGGCGTCTTCCTCCGGCAGCAGGCCGCAGGCCCTCATCCCCTTCAGGGCGGTCAGGGTATTGCTGCTCCGGATCTCGGGGAAATCCCTGCCGTGCTTCAGCTGGAGATACTGGACGACGAATTCCACATCGACCATGCCCCCCCGGCCGGTCTTGATGTTGTAACTCCCCTCACTCTCCCTGGCGATCTCCGTTTCCATCCGCATCCGGAGCCGGTGGATCTCCTCCCGCGCCCCGTTGTCGGTGCCGGCGCCGTAGACCGTGTGCCGCACGATCTCCTCGATGCTGTCACGGAGTGTTTCCTCGCCCAGGACCACCCGCGCCTTGGTCAGGGCCTGCCTCTCCCAGATCTGGGCCTCTTCCCGGTGGTAATTCTTGAACGAGTCAAGGGAGGTCACCAGGGGCCCGGCATTTCCCGAGGGGCGAAGCCGGGTGTCGATCTTGTAGACATGACCCTCCCGGGTCTGGGTGGTGAGGATCGAGATGATCTTCTGGCCGAGCTTGGCGAAGTATTCATGGTTGGTGAGCTGCTTCTCGCCGTCGGTCACCCCCTGGTGGTCGTAAATATAGATGATGTCAAGGTCTGAGTGGTAGTTCAGCTCATACCCCCCCATCTTGCCCATGCCGAGCACCGCCAGGTTTGCCTGCCGCTGCCCACCGGCGGGGTCCAGCCAGGTCGGCAGGCCGTAGCGGCATAGCTCCGCCTTCGCCAGCTCGTGGGCCGCGACCAGGCAGGTCTCGGCGAGCCAGGTCAGCTGGGTCGTTATCTCGGTCTGCCCCAGCTTCCCGTAGATATCGTTCATGCCGATCCGGAGGAACTGTTCGTGGCGGTAGCGGCGGAGCACGTCGAGGCGCTCCTCGAAATCGGCGGCCGACTCCAGGAGCGACCTGAGCTCGGCGGCCATCTCGTGCCGCTCCCTGAAGGAGGCGGCCGAGGCGCGCGCCACCATGCTGTCGAGCAGCTCCGGATGGGCGATGAAGATCTTGGAGAGGAACTCGGAGATGCCGAACAGGGAAACCAGCAGCTTCAGGATCGGCCGGTTCTCCGCGAGCAGCGCATAAAAGGTGGAACGGGGGCCGATCGCGCAGAGAAACCGCTCCAGGTTGGCCAGGGCCATGTCCGGGTCAGGGGAGGCGAAGATCTCCTGGAGCAGGAGCGGCGCGATCTTTTCCAGGAGCCGGCGGGCCCGCTCGGTGAGGCGGGCCCTGGCGGGGCCGTCCCGGAGCAGCAGCAGGTTGTCGTAGGCGGCATCGACCCTCGCGAAGCGGCGCTCGGCGAGCATGTCCTTGATCAGATCGGGAGCGGCCGTGCGGTCCAGGAAATAGTAGATTTCGGGCTGGACCTCCTCCCGCAGGCGCTGGTCGCGGGAAAGGAACAGGTTGCCGTAGATGGCCGAGACCTGGCGGCGGTGCCCCTCCAGGGTGTCACGGAAACGGTGGAGACCGTTCTGCCTGAGGAAGCCGCAGCGGCGGGCCAGGGACAGCAGCTCATCCTCCTTCTTCGGCAGGGAGTGGCTCTGGCGCTCCTGCACCACCTGGATCCGGTGCTCCACGGTGCGGAGGAAGCGGTACGCCTCACGCAGGGCAGTGTGGTCCTCCCCCGAGATCAGGCGGGCGTCGCGCAGGGCGGCGAGGGCGGCGAGCGTGTTCCTGCGGCGCAGGGCCGGGTTTTTCCCGGCGTAGACGAGCTGGAGGGCCTGGATGAAGAACTCGATTTCCCGGATGCCGCCCCGCCCCAGCTTGATGTTGTATTCCCCCTCCCGCTCCCGGGCCAGCGAGGCGTCGATCTTCTGCTTCATCGCCATGATGTCTTCGATCAGGTTGTAATCCAGGTATCTGCGGTAGATGAACGGTTCGATCAGCCGCAGGAACTGTTCCCCCAGCTCCAGGTCGCCGGCCACCGGCCGGGCCTTGAGCATGGCGGAGCGCTCCCATGACTGTCCCCACGACTCGTAGTAGATCTCGGCGGAGCGGAGCGAAACCGCCATCTCGCCGCTCTTCCCCTCGGGACGGAGTCCCAGGTCGACCCGGAACACGAAGCCGTCGGCGGTAACCTGGGAGATCGCCCGGGTGATCATCTCCGCCAGCTTGACGAAGAAGGCGTGGAGGGAGATCTGCCCCCTGGTCCCTCCCTGGCCGTCGGGGACACCGGCCGTCTCACCCCGGTCAGCGGAATAGAAATAGATGATGTCGATGTCAGAGGAGAAGTTGAGCTCCCGGCCCCCCAGCTTGCCCATGCCGAGCACCGTCAGGTCAGCCTGCCGCGGACCGCTCGGGGTCTCCATGAGGGGCGAGCCGTGCTCCGCGACCAGGGTGCGGCGGGCCACCTCATAGGCGAGCTGCAGGGTGGCCGCGGCCAGAGCGGAGAGCTCGGCGGTAACCTCCTCCAGGGGGGCCAGGCCGTTCAGGTCGCGGGCGGCGATCCGGAGGATCTCCCGCAGCTTGAAGCGGCGCAGCACCGGGAAGATTTCCTGATAACTGGTGGCCGCCCCGGTCTGGGCGCGCAGGGCCGCCAGCATCGCATCCTCGTCCCTCCTGATGTCGATCAGCCGGTTGCGGAAGAGCTCCGTGAAATAGAGGGGATCGCGGCAGAGGATGCCGGCCAGGAAGGGGGAGGAGCCGCAGATGGCGAGGAGCTGGCCGAGCCGCCCCTTGCCGGAGCAGGCCGCCAGCAGCTCGTCCCGGGGGACGGCCGCGGCGACCCGTTCCAGGTTGTTGAGGGCCATGTCAGGCACCGGGGTGGCAAGGGCGGCCAGGGTCACGGCGCAGAGAGTGGCGGGGGGGAAGGTGCAGGCGAGCAGCCGCAGATTGGTGGCGGTTCGGGCGGGGTAGGCAAAACCCCGTGCCTCAAGGAATGAGACCAGCTGCCGGTCGCCGTCTGCCAAGGGATCTACGGCCAGGGCGGCCCGCAGCTCCGCGGCGCTGTCGGCGCTGCGGTTCACTGCCCCACCAGTTCCCGCAGTCTTTCCTCGTAATCGCCGGTGACCACCCCCTGTTCGGTGATGATGGCGGTGATGTAACGGGCCGGGGTGACGTCGAAGGCGGGATTGCGGACCCACACCCCCTCCGGGGCGAGGGGGAAACCCTGGAGGTGGGTCACCTCCCGCGAATGGCGCTCCTCAATCGGGATGTCCGCGCCGCTCTTGAGGGTGAGGTCGAAGGTGGAGGTGGGGGCCGCCACGTAGAAGGGGATGTTGTTCTCCTTGGCCAGCACCGCCACGCTGTAGGTGCCGATCTTGTTGGCGGTGTCGCCGTTGGCGGCGATCCGGTCGGCGCCGACCACGCAGCAGCTGATCTCCCCCTTGTGCATGAAGAAACCGGCCATGTTGTCGGCGATCAGGGTGACCGGGATCTCCTCCTTGAGCAGCTCCCAGCAGGTGAGCCGCGCTCCCTGGAGCCAGGGGCGGGTTTCATCGGCGAATACCCGGATCTTCTTGCCCGCCTCGTGGGCCGCGCGGATCACCCCGAGGGCGGTGCCGTAGCCGGCGGTGGCCAGTCCCCCGGCATTGCAGTGGGTGAGGACGGTGCCGCTGTCCGGGATCAGGGCCGCCCCGTTCTTGCCGATGGCGCGGCAGATCCGCAGGTCTTCCTCCTCGACCAGGATCGCCTCCTCTTTCAGGATTTCCCGCAGGGTGGCCAGGTCCTTGTCCCGGTTGGCGAGGGCGGTACGCTTCATCCGCTCGATCGCCCAGAACAGGTTGACCGCGGTCGGGCGGGTCTTGGCCAGCTCGTCGCAGACGTTGTTGAGCTGCTGATAGAACGACTCGAAGGTGTCGGCGATGACGTCGCGGGCGCCCAGGGCGACTCCCATTGCCGCGGCCACGCCGATCGCCGGCGCCCCCCTGATGACCATTCCCCGGATCGCCTCGGCGACGCCGCGGTA
>JAMPXD010000111.1 GCA_023701365.1 Geobacteraceae bacterium
ACCATGAAGACCATCACCGCGCCGACGTAGATGAGGACCTGAAAAACCGCCACCACGTGGGCACCGAGGGCTGCGTAGATGGCCGCCAGGCTCACCATGTGACCGACCAGGGCGAGGGCCGCCCGCATCGGCTGGCGCAGCGTGAAGACCAGCACCGCGAAGGCGGTCGCCAGAAGGGCGAAGAACGAGATGAATGCGCCGGTCATTCCGGCACCTCCCTTAACGGGGCCTGGGGAGTGGGATAGTGCTTGGCCGGATCGCGCATCGGCCGCCAGTTCATCAGGAGGTCCATCCCGGCCCACATCCTGTCCCGGTCGAAACCGGGGAAATCGGGGACCTCCTTGACCATCCGGATCGCGTCCTCCGGGCACGCCTCGACGCAGAAGCCGCAGAAGATGCAGCGGGAGTAGTCGATCTCGAACCGCTCCGGAGCCTTGGGGTGACAGGGGTCGGCGAAATTGGCGGTGGAGAGGATCTCGATGGCGTAGGCCGGGCAAACCGTGGCGCACATGTTGCACGACACGCACTGCACCTGGCCGTTGTCCCGCTGGGTGAGGACGTGGCGGCCGCGGTTGTTGGGGGAATAGTCGCTGCGGAGCTCCTCCGGGTAGTAGGCGGTGAGCGCCCCCTTGCGGAAGGTGAGCCACTTCCACATGTTGCCGAGGAACACGGAGCCGGTGATGCAGAGCCCGCGGATCACCTCGAAGATGTAGAGGCGCTCCCACAGGCCCATCTCAGGTTTGTTCCAGTAATCCTTCCTCATATGATTCCTTGAAAGTACTTGATCAGTGCCAACCTTCCGCTACCTCTTAAAAACTCCCTCCCCTTCAAGGGGAGGGTTGGGGTGGGGATGGGTTTCATCGGCCTCCAAGCACCCCATCCCCCTCCTGACCTCCCCCTTGAAGGGGAAGGGAATTTTATAGCGTCCACCACCGCACGCAGGCGGTCACCACCAGGTTCAGCGCCGCCAGGGGGAGCAGGAACTTCCAGCCGAACCCCATCAGCTGGTCGTAGCGGAACCGGGGCAGCGACCAGCGGACCTGGATCTGGAAGCAGCCGGCCAGGATCACCTTCGCCGCGAAGGTGCCAACCTGGAGGAGCACCACCGCCAGGTGCGGCAGCGCCCAGCTCGCCCCGCCCGGCAGGACGAAGCCGCCGGCGCTGAGATAAGGGAGGTTGTAGCCCCCCAGGAACATGGTCACCAGCAGGGCCGACACCACCACGATCTCGATGAACTCGCTCAGCATGAAGAGCCCCATCTTCATGGCGGTGTACTCGGTGAAATAACCGGCCACCAGCTCCGATTCGCACTCCGGCAGGTCGAACGGCACCCGCTTGTTCTCGGCAATTGCCGCGGTGAGGAACAGGAGGAACGCCAGCGGCTGCATGAAGATCCCCCAGGCCGGCAGGAAGCCGAGCAGCAGCCCCGACTGCCGGGTGACCATGCCGTTCAGGTCGAGGGTGCCGTAGGTCACCACCAGGCTGATCAGGGCGAGCCCCATGGCGACCTCGTAGGAGATCATCTGGGAGGCGGCCCGGGCCGCCCCCAGCAGGGAAAACTTGTTGTTGGACGACCAGCCGGCCAGCATGGTGCCGAGGATGCCGATCCCGGAGAGGGAGAGGACCACCAGGATGCCGGCATCGAGGCTGGCCACCTGCATGAGGTAGCTCCGCTCACCGAAGAACGCGTGGAGCTGGGGGAGGAGCCTGCCGGGGGTCACTGTGCCGCCGAACGGGACCACGCTGAACACCAGCAGCACCGGGGCCGCCGCCAGCCAGGGGGCCAGGTTGTAGCAGAAGCGGTCATAGGTGTGGGGGGTGAAGTTTTCCTTGAGGAGCATCTTGGCGCCGTCGGCGATCCCGTGGAACAGCCCCCACGCCACCAGCCTGACGTTGGTGAAGGGAATCCGGATGTAGCAGCGGTTGGCGCCGATCCGGTCGGCCATCACCGCCGACTGCTTCCGCTCCACCCAGGTGAACAGGGTGGCGAGCCCCAGCATGAAGCCGATGGCGTAGCCGATGAACAGCAGATAGACGACCAGGTCCTGGATCATGCCAGCCTCCCGAACAGCTCGCCGGCATGCTGGACCAGCTCCGGTTTGTCGAACACTTTGTCGAAGCGGTTCACCTTCCCCTCGAAGTTGCTGAAGCTGCCGCTCCGCTCGAAGGTGGTGGAAACGGGGATGAGGACGTCGGCGGTAAACTCCTGCTGCGTGCCGAAGGAGGCGAGCCGGATCACCCGGGCGCCGTCGAAGGAGGTGTCCTCCGCGTTGTCCCCCCAGACCAGCAGCAGGTCGTGGCCGTTGATGACGCCGTAGGGGCGGTGTCCGAACAGGGCCTGCACCCCATAGCTGTTGGGGTTCTTGACCCCCCTGATCAGGAGGCCGTCCTCCACCGCCTCGCCCGGTGCGGGGCGGTAATCCTCGCGGCTGTAGACCGCCAGCCGCGGGCCGAGGGCCGCCTGGAACGCCGCCAACTCCTCGTTGGAGGCGTGGGCCGAAACCAGCGCGGCCGGGTTTATCGACTCGGACAGGAGCCGCCTCGCCTCGGCCAGCGCCTCCTCCACCGAGGCGCCCCTGCCGGCGATCATCGGTTGCAGCACCCGCTGGCGGGCCATGAAGCGGTGCAGGTCGTACCCCTTGTTGCAGATCCAGGGGCCGTTGATCTCCGGGTTCTCGAACGGGGTCACCCGGTAGGCGGTGCGGTTCAGTTCCTCCCCGAGCGCCCGCAGGTGCCAGTGCCTGTTGCGGCGCCAGACATTGACGCTGCAGCAGCGGGAGCAGCCGGTGCAGACCGAGCGGACCGGCTCCAGGTACCAGACCCGGCTGCGGTAGAGGAAATCGCGGGACAGGAGCGCCCCGACCGGGCAGAGGCCGATGACGTTGTCGGAGTAAGGGTCGTCGAAGGCCCCGGTCTCCAGCCGCTCCACCCGGGCGTGGCTGCCCCGCTCGACGATCCCGAGCTGGTGCGAGCCGGAGACCTCCTGGGTGAAGCGGACGCAGCAGCCGCAGAGGATGCAGCGCTCGTTATCCAGGAGGATCCGCGGGCTGAGGTCGTAGAACTTCGGCTTCCGGCTCTTCGGCTCGATGGAGATCGGCTCCGGCTCGCCGTATCTGACGTGGTAGTCCTGCAGTCGGCACTCCCCCGCCTTGTCGCAGATGCCGCACTCCCCCGGGTGATTGAGGGTGATGAACCGCATCACCGCCCGGCGCGCCTCGGCCACCTCCTCGGTGTCGGTCTCGATCTCCATGTTCGGGGCGACAGCGAGGTTGCAGGAGGGCATCAGCTTGGGCCGCCCCCCCACCTTGACCAGGCAGATCCGGCAGTTTCCGGCGATGGAGAGGCAGGGGTGGTAGCAGAAATGGGGGATCTCGATGCCGTGGCGCAGGGCGGCCTGGAGCACCGTCTCCCCCTCGTTCGCTGCCACCATTTTGTTGTCGATCTTCAGTTCGATCATGCTTTTCAACCTATCCGACCGATCGGTCCGATCTGAGTTCTTTCCGACCGATCGGTCGGATCAAAGATTTCAAACCTCCAGCCGCCCGTCGTTCATCGACCGGCCATGCTCGATGTAGTAAGCGAATTCGTCCCTGAACTTGTCGAGGAAACTCGCCACCGGCATGGAGGCGGCGTCCCCGAGGGCGCAGACGGTGTTCCCCATGATCCCCCTGGTGACGCTCTCCAGGCTCTCCAGGTCCCCCTTGACCCCCTGGCCGGCGACGATCCGGCCGAGCACCCGGTCCATCCAGGCGCTCCCCTCGCGGCAGGGGGTGCACTGGCCGCATGACTCGTGGGCGTAGAAGCGGGTCAGCACCTGGAGCAGCCGCACCATGCAGGTCCCCTCGGCGATGACGATGATGCCGCCGGAGCCGAGCATGCTCCCCGCCTGGATGACCGATTCGGCGTCGAGGCTGACCTGCTCGATCTCGAATCCCTTCAGCACCGGGGTGGAGGAACCGCCCGGGATCACCGCCTTGAGCGCCTTCCCCCCCCGTATCCCGCCGGCATCCTCGAAGATGATCCGCTTCAGGGGGTAGCCGGTCGGGCGCTCGTACAGCCCCGGCCTGTTCACATGGCCGGAGATCCCGAACAGCCGGGTGCCGCAGTTGTTCTGGTTGCCGATCCCCGCGTAGGCCCCGCCCCCGTGGGAGATGATCCAGGGGATGGTGGCGAGGGTCTCCACGTTGTTGATCACCGTCGGGGCCTGGTACAGCCCCTTGACCGCCGGAAAGGGGGGCTTGTTCCTGGGATACCCCTTGAACCCCTCCAGCGAGGTGAGGAGGCTCGACTCCTCGCCGCAGACGTAGGCGCCGCCCCCCCGGTGGACGATGATGTCGCAGCAGAACTCGGTGCCGAGGATCCGCTCCCCGGCGAGTCCGGCTGCGTATGCCTCGGTCAGCGCCTCGCGCAGCCGGCGGTAGGGAAGATCGAACTCCCCCCGGATGTAGATGAAGGCGTGGCGCACGTTCAACGCGTAGGCCGCCAGCAGCACCCCCTCGATCAACTGGTGCGAGGAGTTCTCGAAGATCCAGCGGTCCTTGAAGGTCCCCGGCTCCCCCTCGTCGGCGTTGCAGCAGAGATAGACAACGCGGCTCTTCTTGTCGACGAAGAACCACTTGGCCCCGGTGGGAAAGCCGGCGCCGCCGCGGCCGCGAAGTCCCGAGGCGGTGACCTCCTTCTCCACGTCGGCAGGCGCCATGCTCAGGAGCGCCTTTTCCAGTGCCCGGTAGCCGCTGCGCTCCCGGCATGCCGCGAGGGTGTGGGAGTCGGCGGTCACCTCGAAATTGAAGAAGACCCTCGGCTCGGTCATGAAAGCTGCTCTCGCACAAAATCATTGTTAGCCACAGAGGTCACAGAGGTCACAGAGAAAGGCTTTCCCTTGAAGGTAGTCAGCTCTGTGTTCTCTGTGCGCTCTGTGGCAGATTTCTGTTTTTGCGAATCCATCAGGACAGCTCCTCCAGTATCGCGTCGATCCGCGCTTCGCTAAGCTCTTCATGATAGCTGTCGTTCACCTGCATGGCGGGCGCCGTGCCGCAGGAGGCGAGGCACTCCACCAGGAGGAGGGTGAAGCGGCCGTCGGGGGTGGTCTCCCCCTCCCCTATCCCGAGCTTCTGCTTCAGGTAGTCGATCAGCCTCTCGGCTCCCATGAGCGAGCAGGAGATGTTGCGGCACACCTTGATCACGTGTCGCCCCACCGGCGCGCGCTGGAGCATGGTGTACCAGCTGAGCGCCTCCTTCACCTGCATGGCCGGCACCCCGAGGTAGTCGGCGATGAAGACGGCGTCGCTTTCAGTCAGGTGCCCCTTCTCCTCCTGCATCAGGTGGAGCAGCGGCAGCACCAGGGAGGACCTCATCTGCGCCGGATAGGTCGCGCTCAAACGGTCGAATTTGTCGGCAAGGCAGCTCATCGGTCGCACTCCCCGCCGATCATGTTCATCGAGCCGAAGGTGGCGATGATGTCGGCGACCTGGTACCCCTCCAGCAGGGTGTGCATCCCCCCCATGTGGGCGAAGCTGGGGGAGCGGACATGGAGCTTGTAGGGGCGGCCGCTGCCGTCGCTCACCAGATAGAAGCCAAGCTCGCCGTTGGGTGCCTCGTGGGCGCTGTAGACCTCGCCGGCGGGGACCCGGATGCCGTCGATGATCAGCTTGAAGTGGCTGATCACCGCCTCGGTCCTGGTGTAGACCTGCCCCTTCTCCGGCAGGGTCACCCGCGGATCGGCGACGCTCACCGGCCCCTTGGGGAGCCGCTTCAGGCACTGGCGGATCATGGAGACCGACTCGTCCATCTCCCGCATCCGCACGTAGTAGCGGTCGTAGTTGTCGCCGTTGATCCCGACCGGCACCTCGAACTCCAGCTCCGGGTAGGCGAGGTAGGGGGAGTCCTTGCGCAGGTCGATCGCGAGCCCGGTGGAGCGGAGGATCGGCCCGGTGAAGCCCCAGTTCAGGGCGTGCTCCGGGGTCATGGCGCCGACGTTGCGGGTCCGGTCGATGAAGATCCGGTTCCGGTCCAGGAGTCCATGGATGCGGCCGATGTAGCGCTCGTAGAAGCGGAGGATCTCCTCCAGCCGCTCCAGCCAGCCGTCCGGCAGGTCCCGGGCCAGGCCGCCGATCCGGACGTAGGAGTAGGTGAGCCGGGCCCCGGTCAGGTGGTTCAGGTGCTCGAAGATGTAGTCGCGGATGGTCATCAGGTAGAGGAAGGCGGTCATCGCCCCCAGCTCCATGACCGTCGCGGCGATGCAGGTGACATGGTCGGCGAGCCGGTTGTACTCGGAGAGGAGCGTCCGCAGCCACTTGCAGCGCGGGGTGATCTCGATCCCCAGCAGCTGTTCCACCGCCCCGGCATAGGCGAAGTTGTTGTTCAGGCTGGAGCAGTAGTTGAGCCGGTCGGTGTAGGGGATGATCTTGTGGTAGCCGTGGTGCTCCGCCTCCTTCTCGAAGCCGCGGTGCAGGTAACCGCAATGGATGTCGGCCCGCCGCACCGTTTCCCCGTCCAGCTCGGCGATGATCTGGATGGTGCCGTGGGTGGCCGGGTGGGAGGGACCGAGGTTGACCAGGACGTTGTTCGGGTCGGCGGTCTCTTCCAGGAATGAGCGGACCGGGGAGACGTGCGACGGCCGGCTGTGATCCGACTGATCCGACTGATCCGACTGATCGGTCGGATTCAACAATAAACGGTACTCAACAATGGGTTGTTCCCTGTCGATGGGATAGTCTTTCCGCAGGGGATGGCCGACGAAGCCCTCGTACAGCAGGATCGGCCGGAGGTCGTCGTTGCCGGCGAAGCCGATGCCGTACATCTCGTGAGTTTCCCGCTCCAGGTAGCGGGCCGAGCCGTACAGGGGGGTGAGGGTTGAAACGACCGGCCTCTCTTCCGGCACCCGCACCTTCAGGCGGATGCGCCTGTTCCGCTTCGAGCTGTAGAAATGGTAGACCACCTCGAACCGGGGCTGCCGCTCCGGATAATCGATTGCCGTGACGTCGAGGAAGAGGTCGAAGCCGAACTCCTCCTTCAGCCTGGTGACCAGCGGCAGGAGGTTATCCGCCGGCAGCTCCAGGACCAGCATGCCGAAGATGTCGGTGGAGCGGTCGTACAGACCCTTCAGGTTTTCGGTTATGGTTTCGTGGATCATTTACGGCTTTTCGATTTTCCATGTTTTGTAGGGGCGAGGCATGCCTCGCCCTGATTTCACGCAAGCCGGGCGACTCATGCGTCGCCCCTACACGAGTCCCTGGTCCCCGGTCCCTGGTCCCGTTTTCAAACCTTCTCCGGCTCCTGTTCCTCAAACGGCAGAATCGGATGCCGTTCCCCGGCGATCCTCTCCTGCAGCTTCATGATGGCGTCGATCACCATCTCCGGCCGCGGCGGGCACCCCGGGATGTAGATGTCCACCGGGATCACCCGGTCCACCCCCTGGAGCACCGCGTAGTTGCGGTAAAAGCCGCCGCTGGTGGCGCAGGCCCCGAACGCCATCACCCATTTCGGCTCGCACATCTGGTCATAGACCCGCTTGATCACCGGCGCCTCCTTGTGGGTGATGGTCCCCACCACCATGAGGAGATCGGACTGGCGCGGGGTGAAGCGGGGGAGCGCGGCGCCGAAACGGTCGGTGTCGTACAGGGTGGAGCTGACAGCCATGAACTCCATGCCGCAGCAGGCGGTGACGAAGGGGTACGGGAAGATGCTGAACTTGCGCACCCAGCCGACCAGCTCGTCTTTCCTGGTGGTGAGAAACTCCATCATCGCCATTCCAGTCCCCCCTCCTTCCAGATGTAGACGAAAGCGAGCACCAAGAGACCCGTGAAAAAGAGGAAGGAACAGAAGGAGAGGGTCGCCAGCTCGCGGTTGCCGGCGGAAACCGCCCAGATGAAGAGGAGCACGGTTTCCAGGTCGAACAGCAGGAAGAAGATGGCGACCGGATAATATTTGATCGACAGTGGCCGCACGTTGCGCGGCTGCAACGGCAGGGAGCCGCACTCGAACGGCTCCATCTTGACGGCGCAGGCGGCCACCCGCGGACCGAGGAGCGCGTTCAGGCCGACAATCAGGCCGACGAGACCGAGCACCGCCAGAATAAAGATGAAAAAAACCAGGTATGGGCTCATGTTTCAGGTGTTGAGGCTGAAGGCCGAAGACTGAAGGTTATTCTCGTCAGCCAGTTCAACCGCCTTGAGTCTGCATGATAGTTCATAAGTAATTCCTAGAGCCTAGAGCCTAGAGCCTCGTGTTGTATACATGACGCAGTCAACAACGTATACGGATTGCAGTCAAGAACGTATACGGGTTACGGCAGCGCGCACCCCGTCTCGGCGAATTTGTGATCCTGGCCGATCAGCCCGACGGCATCGGCCCGGCACTGGCGGCAATGCTTGAACTGGCCGATGATGCTCTCGTTGGCCAGGCGGACCTCCTCCAGTTTCTCCGGCGTCGGCGGCTCTATCCCGGCGAACTCCGCCTGGGGGATGATCGGCATCACGTTCATGACGAACGCCCCGAGCTCCTTCACCTTGCGGCCGATCAACGGCACCTCCCCCTCGTTCACCCCGGGGATGAAGACCGTATTGACCTTGATGGTCATGCCGTAGTCAGCCGCCCGCCTGAGCCCCTCAAGCTGGTTGGCGAGCAGGATTGCCGCCCCCTCCTCCCCGCTGTACTTCTTGCCGTGGTAGGAGATGTGGGAGTAGATCCGCCCCCCGACCGCCGGGTCGAGAGCATTGATAGTCACCGTCAGGCTGTGGAGGCCGATCTCATTGAGGAGATCGATCTTCTCCGGCAGGAGCAGACCGTTGGTGCTCATGCAGAGGATCAGATGGGGGAACTCCTCCTTCACCAGCCGGAAGGTCTCGAAGGTCTCCTCGTTGGCCAGCGGATCGCCCGGGCCGGCGATGCCGATCACCTTGATGATCGGGCCGAGGATCTCGCTCTCCATCACCTCCCGGACCTTCAGGATCGCCTCCGGCGGGGTCAGCAGCCTGCTGGTGACCCCGGGGCGCGACTCGTTGGCGCAGTCGTGGCGGCGCGAGCAGTAGCCGCACTTGATGTTGCAGCGGGGCGCCACCGCCAGGTGCATCCGGCCGTTCTTGTGATGGTTGCCGCCGAAACAGGGATGGCCCTGGATGTTCTTACGTTCGTTGCATGCGTTTGCCATAACCGTCTCCCTTCAGCCCCCCCGCGGATTGTGCGGGAGAAGCAGAAAAGGCGCCGAACCAGTGTGGTCAGCGCCTTTGCCGAAAAAAAACCCGGCAATTTCTGGATTGCCGGGCAACGTTGCTCGATCGAGAGTACCTCGTCGTACTCCTGGGGTTACTGGATGGTTGTTGTCATTACTCTGGCACGAAGCATGCCAACCGTCCTCAAGGCTCCGTATACGCAATAACTGGTCATTTTCAGGCGGTTTTCGGCAATGTCAGGCAGTGCCGCCCCTGCCCTCTCGGGTGCAGAGATGGCTAATAGTTAGGCAATTCCGGAGGCAACGCCGCTGCCACGCCCCCCTCTCTTCCCCCCGCGCCCCGCTATTCAAGGAAATGCGGAGGAACTGACGCGCTGGCATGCTCCGTGAAGAGTTAAGGGCAGAAGAAGGATTCGCTTGAAGTCCCCCTTTCGCAAAGGGGGGATAAACAATATGCCAGCATTCAAGGCAACGTGCCTCAGCGGAGGATTGTAACCATGGAAACTATCATCGAAGGGACCCCGCACATACCGATAGCGGAAGCAGCAGCGGAATTGCGGACGACCCCGCTCCGGATCCTGATGCTGATCAAGCAGGAAGTGATGAAGGGGTGTCAGCTGGAAGAGGAATGGTACGTGGACAGGAGCACCCTCGGCTGCTTCAGGAGCCAGGACATGGACCAGAAGGAGCATGGAGGATGCGGCACCTGCTCCGGCTGCCAGGGGAAGTGACGGTCATTTCCCCTCTGCGGTGATCACCAGAAATCGGTCATCGAACACCTCTTCCAGGAGCGGCCGGACCTCCCGCCAGTCGAGCCCCCCGCCGCCGCACCCCGGCCTCGGCACTACGACCCGCTCCCAGCCGTGCCGGTCGGCCAGCTCCCGCAGTTCCCGGGCGGAGCGGCTGATCAGGCGCGGATCGGGATTTTCCCAGGGGGTCTCCTCCACCGGAAAGCTGACGATGCCGTCCCCCAGGTAGTGGACGTGGTTTCCCCCCTCCCGGAGCAGCCGGCCGAGACGCTGGTTCAGGTCGGGGAACCGGGCGAGCGCCTGGCGGGCGCACCCCCTCCCGAACAGGGCGGCGCCGCTGGCGGCGACCGAGCCGTTGGTGGTGATGGCGATGATGGAGTCGCCCAAGTAGTCCCAGATGTTGCCGGTTGTTTCGCGCATGGACTCGTACAAATGCACCAGGCATGCCAAGGAGAATCGAAATGGGCATCAAGATCAAAGCGTCCGACCTTTACAACAAATACCCGAAGGACACGGCAAACCGGAGCGAACCGAAATTCCGGGGCAAACCGGACCCCGCCCCGTTCAACCGGGACGACCTCTACGATGTCATCCCGATGCTGGAACAGGTGCTGGATGAGCTGGGGCGCGACGACGCCCGCACCCTGCACGCCATCGAGGAGATCATGATCCGCAACATGCCCCGCTTCGTCGTCACCCGGGAGGAGGTGTTCGATTTCCTGGTCGGCTCCATGCGGGACATTCTCGAGGACCAATGACCGCAGAGAGGGGATACCATATCGAAGATATCAGGTCCCGCGCCCGGGCCGCCTTCATCGGCCTTGCGGTCGGCGACTCGCTGGGCGCCCCGGTGGAATTCATGACCGCGGGGGAGATCGAGGAGAAGTACGGGGTGCTGAAGGAGATCGTCGGCGGCGGCTGGCTCAGGCTGAAACCGGGCCAGGTGACCGACGACACCGATATGGCCCTCTGCATCGCCCGGGCGCTGGCCGCTGCCGGCGGCTGGTCGCTGACGGGGATCGCCGACAACTTCGCCGGCTGGCTCAAGTCAAAGCCGGTCGATGTGGGCGCCACCTGCCGCCGGGGGATCAGGAACTACATGCTCAAGGGGACCCTGGAGACGCCGTACAATCAGTGGGATGCCGGCAACGGCGCGGCCATGCGGATGCTGCCGGTGGCCCTGCTCACCCTGGGCGACGAGCGGATGATGGCGGACTGCGTGGTGGCCCAGGCCCGCATCACCCATAACCACCCCCTGTCGGACGGCGCCTGCGTCGTTCTGGGGAAGCTGCTCCACCTGGCTCTCCTCGGCGTCTCCAAGAGCCGGCTGCGGCTTGAGCTGGAGGGGCTGTTGGCGCAGCATGAGAGTTTCCGCTTCGACCATTACCATGGGCTCTCCACCGGCTATGTGGTGGACACCATGCAGACGGTCTTTCATCACTTTTTTCGGGGGAGGGATTTCGAGGAGTGCCTGGTCGGGGCGGTCAACCAGGGGGGGGACGCCGACACCACCGCCGCCATAGTCGGCTCGCTGGCGGGCGCCTGTTACGGCATGGAAGGGATTCCGCGGCGGTGGCTGAAGAAAATGGACAAGAACCTCCTGGCGGAGATCGACCGCCTCGCCCGGAAACTGATCGACCTCTCCCCCCTGGCCACAGCCGCCGCCGGCTGCAACTGAAAGCCATCCACCTGAGCGGAACCGCTCTTCAGAGGGTGCAGGGAATCTGCCGCACCCGGTACTCCCCGCCGATCACGATGAACTCCCCCTCCCCCTTCATGATGCTGTTGGGAAGCAGGTCGCTGTAGAAAAAGACCTTGGCGAGAGGGCACTGCATCTCCCAGACGGTGAAGCCGAACTCCCAGGCCCGCTCCTCGTCGGAGGTGCAGGAGACCAGGTTGTTGAGGCGCACGATCTGCTCCCGCCGGTCGATCCGCTCCAGCAGGTCGTGCTCGCTGGCATCGAAGGTCCCCCGGTAGAGGGGGATGGTCAGGCGGCCGGGGAATCTTTTCGCCAGCTCGTACTGGCAGTATTCGTAGAGGATGTCCAGCTGGGAGTTGATGGCGTTGGTGCGGGCGCTGCCGTTGGTCCGATCGATGGCGTAGACCATGTACTCTTCGGCATGAATATTGGGAATTC
>JAMPXD010000112.1 GCA_023701365.1 Geobacteraceae bacterium
CGAGCGGAAAAACCCGCTGATCGTCCTGATGCACGGCGATCTGCAGGTCTCCACCAAGGAGCTGGCCCGGCTGCTCGGTGTCAAGAGCGTCGCCCCCTGCACACCCGAAACGGCCTTGAAGCACTCGGGCTACCTGGTGGGGGGGACTTCCCCGTTCGGTACCCGGAAGAGCATGCCGGTCTATGTTGAGGAGACGATACTGGAGCTGCCGCGAATCTACATCAACGGCGGCAAGCGGGGGTTTCTGGTGGGGCTCGACCCGCGAGAGGTGGTGCGGCTCTTGAAGCCTGTTCTGGTAAAAGTAGGGATACTTTAGCAGCCAATAAAATGAAATTGACCACCAATGGTTTTCGGTGGAGGTCGGGATGGAACTCGTGGAACGCTACCGCAAGGCCGCTGAGGCGATTCGTCACGCCCGGGCACTGGTGATCACCGCCGGGGCGGGGATGGGTGTCGATTCGGGGCTCCCCGACTTCCGGGGCGACCGGGGCTTCTGGAACGCCTATCCTCTGTATGAGCGGCTCGGGCTTAGCTTCGTCGCTGCCGCCGATCCGGCCCACTTCGAGCGCGACCCCTCCTTCGGCTGGGGGTTCTACGGCCACCGCACCAACCTCTATCGGGAGACCGTTCCCCACCCCGGCTTCTCCCTCCTTCAGGATTGGATCGGCCTCTTCCGCCTCGACTGGTTCGTGGTCACCTCCAACGTGGACGGCCAGTTCCAGAAGGCGGGCTTTGCCGAGGAGAACATCCTGGAGGTGCACGGTTCGATCCACCACCTCCAGTGCATCCACCCCTGCTCCCAGGCGATCTGGCCAAACAGCGAGACGATCCGGGTCGATTTCGCCACCATGCGTGCCCGGCAGATCCCCAGATGCATCCACTGCGGCGCCGCGGCCCGCCCTAACATCCTGATGTTCGGCGACTGGTCCTGGATCTCCGACCGGACCGCCCGCCAGGAGCTGCAATTCGACCAGTTCGTCACCGACCACCGGGGCGCCTCCATGGTGGTGATCGAGCTGGGGGCGGGCACCGCCATCCCCACCATCCGCCACACCAGCGAGCAACTGGGCCGGCGCTGCGGCGCCACGGTGATCCGGATCAACCCACGCGAGGCGCAGATAGCGCCTCCCCACATCGCCATCAACTGTGGCGCTCTGGCAGGGTTGCGCGGGATTGCTGCCGCTCTTCAGCAATAAAAGAGGCCCCACGACATCTGTCGCGGGGCCTCTTTCGCTCGGAGTGTTTGACTCAGGCCCCGTAAGAACGGGGCCATTCCCAGGCGGACTATTTACTGGTCACGCCTTTTCTGGTACTGGCTTTCCGGCTGGCGCTCGGGCCGCCGGGGCCGCTTGCAGCGGCATGGGCACTGGTTTTCGCCGCCGGTTTCATTCCCTTCCCGGCCGCTATCCGCTCAACCTGCCGCCCTTTAGTTTTTGCCCCTTCTTTAACGCCACCAAGGGTTTCTTTCGGTCCTCTCATCTGTGCACCCCCCTTTCTCCAGGTGCCATGTATTGTTGCTCCCTTCTTAATTATAATTATATCACAGATATTGAAAGCAAATATCAATTATCTTGATTTTACAGGCTAATTATTGAAAGTCAGAAGCTGACAGAACCATTCGCCCTGAAAACCATTGCCCTTGACACGGAGCGCCATCTCGGCTAGGTTGCAGGAAGACATTGAGCAGGACCGACCGAGAGGCGGCAGCAGGAATGGGGGTAGGGATGGAGTTTTTCGCCACTGCCGGCAAGGGCGTGGAGGAGGTGCTGGCCGGGGAGCTGCGGGGGCTCGGGATCGCGGTCGCTGCCGTGGAGAGCGGCGGGGTCCGCTTCACCGGTGAGATCGCCGACTGCTGGCGGGCGAACCTCTGGCTCCGGAGCGCCAGCCGGGTGCTGATCCCCCTGGCAGCCTTCCCCTGCTCGACTCCGCAGGAGCTCTACGACGGGGTACGCGCCATCTCCTGGTCCCGCTATCTCACCCCGGCGATGACCCTGGCGGTGGACTGCAGCCTGCGCGAATCGGCCCTGACCCATTCCGGCTTCGCCGCCCTCAAGGCCAAGGACGCCATCGTCGACGAGATCCGTGACCGCTGCGGCAGTCGCCCCAACGTGGACACCCGCGACCCCGACCTGCGAGTAAATCTCCACCTGGTGAAGAACCGCTGCACGGTCAGCCTCGACAGCTCCGGCACCCCCCTTGACCGGCGCGGCTACCGGCTGGAGAGGACGGAGGCACCTTTGCGCGAGACCCTGGCGGCGGCTCTGGTGGAACTGTCCGACTGGGATGGCACCGTGCCGCTCGCCGACCCGATGTGCGGCTCCGGCACCATCCTGATCGAGGCCGCCCTCAAGGCCGGCCGGCGCGCCCCGGGGCTCCTCCGCAAGGGGTTCGGGTTCCAGCGCTGGCCCGGGTTCGACCCCTCCCTCTGGGGAGATCTCGTCGCTGCGGCGCGGGCCGAGGCGCTCCCCTCCCTCACCGGGAAGATTGTCGGCTGCGACCGATCGGCCCCGGCCCTGGCGGTTGCCCGGCAGAACGCCAGGCGGGCCGGGGTGGAAGGTCTGCTCAACCTGGCGCAGCGGGAGCTCCGCGACTTTGCCCCCCCGCCCGGTCCGGGAGTCCTCCTCTTCAACCCCCCCTACGGCCAGCGGCTCGGCGAAGAGGAGGCGCTGAAACCCCTCTACCGGCAGATCGGCGATGTCATGAAGCAGCGCTGCACCGGCTATACCGCCTACCTGTTGACCGGCAGCCAGGAACTCTCCAAGTGCGTGGGGCTGCGGGCGTCCCGTCGCTTCGTCCTGTTCAACGGCCCGATCGAGTGCCGGCTGCTGAAGTACGAACTCTACTGACATCCAACGACGAGGCAGGATGGAAAGGAATTCCCGGACGCCGGCCGAAAAAACCCTTGACACGACTCAAGGTATGGCATAAAGTTAAATTTCGCTTTGCGGGCCTATAGCTCAGTTGGCTAGAGCTACCGGCTCATAACCGGTCGGTCCCAGGTTCGAGTCCTGGTGGGCCCACCAACCAAACTTCGGGATGATGTGGGGATGCCCATAAAGCGCCTGTTACGACGAAATATGACCCATAAGGGGACGAAAGAGAGTGCACACCGAAAGGTTGCACTCTTTTTCTTTGGCGCGCCATGATAACTCCGCGAGTCTCGGATATAGTTGGAATCATTAATAAATTAGCCCCGTTTGGGCGTGCTGAGGAGTGGGATAACGTGGGACTCCAGGTGGGTGACCCCGCCGCAGCCGCCGGCAAGATCATGGTGGCGCTCGATCCCGGCAGGGTTGCGCTGGAGGGGGCCGTTGCCGCCGGCTGCCGGTGCCTGCTGACCCATCACCCCTTCATCTTCAAGCCGTTGAAACGGATTTCCCTTGCCGATCCGGCGGGGGAGCTGATTGCCCTCGCCATCAGGAACGACCTCGCCGTAATCTCCCTCCACACCAATCTGGACGTCGCCCAGGGGGGCGTCAACGACCTCCTGGCGGAGCTCCTGGGCGTTACCTCGTGCGCACCCCTCAAGGTCGGCGATCTGGAGGAGCTGGTGAAGCTCGCCGTGTTCGTGCCGAAGGGGAGCGAGGAGCGGGTGCTGGAAGCCCTGTTCCGGTTCAGCGGCTTCATCGGTAACTACAGCGACTGTTCCTTCAGCTCTCCCGGGATCGGCACCTTCAGGCCGCTGGAGGGTGCGACCCCCTATCTTGGCCAGGTGGGGAAAAGGGAGAACGCCGAGGAGGCGCGGATCGAGGTGCTGCTCCGCAAGGATGATGTCGCGGCGGCGGTCACCGCCCTGGTGAAGGCCCATCCCTACGAGGAGCCGGCCTACGACCTCTATCCGCTCCTCAACAAGGCGAAGGCGAGCGGGCTGGGGCGCGTTGGCGTGCTTCCGGAAGAGACCACTCTGGCAGGGTTTGCCGCTCTGGTCAAGAGCAGGCTCGGCCTGGAGAGCCTGAGATTTGTCGGCGATGCCGGCCGCAGGGTGAAGAAGGTCGCCCTCTGCGGCGGGAGCGGGGCATTTCTGGTGCGGGACGCCTGGAAGCAGGGGGCCGACGTCCTGGTCACCGGTGATGTCAAGTACCATGAGGCACGGGATGCGGAAACCCTCGGCCTGGCCATCCTTGACGCGGGGCACTTTGCCACCGAACGCCCCATGATCCGGGGAGTGGCGGAGCTGCTCAGGGCGGAGCTGGAGAGAAGAAAATTCACCGCGGAAGTACGGGAATTCGAAGGGGAGAGGGAGCCGTTCAGCCAGATCTGAGCTCCTTCTCCCCTTTTTTACGGACAATACATCACCATACAGGGGGAGCGGGTTTTGCAAAAAAATCTGAAGATGCTTGACGAGTTGCAGGGGATCGACCTGAAGATCGACGGTTTCAAGGGAGAGAGGGAAACCCTGCTGGAGGAGCAGGCAGTTCTGGACGGCAAGGTGGCGGCGGCCGAAGCCGCCATTGCCGAGAAGAACAACGAGTTGACCCTGTTCGAGGAGGAAAAGGTATCCCTGGACGAAAGCCTGGCCGCGGAGACCGAAAACATCAGCCGCTCCGAGGCGCGTCTCAAGGAGATCAAGACCCAGAAGGAATACCAGGCGGTCTCCAAGGAGATCAGCACCGCCAGGAAGCTGAAAGCGGAGCTGGAAGAGCAGATCCTCCTGAAGATCGGCCGGATCGACGAGCTGAAGGGGGAGCTCGCCGGGATGGCAGAGAATCTCGCGGCCATGAATGAGAACATCGCTGCCCAGAAGGGCGAGGTGCAGGCCAGGATCGACCGGCTGGAGGAAGGGATTGCGCAGGATATCTCGGCCAGGGAGGAGATCGTCAAGCTGCTGCCAGCGGCGATGACCAGGCGCTATACTCTTCTCAGGGAGCAGCGCCGGGGCATTGCGGTGGTGGAAGCCAGGGCGGGCTCCTGCCTCGGTTGTAACATGAACCTCCCCCCCCAGCTGTACAACACCCTGTTCCGTGGCGATGAGCTGATCACCTGTCCCCACTGCCAGAGGATCCTGGTGCTGCGCCAGGAATAAAGCTGTTCTGCGTTCGAGGTTCGATGTTAAAAGCTAACTTCGAACCTCGAACCTCGTACTTGTTTCTTAGTTTGGCCGAAGCAGACCAGATGACCGCTGCCCTCCGGGGGAGAGGAAAGTCCGGGCTCCACAGGGCATGGTGCTGGATAACGTCCAGCGGGGGCGACCCCAGGGAAAGTGCCACAGAGAGAAGTCCGCCTGCCGGAGCTTAGGCGATGGCAGGTAAGGGTGAAAGGGTGAGGTAAGAGCTCACCGGGTCCGGCGGTGACGTCGGATGCCAGGTAAACCCCACCAGGAGCAAGGCCTAATAGGGAGGCGTCAAGAGCTGCCCGCTCGTGCTTCCGGGTTGGCCGCTTGAGGCCGTCGGCAACGGCGGTCCTAGAGGAATGGTCATCGCCCGCTGCAGGGTAACCTGCTGCGGGAACAGGACCCGGCTTACGGGCTGCTTCGGCCAATATTTTTTCTTTTAGCTGGTTAGACCTTTGCGAAAACCGGCGCGCTCGTCGAGCGCGCAGCGCACAACAAGACACTCAGTAGACCTTTTCCATGGTTATCGGCAAATCGGCATTCACATCTTCCCCTCGGCGGGCTCGGGCGAACAAAGCGGACGGGCGGGAGCAAGGGGTTCCAGCGACGTGACCGACCGGGAATCGTGGGATCTGGCAGTTGCCGCTGTTGCCGGGGAGTTCGCAGCCCTCTCCCCGTCCCGGCGGGCACTCCTCGCAGAACTGACCCTGGCCGCCACGGCTTGCAAAAAGGAGCTGAACGCTGTAGTGACGGCGGTAAGCGCCGCCGAGATCTGCGCCGCCTGCGGCGGGGGGTGCTGCGAGACCGGGAAGTATCACGTCACGGTGGTTGACCTCCTGGTCTACCTGGTCGAGGGGAAAGAGCTGTTCACGCCCCGTTACGACCAGGGCATGTGTCCCTATCTGGGCGCACAGGGGTGCCTGATGGCACCGGCCTACCGGCCGTACAACTGCGTTACCTTCAACTGCGAGCGCGTGGAGCGGCTTCTCATGCAGGCGGAGAAGGAGCGCCTGGCCAGTCTGGAACGGGAGCTCCGGTCACTCTACGGCAGGTTCGAGGAGCTGTGCGGCAACCGCTTCATGGGGGGGCTGCTGATGAACTGCGAGCGGGACCTGATCGGGGAGCGGGGTTCCATCCTCAGAGCCGGTGAGCAGTGAGCTATCGGCATTCTTCATAATCAGGCTGGGAGACAAAGATGGCCACAATCCATGATCTGGTCCTTGTCCATATCGACAACAAGCCCGGCTTTTACGCGCGGATCGAGGACATCAGCGCCGACGTGAAGCCCGGCTGGTGGCAGGTGAAGCTGCTAGCGCTCTCCTTCCCGCTCCAGCTCTTCACCTGGATCCTCGACACGAGCCAGATCGACGGCGCCCCGTACACCATGGGGGGGACCCCGGTCAGGCTGGAGAAGGTGGTTTCCCCGGTGGAGCGGCAGGAGGAGCCGGCGAGCCCCGCCGTTCAGAAGGAGGCTCCTCTGGGCAAGGGGAAAAAGGAGGGGGCGAAGGTGGTGTCGCTTGCCGAGAGGAAGAAGGAGAAATGAAGGGGAGTTTTGTGATATTCTGCCGGCCGGCACGCCGGTTGCGGAGTGGAGGAGCCATATGAGATTTCCTGGAATCATATCTTTGGTGTTGCTATTTCTGCTGGTCGCCGTCACGGCCCAAGCCAGGGTCGAGCGTGTCTACCACGGGAAGCTCAACGTAAATACTGCCTCTGCCGCCGATTTCACCCGTCTGCCGGGTGTTGGTGAAGTGATCGGCTTTCGCATCGTCAAGGAGCGGGAGCGACGCGGCAAATTCCTGGACACCAAGGAACTCAAAGAGGTAAAGGGTATTTCCGCAAGGGTGTTCGAGGGTTTCCGGAATCATGTCGCCCTTCAGGGTGACAGTAATCTGAAGGTCTACACAGACCTGAACACCATCACCAAGCCGCTGCTGCTCGGACTGCCGGGGATGTCCGAAGGGGAGGCCCGCTCAATCCTCAACTTCCGCAAGGCGAGGGGCCACTTTGAAAAGGTCGAGGACCTGCTCCAAGTGCCGGGCATCGACAGGAAACGCTTTGCCGAACTGAGCGAATGGCTGACCGTTGCCGGGAAGGCAGGGGGGAAGTGAGAACCGCTCCATCTTCATCACACGGAAAGGCCCGCTCACGCGGGCCTTTTGCGGACGCGGCGCATCGCCGCGCGGACCGGGATGAGCCGGTCAGTACTCACGGAGGTTGCTGAACTCACCCCAGGCGAGGTAGGTCCTGGGCGCTTCGACGAATTCGTAGATATTCTCCATCACCTCCAGGTGGTGCCTTTCCTCGTCTGCCATCCGCCGCAGCAACTCGGCTGCACCCCTGTTCGACTCTTGGTTCGCCAGTTTTTCGTAGAGCTTGATGCTCATCTCTTCTGTCCTGATGGCGTGCCGGTACCCGTCATAGTCACTCTGCAGGATGTCCGCCGGGGCGAGATTGTCGACCAGTTCGCTGATATGCTTTTGTGCCCGCTCCAGCGTCATCGACCAGGCCTGCATCGGATCGGTTCCCGCTTTCAGGAGCATCAGATGACCTTGGTGTTCCCGTTCTGAATCGGCCAGCAGGGTGAAGATGGTTTTCAGCCCCTTCGACTTGGCTTCCGCCGCCAGTTTATCGTAGTATGCCCGGTGTTCCTCCTCCATTCTCATCGCGAAATCGAACACGTTCATCCTTGCCACCACCTTTCATGGCCGGCACCGCAAGCGATGCCGACTCTTGCCATTCACTTCCTTCTTTTGTTTTCATTATACCACCAAATCGGCTTACAGGGTGTCGGTTTTGGCGTGCCTCTTTGCGCGGGCGCGTTATGAGATTGCCGGGCAGGAGAACGGCCGACCTTCCAGAGAATTTTTCGGGTCTTCCCAGTTCAATAAATGCACACCAACGCCCCCTCCCCCGTTTCATTAACCCCTTGGAAAATAATCGGAAAAATCCAGTTCAGCGGTACATTTTGTGTTGACAACCCTGTTGACCGCGGGTATAGTTTTGCCACAAAGTGGTAAGAAGTGGTAATGTGTGGTGAGTTGTGCCGGGAGAGGCCATGTTTCGGGGGATTTACCAAAATTCTGTGGACGCCAAGGGGCGGACCAGCCTGCCGGCCAAGTTCCGGGAGGTGATGGCCGAAACGTTCAAGGCCGACAGTTTCGTGATCACCAACTCCGGCCCGGTTGACCTGGGAAACGGGGTGTTCGGCCGCGGCCTCTCCATCTACCCCTACCCGGAATGGCTGGTCCTGGAAGAGAAGGTGGCGAAGGGGGTCGGCTTCACCTTTGCCCAGTTGAACAGTATCAACCGCCTGATCCTCGCCCCGGGGGTGGAGTGTGCCGCCGACAGGCAGGGGCGGGTGCTGATCCCCCCCCATCTGCGGAGCGCCGCGGCCCTCGAGCGGGACATCGTGTTCGTCGGCTCCCAGAAAAAGATCGAGATCTGGAGCCAGGCGGAGTGGGAGAAGGTGACCAGCCAGGCTGAGAAGGATTTCCCCGCCAACACCCAGGCCCTTGCGGAGCTCGGGCTGTAGTGGCGGAGTTCCGGCATCTGTCGGTCCTGCCGGCGGAAGTGCTCCGTTACCTCGCCCCGCGGCCCGGGGGCGTTTACCTGGACGGGACAACCGGCGGGGGGGGGCATGCGGCCCTGGTCCTGGAGGCATCATCCCCCGACGGCATCCTGATCGGCCTCGACCGGGACGCGCAGGCGCTGGCAGCGGCCCGCGAACGGCTCGCCCCCTTTGGCGAGCGGGCGCGGCTGTTCCGGAAGAATTTCGCCGAGCTCGACGCGCTCCTGGCGGAGCTTGGAATAGCAGGGATCGACGGCTTCCTCCTCGACCTGGGGGTCTCATCCTACCAACTGGATACGGGGGAGCGGGGGTTCAGCTTCCTGCAGGACGCTCCCCTCGACATGCGGATGGACACCGGCAGCGGCGAGACCGCCGCGGAGCTGGTGAACGGGCTCTCCGAGCAAGAGCTCACCAGGATCATCCGGGAGTACGGCGAGGAGCGCTGGGCGAAGCGGATCGCTGCTTTCATCGTCCGGGCGAGGGGAGAGGCCCCTATCGAGACCACCCTGCAGCTGGCGGACCTGGTCAAGGGGGCTATCCCGCGGGGGGCTTGGGAAGAGCGACTCCACCCGGCGACCAGGACCTTCCAGGCCTTCCGCATCGCCGTCAACGATGAGCTGGGGAGCCTGGAGCGCGGGCTCGCCGCCGCCTTCCGGCTATTGAAGCGGGGGGGGAGGGGAGTGGTCATCTCGTTCCACTCTCTGGAGGACCGGATCGTCAAGAACACCTTTCGCGGCCTCGCCCAGGGGTGCACCTGCCCGCGTGATTTTCCCCGTTGCGTCTGCGGCAACACCCCGCAGGCAAGGGTCCTGACCGGGAAGCCGGTTACGGCGGGTGAAGCGGAGCTGATGGAGAACCCCCGGGCGCGCAGCGCGAAGCTCAGGGCAATAGAAAAGTTGTGATACGGTTCGAGGTTCAAAGTTCACAGTTTGGGTCTTGAGATTTTCAACGTTGAACCTCGAACCTTGAACATTGAACTATGTTGTAAGGAGGCTGTCATGGCAAATACAAAGGTCAATTACGGCAAGGTTGCCGTGCCGAGAATAAGAAGGATCGATGTCGTCCTGGGACTGAGGCCGGAGCTGTTCCGCCATCTAATGGTGGTGATGGTGCTCCTTACGCTGGTTTCGATCTTTCATGTCTGGTCGCGGGTCAAGGTGATCGACATGAATCTGCAGGTGGCAGAGATTGCCCGGCAGATCAAGGAGCAGGAGCAGGAGCAGAACAGGCTCCAGCTGGAGGTTGCGTCGCTGAAAACGCCGGCGCGGATCGAGGCGCTTGCCAAGGGTGAGCTGGGAATGGCCCTCCCCACGGAGCAGCAGGTGGTCGTGGTCAGATGAAAGAGGGGCGGGGGAAATGGACCCAGTGGCGGATCAGGTTGATCGGCGGCCTCTTTGCCTGCCTCTTCGTGATCACCTCGGCCCGGGCCTTCTATCTCCAGGTCGTCAAGCAAGAGCAACTGGTAAAACTGGCCGAACGGCAGCACCAGAAGAGCGTTCCCCTCACCCCTGGGCGGGGCGCCATCTATGACCGGAACAACGCCCCACTGGCCGTTTCCATCGAGATGGACTCCTGTTATGCAGAGCCCCGCAATATCGAGGATATCGCCGAAGCGGCGGCAAAACTGACCCCACTCCTGGGGCTGACCCGGGAGCAGCTGGAAAAGAAGCTGGCCGGGAGCAGGGGTTTTGTCTGGCTGGCGCGCCGCATCTCCCCCGACCTGGCCCAGCAGATCAAGGCCCTGGAGATTGACGGGATCGGCTTCGTCAAGGAGAGCAAGCGCTTCTACCCCAATTCGGAGATGGCCGGCCACGTGATTGGCTTTACCGGCCTTGATCCCGAGGGGTTGGAGGGGATCGAGCTGAAATACGATTCCACCATCCTGGGGAGCACCGGATATCTGGTGACCGAGCGGGACGCACTGGGGCGGGACATCGCCCTGAAGGGGACGTTCGTCAAGGAGGCCTCCAAGGGTCACAATGTCACCCTGACCCTGGATAAGAACATCCAGTATATTGCGGAAAAGGAGCTGGCCGCGGCGGTTGAGGCAAGCCGCGCCAAGGGAGGGATCGCCCTGGTCATGGAGCCCCGGACCGGCCGGGTGCTGGCGATGGCCAACTATCCGTCCTTCAACCCAAATTCCTACAGCAAGTATCCGCCGGCGCTGTTGCGGAACAAGTGCATCACCGACAGCTTCGAGCCCGGCTCCACCTTCAAGGTCTTCCTGATAGCCGCGGCGCTCCAGGAAAAGGTGATCACTGCCAATGACGGCTTCAACTGTGAAGGGGGGAGCTACTCGATCGGCGGTCGGGTCATTCATGATACCCACCAGTACGGGCGGCTCAGCGTGGCGGAGGTCCTCAAGTATTCGAGCAACATCGGAGCGGCCAAGATCGGCAGCAGGCTCGGCCAGGAGCGGCTTTACAACCATCTGCGGGAGTTCGGTTTCGGGGTGCGGAGCGGCATCGACCTGCCCGGCGAGGCAAGCGGTTACCTGAGGGACCGGAGGCAGTGGTTCGGCGTGGACCTCGCCACCATCTCGTTCGGCCAGGGGGTATCGGCAACCGCGCTGCAGCTGGGGGCGGCCCTGTCGGCGGTGGCCAACGGCGGCGAGTTGATGAAGCCCTTCCTGGTGGAGCGGATCAGCGACGAGAACGGAAACATTCTGCGGCAGTTCTCCCCCGAGGTGCGGCGGCGGATCATCTCGCCGGAAACCGCCAAGAGCGTGGCGCGGATGATGGAGGAGGTGACCACCGAAGGGGGAACCGGGATGAGCGCAGCCGTGGATGGGTACCGAGTTGCCGGCAAGACAGGCACTGCCCAGAAGGTCGATCCGATCACCCGGGGGTATTCGGTGGACAAGCGGACCGCCTCCTTTGCCGGATTCATTCCCGCCGACGATCCCAGGCTGACCATCCTGGTGATCATCGACGAGCCGAAGACCAGCCCGTACGGCGGCGTGGTAGCTGCCCCTGCATTCAAGGCGATCGCCCAGCAGTCGCTCTGCTACCTGAACGTGCCGCCGGCCAAGGGGACAAAGCCCAGGCCGGAAACGGTCCAGGCAAAAACGGCGCAGGAGCCGGTCGATCCTGTCGCTGCGGCCGCCGAAGGGGAGATCGTCGAGGGGGGCGAAGGGGTGGTGATGGCCGATTTCCGCGGGCAAAGCATCCGGCAGGTGCTGCGGGCCATGGAAAAGAGCGGCCTCAATGTGAAGCTGATCGGAAGCGGCCGGGCCGTGGAGCAGAACCCTCTGCCCGGCCACCGGATCGGGC
>JAMPXD010000113.1 GCA_023701365.1 Geobacteraceae bacterium
GCGGCGCATGCTCCGGGCCGTGAAAGGGCGTTTCATCCCCCACCTGGTGCTCAGGTCCGAGGAAGGAGAAGGGGAAGGGACGGTCGCCCGGGTCTGCGCCGCCGGCGCCTGCCGGCCGCCGGTGTCGGGAGTTGAGGCGCTGGTGGAACTGCTCGGCAGATCATCCTGAAAATGGATCAGTGTCTTCGCCGTGTGGGAGGGGCAGATGAGCAATCCCATGGTATTGATCATCGATGACGACGTCAACTTCCGGAAGACCCTCGCCGATATCCTGGGGGTAAAGGGCTATGACGTCATGACTGCCGGGGAGGGGGTGGAGGGGATTGCCCTGCTGCGGCAGCATCCCGTCAATCTGGTTCTGATCGACCTCGGCTTGCCGGACATCCCGGGAATCGACCTCCTCGACAGGGTCAAGACCGGCTTCCCGGCGACGGAAGCGATCATCATGACCGGCAATGCCACCCTCGACTCGGCCATCGAGGCGACCAACAGGGGTGCATTCTCCTATCAGCTCAAGCCGTGTGCGATCGATCAGTTGCTGCTGCAGATCAAACGGGCAATGGAGAAGCAGCAGATGGAGGAAAAACTGCGGACGCTCTCCTGCGGGATCGAGCAAAGCCCCGCATCGATCGTCATTACCGACCAGGTAGGGTGCATTGAATACGTAAACCCCAAGTTCAGCCAATTGACCGGTTACAGTCTTGCCGAGGCCGTCGGTCAGAATCCCCGCATCCTCAAATCGGGGCTAACTCCCACTGGCGTTTACCGGCAACTCTGGGATACCATCACTGCCGGCGGCGAATGGCGCGGAGAGTTGTGCAACAGAAAGAAAAACGGCGACTTGTACTGGGAGTCTGCCTCCATTTCTCCCATTACCGATGCCGAGGGGAAGATCAGCCGCTTCATCGCCGTCAAGGAGGACGTTACCGCGCGCAAACAGTTGGAGGAGGAGCGGGAACGGCTCATCCTGGAGCTGCAGGATGCGCTCGCCAGGGTGAAGACGTTGAGCGGCATGCTCCCCATCTGTGCCGGCTGCAAGAAGATCCGTGACGACAAGGGGTACTGGAACCAGTTGGAGGCCTATATCAGCGACCATTCGGAAGCCCTCTTCAGCCATGGCCTCTGCCCCGACTGTCTGAAGAAGGCTTATGAAGATCTGGAAGAGGTGAAGAAACGGAAGATCAGGTTCGAATAGCGGCGCTATTCGATATGGACAAAGTTATGGGAAACTGCATTTTTTTTCTGCCAGTCTTTTTCTTATTATACTGACCAGTTTGTTGACATTCAGCCGGTTGTTGTTATTTTTGGGAGTATTCGCAGGCATTGGAAGTTCAAAGAAATACTTTTTGCTGTTGCCGCACATGAAGCAGAATATATATTTTAGGTTTACCACCTTATTGACATATCTATTTAAATCTTGCTTACTGTTGTCAGTTTCCAGCATATTGACAAGCGAGTCGTGAAGCTTATAGTCCTTGTTCAGATAGTATCTGAACTCTTTCTCATCGCTGATAACGCAAGGCATGTTCGACAATTCAAGCAAATATCTCTGAGCTGTCCTGAGACTGACATGCAGCCGTTCCGCAACCAGTTTGGAATCTATGCTCTTACGTTCGTTGAGAAGCTGGAGAAGCTTCAAGGCAATCTCTAATTTGTTCAATTTCTTGCCCTCATAAGAGCTTTTCTTATGCAGTGTTACGAACGGCATTTTTGACAGCTCCAGCAGATAACGATGAGCTGTTCCCGGACTGACATTCAATTGCTCGGCGACTATTTCGGTATTGATGCTTTTCATTTCGTTGAGAAGCTGAAGAAGTTTCAAGGCGATGTCAGGTCTGTTCAATTCATCCCTCCCAAAAACTGTTCGCCTAAAGCATTGCACCAATCTAATAAAAAGCAAATTCTCCCTGTGCGGGACCGCCGATTATCACTGCTGTTTAGCATTTAATGAGCGGTTGTCGTGGCCGTCACTCCGTTACTGCGCGGCGGACCGCCTCGAGCACTTGATCCACTGTAAAGGGTTTGGGTATCGCCTCCCTTGCCCCCGCTTTTCTGGCTATCGCAAGGAGCTCCGCATATTCCTGTCCGCTACTGATGAAAATGATCCTGGCGCTGACGTCGAGGGCAAGGATTTCTCCGGTCGCTTCAATGCCGTCCTTAACCGGCATATTGATGTCTGTTATTGTGATGTCGGGCCGGTGTTTCAGGTATAGCTCGACCGCTTCAGCCCCGTTTGCCGCCTCGGCAACGACCGTGTAACCCTCGCTCGTGAGGATGTCGCGAAGGATGAGCCGTATTTCCGGAAAGTCGTCTACAATCAGGATGCTCGTTGCCATCATCATATTCCCGTTGATGTTGGTGGGTGCGCCTTTTTCGGCAGATTCGGAGATAAAATCAGTTTAGCGCTATTACATCCGGTATGGAATCAGGGTTTTCCTGATTATGGGATGCGAAGCCCCTGATTTTGCGTTGGGAGGAAATGACGCAAAGTGAAACGAAGCGAGTGTTTAACTATTTGAGGGTGATCAGACCTTCCTTGATGGCGAACCTGGTAAGCCCGGCGACATTATGGATATCCAGTTTGGTCATGATCTGCTTACGATGCGCTTCGACGGTCTTCACGCTGACGAAGAGGGAGTCGGCGATCTGCTGGGTGCTTTTCCCTTCCGCTATGAGCTGCAGAACCTCCCGCTCCCTTCCGGTAAGAACCGCACCGGCTGAACTGTCACTGTTTGCCAGGGAGTTGAGGCACTCCTGGATTAATTTGCCGGCTATCCTGGGACTCAGATACATGTGGCCGATGACGGCGTGCCGGACAGCGGTTGCCAGTTCCGCGAAAGCACAGTCCTTCAACAGGTAGCCTGATGCGCCCGCCCGCAGCATTTCCAGTACATGACGCCGGTCGTCATGGATGGACAGGCCGATAACCCGGATGCCGGAAAAATCCGCTTTTATGCGGCGAGTGGCCTCGATGCCGTTCATCTCCGGCATTGCGATATCCATAATGACTACATCCGGTGACAGTTCACGAAGCAATTCTATTGCCTTGCGCCCGTTATCTGCTTCGGCGACCGTTATCATGTCGGACTCATGGTCAATCAATGCCCGCAGCCCCTGGCGCACTATTTTGTGGTCATCGACGAGAAGAATCTTTATTTTTGCGTCATATTCCATGCCCCTGTCTCCCTGTTCAGGCTAAGTGATATGGCTAAGTGTGCAATGCAGGTGAGATTGCCCATAAAGGGAGAGAACGGTGTGGTTTTGAATCCCTTTTTGCTGAACCAGCATATGTGGCCGAGTATTTCCGAAAACAACCGGACCAAGGTTAGGAAAATACTACACTATCTGACAATGGCGACAGGTTCTGTCGTTCGTTTTCCATTTTGTTATATCGAGCGATTCTTACTTCAAGTTTTCACTAGCTCCGTCCCCATCCGCTGTCCTTGCGGGGTCAAGGATAAGGGGAAAGAAAATCTTTCCCACTTTGCCGCATCTGTGGTAATAACCACCTCTGAAGATTGCCGTTCCAGGGGAGTCCATGTCGGAAAAGAAAAACATCGCCCGGGCCGCCGGGGTGCTCGGTTTCGCCACCATCATCTCCCGTATCCTGGGGATGGTGCGGGACATGGTCGTCTCCCGGCTGTTCGGCGCCGGGCTCTATACCGACGCCTTCTTCGCCGCCTTCCAGATCCCCAACATGCTCCGCCGTTTCTTCGCCGAGGGGGCGCTCACCTCGGCGTTCGTGCCGACCTTTTCCGAGTGGTACACCCAGAGGGGGGAGAAGGAGGCGCGGGAGCTGGCCAATGTCTGCTTCACCCTCCTCACCATGGTGATGGCGGCCGTTACCCTGCTCGGCATCCTCTTCTCCCCCCAGATCGTCACCCTGATGTTCCCCGGCTTCAAGGCCTACCCTGAGAAACTCTCGCTGACCATCTTCCTCAACCGGCTGATGTTCCCCTACATCTTCTTCGTGAGCCTCGTCGCCCTCTGCATGGGAATCCTCAATACGGTGCGCCACTTCTTCACCCCGGCCATCTCCACGGTCTTCCTCAACCTGGCCATGATCTTCTGCGCGGTATTTCTGCACAGCCGCTTCCAGGTGCCGATCACCGCCCTGGCGGCCGGCGTCCTTGTCGGCGGTCTCCTCCAGCTCCTCTTGCAGCTCCCGGTCCTCTACCGCAAGGGGTTTCCGCTGCGCCCCCGTTTTGATTTTCGTCACCCGGCGGTGCGCAGGATCGCCCTCCTGATGGGGCCTTCGGTGTTCGGGGTCGGGGTCTACTACCTGAACATCACGGTGGGGAACATCCTCGCCTCGCTTCTCCCCCAAGGGAGTGTCTCCTATCTCTACTACGGCCAGCGCCTGTTCGAGTTCCCCCAGGGAATCTTCACGGTCTCCGTGGCCCAGGCGGTCCTCCCCTCCATGAGCAGGCAGGCGGCTGCCGGGGAGATGGGAGAGCTCAAGGAGTCGCTCGCCTTCGGCCTGCGCCTTACCCTGTTCATCACCATTCCGGCCACGGTAGGGCTGATGGTCTGCGCCACCCCGATCTTCAGCCTCCTCTTCATGGGGGGGGAGTTCGACTTCGTGAAGGCCGTCAGATCGGCCGAGGCCCTCTTCTACTACGCCATGGGGCTCTCCCTGGTGGCGCTGGTGCGGGTCCTGGTGCCGGCCTTCTATGCCCTCAAGGACACCCGGACCCCGGTCATCACCGCCTTCGTCGCCTTCATCCTCAACCTCCTGTTCAGCCTGATGCTGATGGGGCCGCTCCTCCATGGCGGGCTCGCCCTGGCCTCCTCCCTCTCCGCCCTCGGCAACATGGCGATGCTCCTCTACCTGCTGCGGCGAAAGATCGGCCCCTTCGGCGGCCGGGGGATATGCGTCTCGGGCATGAAAGCGGCGCTGGCGTCCCTGCCGATGGCACTGCTCGTCTTCTGGGCGATGGGTCTCGCCGACTGGAGCCTGGCGGGCCATAAGGCGGTCAAGGGGGCGACCCTTCTGGGGGGGATCGGGGCGGGGGTGGTGGTTTATTTTCTCTCTGCCCACCTGCTCCGCTGCGAAGAGGCGCGTGAAGCGGTAAAACTGCTCCGGAGAAAGGTGCTGAAGAAATGAGAAAAAGAGATCGAGATGTGGCGGAAACGTACCGCTCCCTGTTCGAGACCGGGATCGGGGTCGGCGCGGTGGTGGCGAGCGACGAGGGGCTGCTGGAGGTATTCCCGCCATTCGGCGGTGAGGAACAGGGCGCCATGGCGGCGCAGATCGCCGCCCGCTATCCTTTTGCCACGGAGGAAAGCCCCCTCACCAGGCGGGCTGCCGCTCTCCTGGCCCGCTACTTTGCCGGCGAGCCGGTCGTCTTCGGTCTCCCCATCGACTGGCGGGGCTTCACCCCGTTCCAGCGGGTCGTCTATCAGGCGGTCATGGCAATCCCCTCCGGCGAGGTGAGGAGCTATTCGGAGGTCGCCGCCGAGGTCGGGCAGCCGCGGGGCGCCAGGGGGATAGGGGGGGCCATGGCCCGCAATCCCCTGCCGATCATCATCCCCTGCCACCGGGTGGTTGGCAAATCAGGCGGATTGACCGGCTATTCCGCCCCGGGCGGAATCGGCTCGAAGCTGTGGCTCCTGAAGCTGGAAAACGGCGCGGTGAAAAACCGCGCAAAACCAGGGTAGTTTTGGCGAGTTTATTAACAGGGGCGGTTCAGACGGGCGTCTTTTTTCAGCGGAGAATTGTGAGAGAAAGTCAACCCGTTAAGAGAGGGTGCTGTATGTGACAACATATTGAAATAAAAGGGTTAATTGCTTGTGGTTAAAAAATAGGCAGATAGTGAAAGCCTTGATTTAACATGTTTCTTTATCTGTTTGTCCACATCGTTATGCACAGGTTATCCACACTTTTTGTGGATAATCGGTTACGCCGTTGAAAAGCCGTAACATTTTGTCAAATCCCCCCGATCCCTTTCCGGGTCAACCAGCCGGCGTCCGCTCCTTCTCCTTTGCCTCTTCCCAGAGCAGGTCCATTTCCTCAAGGGTTGCCTCTTTCATCTGCCGCCCGGCGGCGCGGAGCGTCTCCTCGACGTGGGCGAAGCGTTGCGCGAAGCGGGCGATGGTCTTGCCGAGGGCCTGTTCCGGGTCGAGGGAGAGGAAGCGGCCGAGGTTGACGATGGCGAACAGGAGGTCCCCCAGCTCCGCCTCCATCCGCGCCTGGTCCCTCGTGACCATGGTCTCCTCCAGCTCGTGGAGCTCCTCCAGCACCTTGGCGAACACCTGGTCCACATGCTCCCAGTCAAACCCGACCCGCGCCGCCTTTTCCGTGATCTTCTGGGCCTTCATCAGGGCCGGCATATGGGGAGGGACGCCGGCCAGGGCCGATTTCCGCTCCTCCCCCTTTTCCCCCTTCTTGATCCGTTCCCAGTTCTCCACCTGCTCCGCGGCGCTTTTTACCCGCTGCTCGCCGAACACGTGGGGGTGACGGCGGATCAGCTTGTCGCAGATCGCCTCAAGCACCTCGTCCATGGTGAAGGTCCCCTTCTCCTCGGCGATGGCCGCATGGAAGACCGGCTGGAGCAGCAGATCCCCCAGTTCCTCCTTGAGGAGCTCCGGGTCGTTTGCGTCGATCGCCTCGATCACCTCGTAGGCCTCCTCGATCAGGTAGCGCCTGAGGGATTCATGGCTCTGCTCCGCGTCCCACGGGCAGCCGCCCGGGGCGCGCAGCTGGCGCATTATCGTCATGAGGCGGTCGAAGCCTTTTTTTTCTTCAGTCATGGGTGCTCCCGATTATCTGAGTTCCGCCGCCTCATTTCCCCTTTAGATACCCCTCCAGGAACACCCGCTTGTACTCGGCGAACCGGTCCTCCTCGATCGATATCCTGATCTCCGCCATCATGTTCATGTAGAAGTGGACGTTGTGGATGCTGGCAAGGACCGCGGAGAGGACCTCGTTGGCGTTGAACAGGTGGTGGAGGTAGGCGCGGCTGAAGTTCCGGCACGCATAACAGTCGCAGTTGGGGTCGATCGGGTAGAAGTCGCGCCGGTAGTTCTTGTGGGTGAGCCTGATCCGACCGCGGTTGGTGAACAGGGTGGCGCTCCGGGCGTAACGGGTCGGGATGACGCAGTCGAACATGTCCATTCCCCGCTCGACGCTTTCCAGGATGTCTTCGGGGAGGCCAACACCCATGAGGTAACGGGGCTTGTTTTCCGGGAGGAAGGGGGCGGTCATGGCCACCACCTTTTTCAGGAGCTCCAGCCCCTCGCCGACCGACACGCCGCCGATGGCATAGCCGGGAAAGTCCATGGCGACCATCTCTTTGGCGCACATCTCCCGCAGGTCGGAGAATGTGCTTCCCTGGACGATGCCGAACAGGGCCTGGTCCTTGCGGGTCTGGGCCTTTTTGCACTGCTCGGCCCAGCGCAGCGTCTTCCGTGTGGATTGGGCGGCATACTGCTTGTCGCAGGGGTAAGGAATGCACTCGTCGAAGGCCATGATGATGTCGGCGCCCAGCGCCTCCTGGATGGCGATGGCCTTTGCCGGGTCGAGGAATACTTCCTCGCCGGTTATCTCGTGCTTGAAATACGCCCCATCCTCGGTGATCCGTTTGTTGGGGAGCGAGAAGACCTGGAACCCGCCGGAATCGGTGAGGATCGGTCTGTCCCAGGCCATGAAGCTGTGCAGCCCACCCGCCTTTTCCACCAGGGATTCGCCGGGGCGCAGGTGGAGGTGGTAGGTGTTGGCGAGGATGATCTGGGCGCCGCATTCCTTGACCTGGGCGGGGGTCATTGCCTTCATTGCGGCATGGGTCCCGACCGGCATGAAGATCGGGGTTTCGATGACGCCGTGGGGGGTGGTGAGGGTGCCGCGCCGCGCCCCGGTAGTCTTGTCTTTTTTTATCAGCCTGAATTGCATGGTGCCTTTCGAACAGCCTTAGGGAATGTTATTTAATGGGGAACTGTAATTTCTTTAGCAGAACGACCGGGAAAATGCAACAGGCCATTCACCCGATCGTCTTGGCCATTCCTGCGGTTGGAGGCGCACGGATACAGCGGCCGGTTTACTGCTCGGCCCTGGCGTAGTGAAAGTCCGCCAGGCTCCCTTTCATCGAAATTTGTGGGGAAGCGGAGTGCATTTTTTGTTGCATTTTCGTAAAACGACGTTTAGTATACTGTATACTGTATACGAAATGAAATTATTCTAATTTTGGCGCTTTATTGTCTGCCGTTCAGGGCTTTTATCATAGTCCCATCGAAAAGGAGGAACATCATGCACACTGACAAGGACTGGCGCGCACCCCCCCTTCAACTACGGACTTCACCTGCCGGATAGCCGAAGTTAACCTAGTTTTCCGAGTTACCAATTTCAGATCTTATCAACATTACGAGTAAAGGGACAAACACTATGCAATTACTTACTAGCACTGTGGGCAGAAAGATCCTGATGGCGATCACCGGTATCCTGATGGTGCTGTTTGTCGTCGTTCATCTGCTTGGCAATACCTCCATCTTCATCCCCGGCGGCCTCAACGCCTATGCGGAGCATCTCCATGCCCTGCCGCCGCTGGTGTGGGCCTTCCGTCTCGCCATGCTGACCTTCCTGGTCGTGCATGTCCTCTACGGGATCCAGCTGACCCTGGAGAACAATGCCGCCAATCCCAAGGGATACGCGGTGAAGAGGCAGCTCAAGGCCAACTTCTCCAGCGAGAACATGATCTGGACCGGCCTGCTGCTGCTGCTCTTCATTGGCTACCACATCCTCCACTTCACCGTCCGGGTCACTCCGGACATCGTCCAGGGGGTTGACTCGCTGGGACGTTTCGACGTGTTCACCATGGTGGTCTCCAGCTTCAGCCACGGCATCATATCTCTCATCTACGTGGCGGCAATGGTCGTGCTCTTCCTCCATCTCAAGCACGGCATCCAGAGCTTTTTCCAGACCATGGGCTGGAGCAGCGACCGCTCTCTGCCGGTCATCGTCAAGGTCGGCGCGGTGGTCGCGGTCATCTTCCTGATCGGCTACAGTTCCATCCCAGTTTCCATACTTACCGGCATTTTAAGCAAATAGGGGGCTCATAGTGATACTCGACGGAAAATGTCCGAAAGGACCAATCGAAAAATCGTGGGACAAGCACCGCTTCGACATGAAGCTCGTCAATCCCGCGAACAAGCGTAAATACAAGATACTGGTGGTCGGCACCGGCCTGGCCGGCGGCGCCGCCGCCGCCTCGCTCGGCGAGCTCGGCTACAACGTGGAGGCCTTCTGCTACCAGGACAGCGCCCGCCGCGCCCACAGTATCGCCGCCCAGGGGGGGATCAACGCTGCCAAGAACTACCCGAACGACGGCGACTCCATCTACCGCCTCTTCTACGACACCATCAAGGGAGGGGACTTCCGCGCCCGTGAGGCCGACGTCTGGCGTCTCGCCCAGGTGTCGAACAACATCATCGACCAGTGCGTGGCCCAAGGGGTTCCCTTTGGCCGCGACTACGCCGGCTACCTGGATAACCGCTCCTTCGGCGGAGCCCAGGTTTCCCGTACCTTCTTCGCCCGCGGCCAGACCGGCCAGCAGCTCCTGCTCGGCGCCTACTCCGCCCTTTCCCGCCAGATCAAGGCGGGGAGCGTGAAGCTCTTCCCCCGTACCGAGATGCTCGACCTGGTGGTGGTGGACGGCGAGGCCAAGGGGATCACGGTCCGCGACCTCGTTTCCGGCGAGATCCGCACCCATGTCGGTGACGCGGTGGTGCTCTGTACCGGCGGCTACGTCAACGTCTTCTACCTCTCCACCAACGCCATGGGGTGCAGCGTCACCGCCAACTGGCGGGCCCACAAAAAGGGCGCCTACTTCGCCAATCCCTGCTACACCCAGATCCACCCGACCTGCATCCCCCAGACCGGCGAGCACCAGTCGAAACTGACACTCATGTCCGAGTCGCTCAGAAACGACGGCCGCTGCTGGGTGCCGAAGAAAAAGGAAGACGTCGGCAAGCCGGCCAACCAGATCGCCGAAGAGGACCGTGACTACTACCTGGAGCGGAAGTACCCGAGCTTCGGCAACCTGGCCCCCCGTGACATCGCCTCCCGCGCCGCCAAGGAGCAGTGTGACGACGGCCGCGGCGTCGGCCCCGGCGGACGTGGCGTCTACCTCGACTTTGCCGACTCCATCAAGCGGCTCAGCGAGAACACCATCAAAGAGCGCTACGGCAACCTGTTCGAGATGTACGAGAAGATCACCGATGACAACGGCTACAAGGTGCCGATGCGCATCTACCCTGCGCCCCACTACTCCATGGGCGGCCTCTGGGTTGACTACAACTGCGAGAGCAGCATCCCCGGCATGTTCGTCCTAGGCGAGGCGAACTTCTCGGTGCACGGCGCCAACCGTCTCGGCGCCTCCGCCCTGATGCAGGGCCTGGCCGACGGCTACTTCGTCATTCCATACACCATCGCCAACTACCTGGCGAAGATCACCCCGGGCAAGGTGAAAGCGGATAACCCCGAGTTCAAGAAGTCCGTCGAGGATGTGTCGGGCGAGATGAAGAAGCTCCTCTCCATCAACGGCAAGAAGACGGTGAGCGAGTTCCACCGGGCGCTCGGCAAGATCATGTGGAACAATGTCGGCATGGCCCGCAGCGAAGAGAGCCTGAAGCAGGCCCTTAAGGAAATCCCGGTGCTGCGCGAGGAGTTCTGGCAGAACGTCAAGGTGACCGGCTCCGGCGCCGAGCTGAACCAGCAGTTGGAGAACGCCTGGCGCGTCGCCGACTTCCTGGAGTTCGGGGAACTGCTTGCCAAGGACGCCCTGCACCGCAACGAGTCGTGCGGTGGCCACTTCCGCGTCGAGCACCAGATGCCGGACGGCGAGGCCAGGCGTGACGACGAGAACTACTGCTATGCTGCAGCGTGGGAATTCAAGGGGGTCGGCAACGAGCCCGAACTGCACAAGGAGCCGTTGGCATTTGAAAACGTCCATCTGGCGGTAAGGAGTTATAAATAATGAGCCATCACGACGAAAAGACCATGAATCTTACTTTATATGTGTGGCGCCAGACCGGCCCCAATGCTCCGGGAAAGCTGGAGCAGTACGATGCAAAAAACGTCAGCCCCGATCAGTCCTTCCTGGAGATGCTCGACGAAGTGAACGAGCAGCTGATCAAGAGCGGCAAGGACCCGATCTCCTTCGACCACGACTGCCGCGAGGGGATCTGCGGCATGTGCTCCCAGGTGATCAACGGCGTCCCCCACGGCGGCCAGGACCGGACCACCGTCTGCCAGCTCCACATGAGGACCTTCAAGGACGGCGACAGCATCTACATCGAGCCCTGGCGGGCGCGCGCTTTCCCGCTTCTCAGGGACCTGATCGTCGACCGCTCGGCCTTCGAACGGATCATCCAGGCCGGCGGATATACTTCATGCCACACCGGCGGGGTTGCCGATGGCAACGCCCTGTTGATTCCCAAGCCCGAGGCGGACTACGCCATGGACGCCGCCGAGTGCATCGGCTGCGGCGCCTGCGTGGCGGCCTGCCCCAACGGCTCTGCCATGCTCTTCACCTCCGCCAAGGTAGCCCAGTTGGCGGTGCTCCCCCAAGGGAAGGCCGAGGCTGCGCAGCGGGTCTGCGCCATGACCGATGCCCTCCAGAAGGAAGGGTTCGGCAACTGCAGCAACCACTACGAGTGCCAGGCGGCCTGTCCCAAGGGGATCAACGTGAAGTTCATCGCCAAGCTGAACCGGGAGTACCAGAAGGCGCTGTTCAAGTAGGGATTGAGCAGGAACGGGTTGTTGTGGTATGTACGCAGTATCGGGCAGAGGTGTGAACCTCTGCCCTTTTTTTATGGAGGTAGCGGTGGACCTGA
>JAMPXD010000114.1 GCA_023701365.1 Geobacteraceae bacterium
GCGACCAGGTCCTGCTGGTCCGCCACCACAGGCGGGGCTGGGAAACCCCCCAGGGTAAGGTCGAGGAGGGGGAAAGCCTGATCGAGGCCCTGCACCGGGAGGTGTTGGAGGAGACCGGGGTAACGGTCGAGCTGGGGCCGCTGGCCGCGATCTGGTCGAAGCTCTCGCCGCCGCCGGCGCTCATCTTCACCTTCCTGGCCCGCTACCGAAGCGGCGAGCTGACCTCCAGCGACGAGTGCCCGGAGCTCGGCTGGTTTGCCGCCGACCAGGCGCTGGCCCTGGTCACCCACCCGGTGAACCGCGACCGCCTCACGACCCTCCTCAACTTTGCCGGCACGGTCCTGTACCGCGCCTATACCCCGCACCCCTACCAGGTGCTTGGAGAGGAGATCCTGGGAGGCTGAAGGGCCGGGATCGTCTGGCGCTCAGGATATGAATAGTCAAATCAGAAAGGAGAAACAGGATGCCGATCATCCACTTTTACGGCCCAAGGATGCCGAAAGAGAATAAGGAGGAGCTGGTGCGGGAATTCGCCCGGGCCGCGAGCCGCGCCACCGGAATCCCGGTGGAGAAGATGATCACCCTGCTCCACGAGACGGAGCCGGAGAACATCGGGCTGGGGGACGACCTCCTCGTCAATCGTCGCTAGGGAGCGAAAGAAAAAGGCAGGGAACGGAGGAGCTATGGGTTCCAGATCAAAACGAAGCGAACGCTGCCCGCGCTGCCGGATGCATGCGCATCTCTGCATCTGCCGGTCGATTCCCCGGTATGCCCTCGCTACCCGCCTCGTCCTGGTGATGCATCGCCGCGAATACCAAAAGACCACGGCAACCGGACCGCTCGCCCTTGAAGCGCTGGCCAACAGCGAATTGCGTATTCACGGCCATCAGGACCGCCCGCTCGATTTGAGCGACCTCAGCAGCCCCGAACGGAGGACCCTCCTCCTCTACCCCGGAGACGGCGTCCCCCCATTGACCGGGACTTTTCTGGAAACAGACAGCCGGCCTGTCACCCTGGTCGTTCCGGACGGCAACTGGCGCCAGGCCGCCAGGATGGGACGGAGGCTTCCAGGGCTCGAACACGCCGAAATGGTCCGGCTCCCCGAGGGACCCCGGACCAGCTGGGGGCTCCGCAGAGAGAACCACGCCGAGGGTCTGGCGACGTTCGAGGCAATCGCCAGGGCGCTTGGCATCATTGAATCACCCGCGGTGCAGGCCGGCATGGAAGCGCTCTTTCGCCTGATGGTGCAACGGACCCTCCATACGCGAGGGTGCCCGGACGGGTAAGGAGGCTCCCTGAAGAACGGCCGGTGGAGGCGCACCTGGCGCTCAAGATGAGCATGCGGTCGGCCCTCTCCAGCAGCGAACCGTTGACGAGACGCAACTCGCTCCCGGGGGTCAGCGTGCTGACAATGGATTTGCCGATTACCTGCTTGGAGGCGCTCCCCTCCCCGTTTCTGACCGTGACCCCCCAGATGGCGTGCAAGACCAGCGGCCTGCCGTTCATGCTCCCCAGATAGAGCATGATATGCCCCTTCAGGTAGACCATGGTGAGAAAGGGGACCCCCTTTTCCCTCAACAGCCATTCCTTTTCACTCCCGCTCAGGCCGGCCAGGGAGATGGTTCTGCCGGAATGGATCTGGTTGTAGGAGCCCCTCGGCAGCCAGATGGCGAACGGCAGGAAGAAATCCCGGATCAGCGCGGAACAGTCCCTGTTTTGAAACATCTCCCCCCATCCGTATGGCTTGTTGATCAGCTCGTTGCCGATCAGGGCGACGGTCTCCCGGCAGAATTCCAGCGGCAGCGTTCTCGCCGCCCCCTTCGGCACCTGCGCCTTTATTTCCCGCGCTTCATTCCTCCCGGAACTTATTGCCACGGATATCTCATAGGCATCCCCCCGTTCGCCGGCAACCGGGAAAATAGTGCCGACTTTCGCCCGCTCGGCGACCAGTCCCCCTTCGTCATGGATCGGCGTGAAATCCCTGACGATAACGAGCTGTGCCTGCCCCATCCACTTTTCGGCCAGGGCCGCGTCGACGTAGCCGATGTCCCGCGACTCAACCCAGCCGTTGGTGTCGGCGGTTTCCGCGAACACCCACAGGCCGTCTCCGGAAAGGTGGAGGACCCTTAACGGTTCGTTCATCTTGAGCTCGGTCGGCATTCTGCAGGGCATCGAACGGGAAGTCGCCGGCCCTTGCAAAGAGCGGCCTTGCCGTCGGGAGAACCCTCATGGCAGTGGGGACGATGGCAATGGCCGCCCTGCCCATGGAAGGGAAGTGCTCCAGGTCGCAGTTCGCCAAAAGCGCCGCGAGGTCGGTGCCGGACACCTTCCTGTTATTCTCCCCGTACCACTCCTTGCGCGCGTGCTCCGTCATTATCCCGGCAGCCCTGGCTAAATCGGAAAGCGGAGCGCTCCCGCCCCAGGGGGAATAATGTTTCCGCCTGAATTCCTCCTCAAGGGAATCCCGGCAGGCCTTGCCAATGGGTTCAGCGGGGCAGAAAGAGGCGTAGGCCCCCATCTCCTGGGGCAGATTGCGGACGTCTTCGATCTCGTAGTCAGCGGGAATGCCGGCACCGGTAGACCGTTGCCCGGCGGGGGAGCAGGCAGGTAGAATCAGGGCAACAACCGCAATCAGGATCATCCTTGCCATCGGTTGCTCCTTCTTTGATGCATTCGCAAAAAGTCTTTCCCCATCCCTTGACGGGCCTGGGCGCTGGAGCGCTTCGGCGCGCAAGCGGGAGGACCCAAAGGGCCTAAAGGGGGCAGGGGGAGGGTGAAGCTACAACTTGCTGAAAGTCTGGCAACCTCCCCCCCCACCCTCACTCCCCGCCAGGGGGGAGAGAACTTTTGGCGGAACTGGCTTGTGCAAATTATAGCCGTTGATGCGCCCCAAGGCGAGTCTTGCTTCTTGCTTTTTCGGCGCTCTTTCACTAGTATGGTGCAGCACCAGTCTCATTAGAACGTTACCGCGAGAGGAATGGACGGAGATGGCAGACGGCACGACAAGCCCGTTCGAAGAAGGGCTTCAATATCTTGCCAAGGGCAATGCCACAGAGGCCGAGATATACTTCGAGGAGGCGGCCAGCGGTGGCAGGACCCCTCTTCTCTCAGCCTACCTCGCCTACTGCAAGGCGAAGGTGCACGGGGAATTCAAACCGGCAATCGCCCTCGGCCTGGAAGCGGTCCGCCAGGAACCCCGCAACTCCCAGCTTTACCTCCTCCTCGGCCGGATCCACCTCCTCGCCGGACAGAAGGGGGCGGCCATCAGGGTCTTCCAGCTCGGCCTGCGCTGCGAACGCAATGCCGCGATCCACGATGAACTGGGCGCCCTCGGGGTCAGGCGACCCCCGCCCCTCCCCTTCCTCAAGCGGTCAAACCCGATCAACAAGCATCTCGGATTATTCCTGAAAAGGGTGGGACTCCGCTAGCGTACCCTGCGGCCGGCCCACCCGCCAAATAACTTGTCAGAGGAAATAGATGAAGGTCTGGACACCCTTTCTGTCAGTTCTGCTGGCGGCGACAACCGCCTGCGCCGCCCCGGACAGCATCATCGGCACCTGGAAAACCAACGGGGACAGCTCGAAACTGGAAATATTCAGGTGCGGCGAGAATCTCTGCGGAAAGGTCGTCTGGCTGAAGCACCCGGAGTACCTGAGCAGCAAGGACGGACCGGTCGGCACAGCCAAGATTGACCGGAAAAATCCCGATCCGGCCCTCAGACAACGGCCGATTATCGGGTTGCAGGTAATCGAAGGGCTGACCGCCGCCGGTGACAACAGATGGGAGCAGGGGGCCTGCTACGACCCGGAAAGCGGCAACAGCTACAAATGCAAAATGCACCTGGCTTCACCCGATCGCCTGGAAGTGCGCGGCTTTATCGGCTTTTCCCTTTTTGGCCGCACCTACACCCTGACCCGCGGGGAGACGCTCGCCGCCACCGCAGCAAAAACTGCAATTCACTGAGATCAGCCGGATTCTGCATCGGCAGCACCACGCCAACCTCCCGTCATGACCGGCCCAGGATATCTGCCAGCTCCTTCGGCAGCTGCGGCCGCCACCTCGCATTCAACGCCGTCCCGGTCACCACCGCCCGGATCACCTCTTTCCGGTCCGGCAGCCGGTGGATCTCCTGGCGGAAGCTGATCCGCACGTGCGAAACCCGCGCCGGCCAGACCTCGACGATGAACCGGTCACCGCTCTTGAGCGGGAACCTGTAGTCGATCTCGACCCGCGTCACCACCAGGTTGATCCCCTGTGCAGCCAGGGCGGCGAAATCGATGCCGATGCTCTTCAGATACTCATGCCGCGCGTGTTCCAGGTAATTCTGGTACACCGCGTTGTTCACCACCCCCTGCAGGTCGCACTCGTAATCGCGCACCGCCATTTCCAGGGCAAATGCTTCCTGATCCATCCCTTGCTCTCCTTCCTTTACCCGGCCTTGCGGCCACTTTAATTACCGGCGTGGAGGCAGTCAAGAGAATTCTGGACCGGCGGCGAAGGCAATTGTTCCGTTCCCTGGTACAATTTCTAGCCGGAGGGGCGGATGACTGCTCGGGCGGATCGGGGAAGAGGGGAAAAGAGGGGGCGTAAGTCCGGCAACGAGGCGGCCGCCGGGGGCGGGGGGAAAATCCCCCTTGCGGTGAAGATCCCGTACACCGTCTTCGTCCTCCTCCTCGTCCCCGTCTACTGGCGGGAACACGGCCCGGTAAATTTCCTCTGGAGCTCCGACGTCGCCCTCCTGGCAACCTGCCCCGCCCTCTGGCTGGAAAGCCGCCTCCTGGTGAGCATGATGGCGCTTGCCGCCCTCCTGCCGGACAGCCTCTGGGCCGTCGATTTTCTCCTGCGGCTGGCAGCCGGCCCCGACCTGGCCGGCATCGCCGGCACCGGCTACATGTTCGACGAGCGGATCCCACTCCTGGTCCGGGCACTCTCCCTGTTCCACCTGCCGCTGCCGGCTTTCCTCGCCTGGCTGGTCCACCGGCTCGGCTACGACCGGCGCGCCCTTCCCGCGCAGACCCTGCTCTTATGGCTGCTCCTCACCGTCTCCTACCTGGCCGCTCCCCCGGCGCGGAACATCAACCTGGTGCACGGCCTCGGCAGGGAACCCCAGCAGTGGCTCCCCCCCTCCCTCTACCTGGCTCTCCTGATGGTCCTCTATCCCCTGATCCTGTACCTCCCCGCCCATGCCCTGTTGCAACGGTTGGGGAAAAACGGGGCCGGCCGTTGCGCCGGGGGTGCCGGTCTGGCAAAATGATACAGGGTGGCGCATCTGGGACAAACCCCTTCAATTTCAGCCGGTCCTGGTTTATGATGTGCCGAGGGAGATCAACATGTCTTTTCATGCCAGCCGACTTGCGGTTTCGACCCTGCTCATCCTCATCCAGCGAGGCCTCTTCCTTGCCCCTGCCGCGTCCGCCCTGCAGGCGCTCCAGCCGGGGATGACTGCGCCCGATTTTTCCCTCAGGGCCATCAGCGGCGAGACCAAGTCTTTTGCAGAGGTCAGGGGGGAAAAACTGACCATACTGATCTTCTGGTCAACGTGGAGCTCCAAATCGGAACAGGCATTGGCGAGGCTGGAGAAGCTCCGGAAGAAATACCGGGATCAGGGGCTTTCGATCATAGGGGTGAATGCCGACGGGCAGAGGTTCCCGGCCGAGACCATCGCGGAGATAAAGGAAGTACGGGACAGACTGGGGATCGGCTTCCCGATGCTGGTGGACCATGGCCTGGTCGCCTTCCACGACTACGGGGTGGTCGCGCTCCCGTCAACGGTCATCATGGACAGGGAGAGGGTGATCAGATATGAGCTCCCCGGCTATCCCCTGGCAGGGTCCGAAGAGATGGTGGATTTCGTTGTCGCGGCCTTCGGAGAAAACCGCCAGCCGGTCAGCGCCGGCAAGGGGGGGCATCAGCCGAACCAGAACGCCCGCCGCTTCTACGCGATGGGTGAAACCGCCCTGAGGTCGAAGCTCACGGCCGGCACGGCCGAGGCGTGGTTCAGGAAGGCCGGCGAAGCAGACCCCGCGTTTGCGCTCCCCCATCTCAGGCTCGCCGAGATCTGCCTCCGGCGGGGGGAGACGGCGCTGGCGCAGGGAGAGTTCAGGGAGACGCTCGCCAGAGAGCCGGGCAACCCGGTCGCCCTCTGCGAGTCGGGGATGATCCTGGTGAATGAAGGAAAGAGCGGGGAAGGGGCGGCCCTGCTCGAAGCCGGGCGACAGGCGCAGGAGCCGTATTTCCCCTGTTACTACTATGCCGGCTACGCATACGGTAAAGAGGGGCGGCTGGCGGATGCCAAGAAGATGTTCGACGAGGCGGGAAAGTCTGAGCCGCTAGACCACAGGCTCTTCGTCTACCAGGGGAAGCTCTTCGAAGGGCAAAACGACCTGACGAAGGCTTTGGCTGCCTATAAAAGGGGACTTGAGGCCATCCTCCGCCTCGACTGAGTCCGTCCGGGGTCACCAGCGGGGAACAGCCAAGGTCAGGCTCGGGTCATTGACAGCGGAGCAGCTTCTTCCCTGCCTGGAACAGGACCTCCATCTTGTTCGGTTTGATCACCTGCTTCACCACGCCCAGCCCGAAAACGGGGTGCTGCACCAGGCCATTTACCCGGTACTTGCCGTTCATGTCGTAGGCGCTCGCCCGCTCCTGCTCCATGGTCGGGGACAGAGACTCCCACTCTTCCCGGTCTGCGGCCCCCGGGTCCTTTTTGGCCTTTCGTGGCGCGGGCTCGCTCTTGCGACCGGAGGTAGCAGCGGCCGGCGCCTTCGGACCTGCGGCTGGCGCTTTCGGCGCCGCGGCCGGCCGGTAATTGTGCACTCCGCGGCAGGTGTTGCACTCGACCCGGACCACCCTCCCCTCCACCATTGCGACGATCGTATGATTCAACAGCGCGCGGCAGCGCGTGCATTGTGCCTCAACAGTATCTCCAGCCGACAGTTTCCTGGTAATCATTGTTTATGCTCCCTTAATTCATGCTGGTCATGGTATTGCCGGTACACCGTAATAATTCCCTGCGAGTTACCAGAGGTCGCCGGTCACACAAAAGGCTCCACGGCAAAACCGCGAAGCCTTTTGCAGTTCGGCGACAATGTTGCAGGCTTGCCTTACTGCATCAAAGGACTTTGCTTCCAGGAAATCCGGGCATGGCCGGAATCAATGACGGCAGCGATTACGGCAGCTTTCGTCATCGGTACTGTTGACTGTTCTGTGCGGGTTTTCACGGAGGAATTCAGCAAAATCCAAGGCACGGAGGGGGCCATTCTCCCGGAAGCAGATGCGTGCCCAAGCCAATCATAATCGTTGTCGCTTTTCTGGAGGTGGAGTCTGTCCGAAGGGATGATGCAATCCGCAATCGACTAGTCGCAGCCATGAAACCGAGGACGAAATGAGGTAGGGTCGAATAGGTCTGATATTACATGATCCAGGCTGTTAGTGCAAATATATTTATCCGTCGCTTATTGCAGAGGGGAGGTGTCCCCCCTCCGGCTTCATTTGTGAAATACGATCCGGCTGACGTCACTCGCCGAGATCCGGTAAGCCCCGGCACCGGTATCGCCGTAAAAGATGGCGCTCTTGCGCACCTTGAGCTGGAGGCGGCTCCCCGATTTGAGCAGCAGCTCGGCCGGCGCATCCTCGCCGCTCACCGGGCCGAAGCTGACCTCCTTCAGTTCGCGGAAGAAGACACTCATCGTTCCTTCCCCCCGCCCCCCTTCGAGAAAGACATTGCCATCCATGGAAAACCGGCTCAAGTCGGTCGACACCCCCGCGCGGTCGATGACCTGCGCCTTGATATTCTCTTCCGTTTTGGGCACCGTCCCCTCCGGAGCGCCCAGGCTGCCCATGCCGGCCAGCATGGCGGCGGTCAGCAGGATCAGAACGGTTGTCAGTACGTTTCGCATACGTTGCCTCCTTTCCATCGACATATGCCCTACAGGATAGCACCGGAAGGGAGGATGTAAAGCGGCCGCCCTACGGAATCGGGGCTATCGCCTGGTGCGCCGCACCCTTCTCCCGCCGTACATTGCCGATGAGCGCCCGCACCTCCGGCGGCATCTCCTTCCCCTCCTTCATCATCGCCCGCATCTGCCCCGCCAGGTAGGAGTTGTTCAGCAGGATATCGAACACCGCCAGCATGAACTCCCGCTTCCAGGGGGTGAGCCGGTCGAGGTTTTGGAACTTGTGCATGTAGAATTTCTGCGCGGCCCTCCCCAGCTCCCGCTCCAGCTCCTGCAGGGTCATGTTCACCGGCTTCACCACCGGCTCCACCAGGTTGTATTTCCGGTAGTCCTTCGTCGCTACATATTTCTCAAGCTCAGGATAGAGCTCCGCATAGGGCCAGGGGGCGATGGCGAGGAAGAAGGCCATGTCCGGGTTGTAGTGCTTGGCCAGCTCGATGGTGGCGGCGATCGATTCCGGGGTGTCCTCCGGCATGCCGAGGACGAAGGAGGTCTCGGAGACGATATCGGCGGCGTTGATCAGGTCGATGGCCGCCTTCGACTGCTCAACCCTGGTGTCCTTTTTGAAGAGGTCGAGGGTCTCCTGGGTGCCCGCCTCCACCCCTACGTAGATGTGCTCCACCCCGGCCAGCCGGTATTTGTCCATGATGTCCGCGTCGCGCAGGATGTCGTCCACCCTGGTTTCCATCAGCAGCTTGACCGGGACACGCCGCTCGATCAGCAGGTCGAGGATCCGCACCCAGCGCTCCCGGTCGAAGGTGGGGATCTCGTCGGAGAGCATCGCCACCTCCACGCCGTATCTGCTCCCCAGCATCTCCAGCTCGGCGACGAAGTTCTCCGGGGAGCGGGCGCGCCACGACCTCTCCCAGAACAGCTGCTGGGAACAGAAGGAGCACTGCTGCTGGCAGCCGCGGGAGGAGGACACGATGGCGAGCCTGGCGTTGTTCTTCGCCCGGTACTTGTAGATCGGCCATTCCACCAGGTCCCAGGCCATGGGGAGGGAGTCGAGGTCGTGGATATGGGGGGCCTTCGGCGTCACCGCCACCCCGCCATCCCGCCAGAAGGCGAGCCCCGCCACCTTGGCCGGGTCGGCGCCGCCGTTCAGGCAGTCGAGGAGCGCGGGGAGGGTCACCTCCCCCTCGCCGCGGACGATGAAATCGACGCTCGCATGGTCGGCGGTCAGGATTTCGTCATAGCAGAAGGTGGCGTGGACATTGCCGAGGATGGTCACCACCTGCGGGTCTATCTCTTTGGCGAACGCCAGAAGCCGCACCGCATCGACAATGGAGGCGGTAAAGGCGGTGGTGGCAACCGCGTCCGGGCGGAACGCCTCGATCCGCCGCCTGATATCGGGCCACTCGTGCCAGAGGGACATGGCGTCGTAGTAATCGACCTCGTACCCCGCGGCCCTGAGAGCGCCGGCGATGTAGACGAAGCCCACGTTCAGCCAGGTGCCGGCCGACTCCACCACGCCGGAGTGGTAGGGGGGGGTGATGAGGGCAATGCGCTTGATGGTCATGGATATCCTTCTCTGGTCATCGCGTTCACAAACGCTGTCATTGTTAGCCATGCCTTTCTTCCCCATCCCCCTCCCAACCTCCCCCTTGAAGGGGGAGGAGCCTGAATTTTCCCTCCCCTTCAAGGGGAGGGCCAGGGTGGGGATGGGGCTAAATTCAACCAAACGCCTCATCCATGAAACACCTTCCCCCACACCCATAGGTACCCTGCGCCGAAACAGGCAAGCAGGATGACGTGCTTGACGATCAGCGCCCGGCGCCGCATCCGTTCCGCGTCCTCACCGTACCAGTTGTCGACATAGGTGAAGGTACGTCCGGCCCCGGTGGCCATGATCACTATCATCGCAGCCACGCTCCCCCAGAAAAACCGGCGCTCCAGCCCGTTCAGCACGCCGGTCACGAACGGCTCATCCAGGTGGGCGCGGTGCAGCACGGCGATGGTCGCCAGCGCCGCCAGCCAGATGCCGGCGGCGAAGTCATGGATAAAGCCGTTGACGATGGCCGCCGTCTTCCTGAGGTTCATCGGGGTAACCTGACTCATTCCTTATTCTTCCCCTTATTCGCCCCCAGCCGCTCCGACTGAAGGCCGGCCGGGTGATCCGTCAGCGCCTGCTCATCCGCCCTGGCCTTGTACCAATCGAGCGGCCGCTCGGTCTGATCCCTGAACGCGGTCAGGGAGTCGTCCCGCAGCCTGGCGGCCTCTTCATCGGCCTGGGCGACCAGGATCTCATCCACGACCTGCGGGCAGGACGCGACCGATCCAGGCCTGGCCTCGATCTCCTCGCGCACGCTCGGCGCGCTCTTCGGGTCCTTGGCCATCCGCATCTTGAAGTCGATGGAGAAGTTCGTGTAGGTCTCGAGCATCCGGAATATGGCCGAGTCTCCCATGGGACCGAGGGGGCGTTCATCCGGCAGGGGCGAGACCTTGCCGTTCTCGATCTTGGCCCGCCCCACCATCTCGCAGCCCCGTCCACCGTCGCTGGTGTAGCCGAGGTTGTCGGTGATGACCGACAGGACCGTCGGCACGTTGGCCAGGTCCCAGTGTGCCAGCAGCCCCACCTCGCCGTCCGGCAGCGGCCTGAGGTCGTCGATGCTCATGGCCAGGACCCGCGACCAGGGGGGCACCGGCCGCACCCGCTGGCGCGGGGGGAGACCCTGCACCTGGCGGCGCAGGGCGTCGTCAAACAGGTTGGTGGCGGTCTCCGCCTCGCCGAGCACGTTGACGCAATGGCTTTCGGGAACCCCGAAGATCTCGCTGACCATGGCGTAGTAGTCGTCGCGGGTCACCACCCCGAACCGGCCCCGATAGCCCCCGCCGTCGCATACCCGGCTGCCGGGGGGGAGCTGGAACCGTATCTTCTTGCGGCGGCAGGCCTGGAAGAAGTAGACGAAGGCCGAGGTCGCCCCGATCAGGGCCACCGGGGTACCGCTTGCCTCGCATTCCCGGAGCGCCTTGAGCATGTTCTTGATGTCGATCCCGCTCTTGCCGAGCAGGAACATGCTGTCGGGGGTGCCGAAGGCTCTGCGGGTCTGGTCGATGCCGATCGCCATCCCCATGGAGGGGGCGAGCTCCGGGCTGGGGGCGAGGATCAGGATGCGGCAGCGCTTCCCCTCTACGAAGTCGGGAAAGAGATAGGCGCCGGTCATGGTCCTGTTGGCGGAAAACACCAGGCGCTGGCCGTCCTCGTCGCGGAAGATCCGGCCCCGCTGGGTGAGGCTGGTGGTGCCGCCGGTGAGGCAGGCCATCACCGCCTCTTCCAGGGGGAAGGAGGCGACCAGATGGGTCTTGAAGACGTCGTTGTACACCATCGGGATTTCCTGCCAGCGGTCGACGTCGCCCGGCTTGACCTTCTTCGCCTCGCAAAACTCCCTGAAGATCTGGTTGGTTTCATAGTGGAGGGCAAAGAGCCGCAGGCAGTAGTCGTTGAAGCTGGCGTCGGCAAGCTCGGCGTCGACCCCCGCCGCGATGATGGCGAGGACCTCCTCGGTCAGGCGGTGGCTCGTGCTGTTGCTGGTGGGCATGGAAACCTCCGGGGTAGCTGCTGCGCCCCCTCCCATCCCTCCCCCGCTGGGGGAGGGCAAGAAGATCTCCCCCCGGAGGGGGGAGGAAGGAGGGGGGAATCGGTTGTAGATCAATTGTCAATACTGGCTACGGCCCGACCAACCGGAACCCGTAGTTGCTGTCCCATTCGGCCGGCCCGTCCGCGGAGCGTTTGGCCGCCCGCGCGACCCCGCTGTCGTAGACCCAGGAGCCGCCGCGCAGAACCCGTTTTTCTCCGCTACCGGGGCCGGGAGGGTTATCCCTGGGACTCACCTCGTAGTAGGCCTCGCCATA
>JAMPXD010000115.1 GCA_023701365.1 Geobacteraceae bacterium
AGCGAACTGGAGGCGCACCGGCAATACCTCCACAGCTCCGGCGCGATCAACCATTTCCTGGAGGAGAAGAACGCCTCGCTCTTTCTGGATATCCTGAAGGAGCGGCTGTTTGCCGAGGTTTACGGACATATCCACGTGAACGGCAGATTCCGCGAGATCATGGCGGGGATGATGACGCGCCGCACGGACCCTTACACCGCCGTGGAAGAGATACTGGCCGAGAGGTTAGGCATTGGCAAGGACTAATCTATCTGCGGCAATTGGACACGGATTTACACGGAAAAAGCGGATTAACACCAATAATTCAAATACATACCACAGTTTCAACATCAACACCCTTTGGGTTAATGCCTTCAATAGGTTAAATCCGTGTAAATCCGTATAAATCAGATTTGATCCGTGCCTGCGCGCTGTAGCGCTTCGGCGCGCAAGCGTGTTCAAATGCTTTTTCAAGGTTTATCGGCTTAACAACTTTTTCACCAAAGAACCCCTGTTGTTGACCATTTTGCCGAATCGTGATAATTTCAACGTTTAAGTTGACTTCTCAAATCACGGAAACGGTACTTCATGCTGCGCAAGATACTCTTCATTCTGCTCGCCCTGTTGATTCTCGGTGTCATCGTCTATAAGCCGGCCGCCACCTCCGAGCCGGGCGCCTCTCCTACCGACCCCGCCAAGGAGGACCTGTCCAGGATCGAATTTCCGAGCCAGGACTCCATCCCCTGGAAGCCCCGCTTCATCAGGCCCGAGGACGACCTGGAGTCCATGTTCGGAAAGGAGTGGGTGCACATCGCCCGCTTCAACCGGATCGACCGCCGCCACGTCTATCCCGGCATGACCATCAAGGTTCCCGAAAAGATCGAGAACATCAGGAACTATTCGCCACTCCCTGCCGAGTACAAGCCGGCGAAACGCCACGGAAAATATATCCTGGTCAGCCTCACCGAGCAGTGGATCGGGGCCTACGAATACGGCAGGCTGAAGTTCTCCATCCCCGCCGCGACCGGCAGCGACAGCCACAAGTCGCCGACCGGCGTGTTCCGGGTCGACGCCCGCCACCGCAACCACACCTCCTCCCTCTACAAGACGGAGGACGAGCAGGCCCAGTATCCGATGGACTACGCGATCCGCTTCCATATCGGCGAGGACAACGTCTCGTACTGGATTCACGCCCGCGATCTCCCGGGAAAACCGGGGTCCCACGGCTGCATCGGCGTTTTCGACGAGTCGATGCAGAACAGGGTCTACGGCATCCCCGAGAAGCCAGTGCTCGTCGATGCCAGGAAACTATATGACTGGGCCGTGGGCGAGGACGAGTACGAGGAGGACACGGGGGAGCTGGAGCTCCTGGAATACGGTCCGGTGGTGGAAGTGGTAGGCGACAACCCGCGCCGTCGAGATTCGTCGTTTTTATCGTTTCTAGCGAAGAAATAAGCTCTACCGCCATTAGTGCGGACCCATATGACATATGGGTCCCATTCGTCCTATTCGTCCTATTCGTCCTATTCGTCCTGTTCGTCCCATGAAAGTTACCAGACCTATAGGACCTCTCTTAACCCCCAAGTAATGATTCGCCTCTCTACATCTCCTGGATTGCCACCCCCGCCAGCTTCATAAACACCTTCCTTGGAATAGTTGAAGACCTTTCCCGCCAGCCTCAGCGCTTTCTCCCGCTACACTAGAAAACTGTTTCATAGTAGCGTCTACCGCCTCGGCAGCCTGCCGGAATTGATCCCGCATGGACACCTCAATAAAAGTTGTAAAGCCACCTGCTAACACGTGATTTCAATATCACAGCCGCTTTTTAGCAGGATTGACACGGTTATAAAAAATTACCTTGACAGTTTAGTCAAAAAAAGGTAATTGGTAAGACAACTAATAAAACAATGTGTCAAATTGGCGGATGGCTGAAAAACAGGGCTCGATAATCCGAAGCCGTTAACCCCACCATGGAGGAAAAAGATGAACAAGCTGCTCAAACCTCTCGAATGGATCGAGAACACCCTTGCCGTCGTGTCGATGACAGCGGTCTCCCTGCTCATCTTCGCACAGGTCGTTTCCCGGTATGGCTTCAACTATACCCCGATCTGGTCGGAGGAACTCTCCCGCTTCCTGGTCGTCTGGTCGATCTTCATCGGCGTTGCGATCGGGGTCCGGAACAACCAGCATATCGGCGTCGACGCGGTGATCCGCTTCCTCCCCCACAAGCTGAAGGTTGCCTCCGAGGTCCTGCTGAACCTGATCGGCGTCGTCGTGCTCGGCATCCTGATCTTCAACAGCATCGAATTCATCCAGCACACCAGGGAGTTCGAGCAACTATCACCCGCCATGCGGCTCCCCATGTACATACCGTACATCGCCATGCCGGTCGGGCTCTCCCTGAGCATCGTGCACTTCATCCACAACATCGTGAAGCTGTTCACCGTACCCGACCAGGCCGAGCAGGCGCTCTGCCAGAGTGAACACATCGAAGAGCTGAATAGCATCTGCGGAGGTGAACAGGCATGAGCACCGCCATAGTATTTTCCATGCTTGCCGCCATCCTGGCGACCGGGACCCCGATCGCCGTGGCGATGATCGCCACCGTCATGCTCTCGCTCCTCCTATTCACGCAGGTGCCGATGCTGGTCATCATCCAGCAGATGTTCAACTCGGCCGACTCCTTCACCCTGATGGCGATACCGTTTTTCGTGCTCTCCGGCAACATCATGACGGCCGGCGGCATCTCCAAACGGCTGATCCGGGTGGCGACCGCCCTGTTCGGCGGCATGTCGGGCGGCCTGGCCATAGCCGGCACCGCGGCCTGCGCCTTTTTCGCCGCCATTTCCGGTTCGTCGCCCGCCACCGTGGCCGCCATCGGCGCCATCATGATTCCGGCGCTGATGAAGGCGAAGTACGACGACAAGTATTCCGTTGGCGTGATCACCGCGGCCGGTTCCCTGGGGATCATGATTCCACCGTCGATTCCGATGGTGGTCTACGCGCTCGCAACCGGCGAGCCGATCGGCAAGCTGTTCATGGCCGGCGTCGTGCCGGGGCTCCTGACAGCCCTCGTCTTCGCGGTGATGTGCTATCTCGCCGCCAGGCGGGGCGGGTTCGGGCAAACGGAGAAGGGGTCTAAAGCCGACCTGAAGGAGGTCGCAGCTTCCCTGAAGGATGGGTTCTGGGGGCTGATGATGCCGCTGATCGTCCTTGGCGGCATCTACTCCGGCGTCTTCACCCCCACCGAGGCGGCCGCGGTGGCGGTGGTCTACAGCGCGATCGTCGGCAGCTTCATCTACAGGGACATCAAGCCCAAGGACTATGTCGGCATCCTGACCTCATCAGCGTCGGTGGCAGCCATGATCATGTTCATCATCATCTCCGCCAGCGCCTTCAGCTGGTATCTGACCAGCCAGGGGATCCCGCAGCAGGTCGCCGAGTGGATCATCACCGTCGCGCCGCAGCCCTGGATGTTCCTGGTGGCGGTAAACATCCTGCTCCTGATCGTCGGCTGCTTCATGGAGCCGAACTCGGCCATCCTGGTACTGGCGCCGCTGTTCTACCCGATCGTCATGAAGATGAACATCAACCCGATCCATTTCGGCATCGTCATGATCTTCAACCTGGAACTGGGGATGCTGACCCCGCCGCTCGGGCTGAACCTGTTCGTCTCCTCCGGAATGACCGGATTCCCCCTGAGCAGGGTGGTGAAGGCCTCGATGCCCTTCATCATCGCCATGATCATCCTGCTCCTGTTCTACACCTACGTTCCGTTCTTCTCCACCTGGTTACCCGACTTGCTGTCAACAGCCACGCCATAGGAGGTGATAACTGAGTTTTCGAGGAGCTTCTAACAAGGCAGATATCCACATGCAGTAAAAAACAAGGAAAAAGGAGGCAGGAAATGAGTAAAGTCAAGAAAAGTGCGCTGTTCCTTCTGATGCTGGCGGTTGTCACGCTGGTTGCGGCGCCGGTATTCGCCGCGCCCAAGTACACCTTCAAGCTGGCCCATGTCATCACCGCCGGCACCCCGATCGACGTCGGCGCCCACAAGTTCGCCGAACTGGTGAAGCAGCGCACGGGCGGCCAGGTCGAGATCAAGGTCTTCCCGGCCGGCCAGCTCGGCGGCGAGCGCGCCATCATCGAGGGTGTCCAGCTCGGCACCATCGAGATGTCCTTCACCACCACCGGCGCCATCGGCGGCTTCGCCCCGGAGTTCCAGGTGCTCGACCTGCCGTTCCTCTTTCCCAGCTACGAGGCGGCCTACACCTACCTGGACGGTGACCAGGGCAAGAAGCTGCTGGCGCTCCTCGACCGGAAAGGTATCCACGGCGTGGTCTTCCTGGAAAACGGCTGGCGGAACTTCACCTCCAGCAAGAAGTGGATCAAGGCTCCCGAAGATGTCAAGGGACAGAAGATCAGGGTCATGGAGAGCCCGATGTACATGGGTCTGATCTCCACCATGGGTGGCAGCCCGACACCGATGGCCTATCCGGAACTTCCCAACGCCCTGCTGCAGAAGGTCATTGACGGTCAGGAGAACCCCTCGGTCAACATCTATTCCGCCAAGATGTACGAATCACAACCCTGGATGACCCAGGACCAGCACACCTACAACGTCATGATCTACAAGGTCAACAAGAAGGTCTGGAATTCGCTCCCCAAGGACATCCAGAAGATTCTCGAGGACACCGCCGCCGAGGTCAGCAGCTTCCAGCGCAAGCTTAACCGCGAGTGCGATGACGACTTCATCGCCAAGCTCAAGGCCAAGGGGATGAAGGTGCATGTGCTGACCGCCGCCGAGCGGAAGAATTTCAAACAAGCGCTCCAGCCGATGTATGACAAGGGGCGCTCTGTCGCCGGCGCAACCTGGGTCAACGAAGCGGTCCAGTTCAGGAAAGACTGGGATGCCGGCAAGTACAAGAAGCAGGAGCAGAAATACATCGCCGATTTCAAGAAGATATCGGTACCGGTCAAGGAGACCATGGCCAACTTCAAGTAAGTGTAGCTCAGGTTGACAGACTGAAGGCTGAAGTCTCTTCAGCCTTCAGTCTGGGTACCTTCTGGGACTTATTCGACCTATATGTCCCATGAGTCCCATGAAAGTTATCAGACCTATAAGCCTTTCATTGAGACTCGACCGCCGGATACTCGATGGAGTAGGACCCGCCGAAGCCGCAGCACTTGCCGCAATAGACCCTTTTACTTTTTTTGGGTTGATCAAACTAAAACCCCCGCTCCGGGCAATCCGGACGGGGTTTTTTTAGTTTGACCGCGGGAGAATTCCTTGTAAAATGGGTGCAGTCTGGTTCCTTCACCACTGAGTGGATACAGAAGGCGGAAAACTCAGACCTTACGTCACTAAAGACCGAGGGAAGAATCAATCATGGAGAAGGATCAAACGCTTGGTTCCGGCACTTCAATGGTTGAAGTTACCAACGTGTCGAAACATGGCCTCTGGCTCATGATTCAATAACGGCTACGAGGACAATGCCGATGCCCATCTTATACGGACCATCATGGGGCGGGAGGTTGTGGTGGCGGTGACCGACGGTAAACTTGATCTCGGGCCGTGGGAACAGATTTTCTACGGTGAGTTTGACGGAAAGCGGAGAACCTATGTCGCATTGGTCGTATAGGTCCCATGCCTGAAGAGGGAAATCCCATGACTGAGGGTTTTATCCCGCCCCATGGCGGTTACCAGAAACTGCTCTCTTACCAGAAAGCGGAAATCGTCTATGACGCCACGGTCTATTTCTGCGACCGTTTCATAGATCGGCGCAGCCGCACCCATGACCAGATGGTGCAGGCGGCCCGCTCCGGCAAGCAGAACATTGTCGAGGGGAGCATGGCCTCCGGCACCTCCAAGGAGATGGAAATCAAGCTGACCAACGTGGCCCGGGCCAGCCAGGAAGAGCTGCTGGCGGACTATCGCGATTTTCTGAGGACAAAAGGGCATCAGATCTGGGATAAGGACAGCAAAGAAGCAAAGTATGTGAGAGGCCTTGGAAGGAATTGGACCAATAGGACTTCTGGGACTCATACGACATATATGTCCCATTCGTCCCAAGAGTCCCATGAAAGTTATCAGACTTATAAGCCTTTCATTGAGACTCGACCGCCTGAGGTCGTGGCGAATATCATCATCTGTCTTATTCATCAGACCAACTATCTGCTGGACCGGCAGTTGAAACAACTGGAAGTGGTATTTCTCAAGGAAGGCGGCCTGCGCGAGCGGATGACCCGCGCACGCCTTGACTCGCGGAAGAAGGGGCAGCCATGACCATCTCCGGTCTCGGAAGGAATAGGACCAATAGGACTTATGGGACTCATGCGATATATATGTCCCATTCGTCCCCTTGACATACAATGGCAAAAAAAGCCGGGGCGTCCCCCGGCCTCATCAGCAACTCCATGGCTTAACTCGAATCTAGGCGCAGCATGCTGCGCCCCTACTGTCTCAGCTTCCTCGCCACCAGGGTGGCGCTATGCTCCACCGTTATGCCGGTTCCCGCAGCCTCCAGTCCCCCTTCGATCTGCAGCTTGCAGCCGGGGCAATCTACCGCCACGGTTGAGACTCCGGTTGCCTTGATGTTTTCCATCTTGTTCTTCAGCACTTCCTGGGAGATCTCCGGATACTTGATGGAGTAGGACCCGCCGAAGCCGCAGCACTTGTCGCAGTCGGTCATTTCCGCAATCTCCACCCCCGCCAGCTCCCGCAGTACCTTCCGCGGCTCTTCGTAAACACCGCAGCCACGCTTGAGGTGACAGGCGTCGTGGTAGGTGACGACATTCCCTTCGACTCCGCTCAGGGAACGGGCTGTTGGCTGAGCGGAGCCGAAGCCGATTTTCCTCGCCGCCAGCTCGGAATAGTTGAAGACCTTGGCTGCCAGCCTCAGTGACTTCTCCCGGTACACGTCGTCCCCCTCCAGCAGCTTCTGAAAATCGTGCTTCAGCGACATGGTGCAGGTGGGGCAGATGGTGGCCACGTAGTCGGCCTCCTGCGCCAGCAACACGTCGGTGTTGATCCTGGCCATGTCCCTTGCCACATCCATCTCCCCCGAATAGCGGGCGGGAATACCGCAGCAGGTCTGCTCCTGCGGAAATACCACCTCGTACCCCAGCTTTTCCAAGCTCTCCTTGGCGTCCCGGCACATCTCCGGGTAGACGAAGTCGGCGAGACAGCCGGTATAGAATAGCACTTTTTCCCTGGTCGCTGGTCGCTGGTCGCTGGTCGCTGGTCGCTCCGCAACCAGGTCGCGGAACGGCTTCTCCGCGATGGGGGGGAGGGAGCGGTTGGCGGTCTCCCGGTTGAGGATCAGCGGCAGGTGGCGGATGCGGCCCCCCTCGCCCTGGAACGGTTTCTGGGCCAGGTAGGCGGTGCGCAGGGCGGCATGGAACAGCTTGCGGTTCTTCATCATGGTGCCGAACAGGAACTTTTGCCCCATCGGCTTCCTGATCCTGTCCCTGAGATCCACGATCAGCCCCTCGATGTCGATCTTCGACGCGCAGGCCTCGTTGCATTTCTTGCAGCCGATGCAGAGCTTGAGGATCTCCTCCGCCTTGTCGAAGCCGTGGAAGAACGGGGTGAGCACCAGGCCGATGCCGCCGACGTAGATGTGGCCGAACACGTGGCCGCCGACGATCTCGTAGATGGGGCAGACGTTGGCGCAGGCGCCGCACTTGACGCATTTCAGCGCCTCGGAGAAGTCGGGATCGGCGGCGAGCTTCAGCCGGCCGTTGTCCAAGAGCACTATGTGCAGCTCGCGGCCGGCGCCGGTCGGCCCCTTGATGAAGGAGACGTAGGAGGTGATCTTCTGGCCGGTGGCGTTCTTCGGCAGCACCTCGATCACGTCGAGCGCCTCCTTGAGTGACGGGACGATCTTCTCCACCCCGATCAGGGCTATGTGGGTGTCGGGGAGGGTGGTGACCAGCCGGCCGTTCCCCTCGTTGGTGATGATGCCGATGGCGCCGCTGTCGGCCATGGCCACGTTGGCCCCGGAGAGGCCGACCTGGCCGGTGAGGAAGCCGCCCCGCAGGGCCTCCCGGGCGGTCCGGACCAGGAACGGGATGTCGGGAGGACAGTCATGGCCGGTCTCCTTGCTGAACAGCTCGGCCACCTCCTCCTTGTTCTTGTGAATGGCCGGCATCACCATGTGGGAAGGGCGTTCCCCGGCCAGTTGGATGATCCACTCCCCCAGGTCGGTTTCCAGGCAGCGGATGCCGTTCTTCTCCAGGTAGGGATTGAGCTCGATCTCCTCGGAGGTCATCGCCTTCGACTTGACCAGGAAATCGGCCCCCTTCGAGCGGATGATCTCCAGGATGGTGCGATTTGCCTCCTCGGGCGAGGAACAGACGTAAACTTTCGCCCCGGTCTGCTCGGCCTGGGTCTTGAATCGGGACACCAGTTCGGGGAGCCCTTTCAGCCCCGCCTGCTTGAAATCGGAGATCCGGCCCCGGAGGGCCTCGAAATCGATCCCCTCGAACGCCTTGGCCCTGGCCACCGGATAGGCCGCGGCGAAGTTCTTCAGGGCGCGGCGCAAGAAAGTGTCGTTGATCTTCTTGTTGATGATCGCTTTTCCCATCGCTCTATTCTCCTTCCAGGACAAGCACGTGCAGTTCCTTCGGGCCGTGGACCCCGATGGTGAGTACCCGCTCGATGTCCGCCGTCCGGGAAGGTCCGGTGGTGATCGACAGGTAGGCGGTTTTCGCGGAGGTCAGTCCCCGGGTGAGGATCTCGCCCAGGGCATAGAGGTCGGAAACTATCGATGAACCCCTGAGGAACACCGCATGGATGAGCGGCAGGGCAGTGGCGCTCCGTTGCTCCGGATTGGCCAGCTCCAGCAGCAGGCTGCCGGTTCTGGCAATGCCGGCCTGGGCGAAGCTTATACATAGGCGTGTATCCGCGAGTTCCGCAGGTGCGGCGAACACCGTCCCGGCAAAAGCTCCCGCTATCTCCGGTGGCAGGTACGAGGCGCTGGGCGAAGCGTCACCGGCAAGCCCCTTTACGTAGGAGACGGCATCCGCGGTGGAAACAAAGCGTTTTACTACCGTACCCACGGCCTCCGCCGATTCCTGGAACAAGTCGATCATACACGGCCTCCTAAAAATTTGTTAAACCGATTTACAAATTACGATAAGGCATATAAACGTAGTTGTCAAGCCGTATTATGCGGGCATGTGAAATATTTCTTGACTTGTAAACGGAAATATATTAATTGGTAAGACAACTTGTAAAACTATATTTTATGCATCCTGTAAACGGATTTCGGATGTGTCGGGGCATATGGCGTATACGGTCGTCTGACAGCAGGCGGCGAGAAACCGTTTCCGTCCGAGGCTATCGCAAATACGCACTTGGAAATCAAGGTTGTCGCATCAGGTGTTCAGGGGAAAGCCCCAATCCTTTAAAGGAGAGTATGTATGCCATGGATCCAGATTTACACCCCGGTAGCAGGTAGTCTCGGGTTGTCGGCGCTGGTTGCCGCGATCCCCCTCGTCGTCATCTTCGTCTGTCTCGCCGTCCTGAAAATGAAGGCCTACAAGGCCGGACTCCTCGCCGTGGCCTCGGCCATAGCCATCGCCGTCGGCGTCTGGGGGATGCCGGCCAAGCTGGCGGGGCTCGCCACCATGCAAGGCGCCGCCTTCGGCCTGTTCCCGGTGTTCTACATCGTCGTCACCACCCTGTTCCTCTACAACATCACCGTCAAGGGGGGGCAGTTCGAGATCATCCGCGCCTCCCTGGCCGGGGTGACCGGCGACCGCCGTCTCCAGGCGCTCCTGATCGCCTTCTGCTTCGGCGCCTTCATCGAAGGGGCGGCCGGCTTCGGCACCCCGGTCGCCATCGCCGGCGCCACCCTGGTCGGCCTCGGCTTCCGCCCCCTCTATGCAGCCGGCGTCTGCCTGGTGGCCAACACCGCGCCGGTCGCCTTCGGCGCCATCGGCATCCCGGTGGTCGCGCTGGCCGGGGTCATGGGTTACGACGATGCGGGGATGATGAAGCTCTCCACCATGGTCGGCCGCCAGCTCCCCTTCATCTCCCTCTTTATCCCGTTCTACGTGATCATGATCATGGTCGGCTGGAAGAAGACCATCGAGGTCCTGCCTGCCATCATCACCTGCGGTGTCACCTTCGCCGTTGTCCAGTGGGCCACCGCCAGTTACCTGGGGCCGTATCTCCCCGACATCACCGCCTCTCTGGCCGCCATGGTCGCCCTGGTACTGCTGCTGCGCGTCTGGCACCCGAAGGAGACCTGGACCTTTGACCATGAACCGGAATTCGCCGGCAGGGAGCAGCACCATTATACCACGGGGGCGGTCTTCCGCGCCTGGGCACCCTATCTGGCCCTCACCGTCATGGTTCTTCTCTGGGGGATACCGTCCATCAAGACCGCTCTGGACAAGAGTAAAGTGGTAATCCCGGTCACCGGCCTCGACAACATGATCGTCAAGAAGGTCTCCAGGCCCGAGGATGGCCTGAAGAAGATAGCCCGGGTGAACGAGGAGATCGACCGGCAGCTGTCAGTCCTCTCCCCGGCCGATCCGAAGCAGGCCGAACTGGCCGCCAGGCTGCAGGAGATGAAGGGGCTTGAAGTACAGTTGGCCAGTATCGAGCAGGGGCTGGCCGGCACAGGTGCGCTCCTGAGCGACGAGCGGCTCAGGGCCTGCGATCTGGTCTCCAAGAAGATGACCGAAACCAGGAAGCTCTGCGCCGAGCTGGTCAAGATCAACGTGGCGCAGAAAGAGCAGTTCAAACCGCTCGACAAGGCGGTGGCCGACCAGCTCCCGGTCAGGCTGGCCGCCAAGTATAATTTCAACTTCATGTCCGCCGCCGGCACCGCCATCCTGATCGCCGCATTCCTCTCCGCCCTCATCTGCGGCGTCGGCATCGGCGACACCATGCGGATCGCCGGCAAGACCCTCTACGACATGCGCTATCCGGCGCTCACCGTGGCCTCGGTGCTCGGCCTCGCCTACGTCATGAACACCTCCGGCATGACCAACTGCCTCGGCCTGGTATTCACCAAGACCGGTCACTGGTTCCCCTTCATCGCCCCGTTCCTCGGCTGGCTCGGCGTGTTCCTGACCGGCTCCGACACCTCCAGCAACGTCCTGTTCGGCGGCCTGCAGAAGGCAACTGCGGAACAGCTCGGGATCTCCCCGGTCCTGACCGGCGCGGCCAACACCAGCGGCGGCGTCATGGGCAAGATGATCTCGCCCCAGTCGCTGGCCGTCGCCTGTGCTGCCACCGGCATGGTGGGGGAGGAGGGGACCCTGTTCCGCTTCACCCTGAAGCACTCCATCTTCCTTACCTTCATAGTCGGTGTTATCGTCTATATCCAGGCGTATTTCCTGCCGTGGATGATTCCTTGACTTTGACGGGCGAGGATTTGCGGAACCTGGCGGCGTTTCGCGTCCTCCCTCGTTGTGCGGCGTGGCGCTGCCACGCCTCCGCCGGGTCGTTGCGAAGCCTTGCCAGAACCCGCAACTGCTCGCCCGATTGGTTCGAGCTTAAACGCCTATGAATCGCATTTCCTAATGTAGGGGCGGCCCCATGTGGCCGCCCTTGAGCAGGGCAACCACATGGGGTTGCCCCTACATGATCGAAAAAACAAATATTCGGAGCAAATCATATGAACATCCACGAATACCAAGCCAAGGGGATACTGAGAAGTTTCGGCGTGCCGGTCCCCGATGGTCATGTCTGCTACAACGGCGCCAGCGCCCGCGAGTGGGCCAAGCGCCTGGGGGAGGGCCCCTGGGTGGTCAAGGCCCAGATCCACGCC
>JAMPXD010000116.1 GCA_023701365.1 Geobacteraceae bacterium
CAGCCGAAAGATTACCGGGTCGTCCGCTCGTTCCTCGGCGGGAAGGAGGAGCTGGAACGGGCCATCAAGGCCCTGCACGGTGAAAACGTGCGGGCCTATACCGATCTCGTCTTTAACCACATGGCGAACGAAAAGGGGGGGCGCCCTGATCCCTACAACTTCCCGGGGGAGGCGGAGCTGGCGCGCTACCGCAGCGAGCGGGATGCATTCGAGCGCGACAGGCTGTACGGCGACCTGAACGTCGGCCTGTTCAGCCCATGGGACTTCAACCAGGACGGGGACATCCACAACTGGAACGATCCCCACGAATCCCAGGAGCACCGGCTCTCCGGCCTCCCCGACCTGGACCTCAGCGACTGGGTGATCGAGCAGCAGCGCACCTGCCTGCGCGCCCTGAACGATCTCGGCTTCGATGGCTACCGCATCGACGCCATCAAGCACCTCCCCTACGACCACATAACGCGGGTCTTCCAGATACCCGAAATGAACGGGGAATATGTGTTCGGCGAGGCCCTCACCGCCAACGACGGCGAAGAGAATATATTCCTCTGGCCGCTGATCGACAGCACCAGCATTTCCTTTTACGATTTTCCCCTGCACGAGACCCTGCGCCGGGTCTTCACTCCGGCGGGAACCATGCGGGAACTGGCCGATCCGGCGGCGTACCGCCAGGCACTCCCCTGGCAGCGGGGGGTCACATTCAGCATCACCCACGACATCCCGTATAACGACGGTTTCCGCTGGCAGATGCTCGACCCCCAGGACGAGTTTCTCGCCAACGTCTACGTCCTCGGCCGGGACGGCGGTGTTCCCCTGGTCTTCTCCGACCACAACGAGAGCGCCACCAGGTACGGGGCGGACCGCGACCGCTGGCACGAGGCGTGGCGCCGCGCCGACACCGTCGGGATGATCGCCTTCCACAACGCCGTGCACGGCACGGCGCAGCGGTCGCTCTTCGAGAGCGACGGGCTCATCGTCTTCGCCCGCGAAGACCGCGGCATCGTCGCCATCAACAAGACCGCCGAGTGGCAGCACCCGCGCATCCGGACCGATGGCCTGCGCCATGGTCGGTACCGCTGCATGGTGCATCGTCACCAGATGGAGGTCGGAGGCGACCTCTTCGAGTTCGCCATTCCGCCCCGGCAGGCGCAGATGTGGCTGCATCAGGAGGGGTGACCGCGAGGGAGATGCGGCCCCGTGACTCTCCCATGCTTCACTCTTCTGAAAGACAGGAAAACAATGAAGTCGTCCATCCTCCGCGCCATTGCCCTCTTCGCCCTTCTCTGCTCCGCTTCCGGAAGCATTGCCGCCTCGGGTAAAATCAAGTCGCTCTGTGATCTCCGCTACCCGAGTGACGCCCGCATCGAGTGGGAATGCCGGCGTCTCAAGTGGACGGATACCGCGGAGGGGCTGTTCGGCGACAAGTGGCAGGACGTGCTCCGCTTCAACCGGATGGACCGGCGCCACTTCTATGGCGGGAGATCGATCAAGGTGCCGAAACGTCTGGAGGAGGTCAGCAATTTCACGCCGCTGCCGGCGACGTACCCGGACGCCGCGCAGGAAGAAAAATTCATCCTGGTCGACCAGTCAGAGATGTTTCTCGGGGCCTATGAGTACGGCAGGCTCGTCCTTTCCCTCCCGGTGGCGCTCGGCGTCGAGGGGCACCGGGTCCCGAACGGCGAATTCAGGATAGATGCGGTCGACCGCCGGCACAGGTCGAACTTGTACACCATGGAGGAGATCGGCCGCCGCTATCCGATGCACTACGGCCTCAGGTTCTATGTCGACAAGAGTGTCGACGGCTGGCCGTCCTACTGGATTCATGGGCGCGACCTTCCCGGCCACCCCGCGTCACACGGCTGCATCGGCCTCTACGATGAGGAGATGCAGATAGAGTATTACAGCCGCTACGACAGGAAGGTGAATAAACCGTATTACCACGAGCTGAAACCGCCGCTCCTCGAAGACGCCAAAAAGCTCTACATGTGGGTCATCGGCCCCCACGGCGATCCCGGAGCGTTCCAAAAAATCAGCTACGGCCCGAGGGTACTGATCATCGGCACCCCGCCGGCGTAGCCTGACGGGAAGGGGCAGGTATTCTGGCGGCATTGACAAAAAAGGGGGATGCGCCTTGCGGCGCATCCCCCTTTTCAATTACAGCAACGTCAGAAATTACTTCGTTACGGTCTCGGCCAGTTTCAGGGCGATATCCTTGTAGGGGTTGGCGAACAGGATGATCAGGCAGACAACCAGGGCGTAGATCGCCAGGGACTCGATCATGGCGAGACCGATCATCATGGTGGTGAGGATCTTGCCGGAAGCGCCGGGATTGCGGGAAACCCCCTCAACTGCACTCTTGACCGCGAGACCCTGACCGATACCGGTGCCGAGGGTGCCGAGAGCCATGCCGATACCGGCAGCCAATACGCACATCGTGAAAAAGCTCATTTTCCTTCTCCTTTCTTGGTTTGATTTCCTAAACAGTATAGGAATTAAAAATCAGGTAAAGGTAGAGGTAAAGGTAAAGAGAAAAGGTTTAAAAACCTCTACCTCTACCTTTACCTCTACCTGCTTTTAATGTGCCTCTTCCAGCGATCCCTGGATGTAGATCATGGCCAGCAGCATGAAGACGAAGGCCTGGATGAAGGAAACCAGCACCCCCATCAGCATCATTGGCAGCGGCACCAGGAAGGGGGCGAGTCCGAAGAAGATCATCAGCACCAGTTCGTGGCCGTTCATGTTGCCGAACAGACGGAGCGTCAGGGAGATGACCCGGCTGATGTGACCGATCACCTCGATGAAGAACATCATCGGCGCGAGCCAGATGATCGGCCCCATGAAGTGCTTAAGGTACTTGAAGCCGTGCTCCTTCACCCCGACCACGTGGGTGGCGACGAACACGATCACCGCGCAGGCCGCGGTGGTGTTGATGTTGGCGGTCGGCGGATAGAAGCCGGGGACCAGGCCGATCAGGTTGGAGACCAGGATGAACAGGGCTAGGGTGGCTACCAGCGGGAAGAACGGCTTGCCGTGCTCGCCCATGGTTTCGGCGATCATGTTCTCGATGCCGCCGATGATCACTTCCATGAAGTTCTGGAGGCCGCTCGGGACCGCCTTCAGCCCCTTGGTGGCGAGGACCGACAGCAGCAGGAGCAGGGCCATGATCAGCCAGGTGTAGGCGATGGCGTCGGCGCCCGCCTCGGAAATGTGGAGGGGCTCCAGCAGCGCACGGAAGAATTGCAGAAACAGTAACGGATGGACCATGGAACTAATCTCCTTTTGCGGAAATCATATAGAATGACAGGGCGATGATGTTGACAACCAGTACCGATAAGCCGAGCAGCAGGCCGAAGACGTCGGCCTTGCCGTAGACCATCAGGGAAAATACCGCAGCCGCCAGTACTGTCAGCCGGACGATGTAGCGGAGCAGGGTGAACCGGGGGGCTTCCTGCGGCTGGAGCCGGAACGCCCGGAGCAGTATGCTCCGGAGCCAGTAAAAGTTTGCTAATGCCAGGAAACCGCCGGCCACGACGCTGAGCGCAAACCTTGCCGAACCGAAGATGAGCCCCGCGACGGCCAGCAGGACGAGGAGCGCCAGGCTGCCGGCAGTCAGGGCGGTAAAGATATTATTCTCGTTTATCTTTACCGTCGTCATCCCTCTTTATTTCTCGACCGGCGATGATGTAGATATTCCGGAACCCGGCGACGATCCCGAACAGGAGGAATATGAAGAAGAACCAGGGCTCGGTGCCGAGCCATCGATCCAGCTGCCAGCCGATGTAGACCCCGATGGCGATCGCCACTGCCATGGAGATCCCCATGGTGGAGATCATCCCGAGGGTCTTGATCAGGCGCTTCTTTTCTTCTTCCATCGGTCCGCCTTGTCATCCTGCCGCTGCCGGACGGGAAAACTCTGGCTTAATACCACAGGAGTCATTGGCGTGTCAACCCAATTATGTCGAATCCGGCAAAAGTCGGGCTGCTGCGGTAGCGCATCCCTCGCAGTCACGGGTCGGGTTTTCTCTACCTCCACCTTTACCTTTACCTGCCTTCAGAGCGCCTTGAAGGCAGCCCGCGCCGCGGCAATCGTCCGCTCCAGATCATCGTCGCTGTGGGCGATGGAGACGAAGCCGGTCTCGAACTGGGACGGCGCCAGGTAGATCCCCGCCTCCAGCATGGCCAGGAAGTATCTGGCGAACGCCCGGGTGTCGCAGGCGGCGGCGGTGGTCCAGTCGTGCACCTCGTCCTTGGTGAAGAAGGCGCAGATCATGCTCCCCACCCGGGTGGAGTAGATCGGGTAGCCGGCATCCCTGGCGGCCCGGGCGATGCCGCTGGCCAGGAAGGCGCTCTTCTCTTCGAGCCGCTTGTAGAAACCATCCTCCTGGAGGAGCTTCAGGGTAGCGATGCCGGCGGTCATGGCCAGGGGATTGCCTGACAGGGTGCCTGCCTGGTAGACTCCGCCGGCGGGGGAGAGCTTCTCCATGATCTCCCTCCTGCCGCCGAACGCGCCGACCGGCAGCCCGCCGCCGATGATCTTGCCGAGGGTGGTCATGTCGGGGGTGACCCCGTACAGCTCCTGGGCGCCGCCGTAGGCGACGCGGAAGCCGGACATCACCTCGTCGAAGATCAGGATGATCCCCTCCTCGCTGCAGATGGCGCGCAGTCCCTCCAGAAACCCGTCCCGGGGGGGGACGGTTCCCATGTTGCCGGCGATCGGCTCGACGATGATGCAGGCGATCTCGCCGCTGTTCTCGGCGACCAGCGCCCTGACCGAGTCGAGGCTGTTGTAGGAGGCGGTCAGGGTATGTTTGGCGAAATCCTGCGGGACGCCGGGGGAGTCGGGGACCCCGAAGGTGGCGGCGCCGGAGCCCGCCTTGACCAGCAGGGCATCCGCATGGCCGTGGTAGCAGCCGGAGAACTTGAGGATCTTGTCCCGGCCGGTATAGCCTCGGGCCAGGCGGATGGCGCTCATGGTCGCCTCGGTGCCGGAGCTGACCATCCGCACCATCTCGATGGAGGGGACCGCCTGGACCACCATTTCGGCCAGGATTATTTCCAGCTCGGTCGGGGCGCCGAAACTTGCGCCGTTATCGACCGCTTCCTTGATCGCCGCATTAACGGTGGGGTGGCAGTGACCGAGGATCATCGGTCCCCAGGAACCGACATAATCGATGAATTCGTTGCCGTCCACGTCGTAGATCCGGGAGCCGGCGGCCCGCTGGATGAAGAGGGGGTCGGCGCCGACCGACTTGAAGGCGCGCACGGGGCTGTTCACGCCGCCGGGAATGAATTTCTGCGCATCCTTGAAAAATTTAACTGAACGGCTGGTTTCCATGGGCCCACCCCTTTGCAATGAATTTAGCGCGGCAAAACAACAGGTTATTAACATATAAAGGGAATTAGTGTCAAGGAATAAAAAGGGCGCAGGCCACCGCCGGCGAGGGGGGCGGAGCCGGAGGGACCGGGGGGATAGCTCGAATTTGTATACCAATCGGCAAACTATTTTTTCTTGACAACTGCTAAGAAATGAAATAAGTTTCGCCCTATTGCGCTCAATTGTATACAGTATACCAAAACCCGCCGCCGGCCCGGATACGGTGGCCCTTGAATTGAGAAGAACCGCAAAATGAAAGATAAATTTGTTACCCGGAGGATACGTTGATGCTTGGTGCCTATCTGCCCATAATCGTTCTGGTGGTGGTTGCGGCGATGTTTGGCCTTGTTTCCGTTACGATGTCATCGCTGATCGGCCCGAAAAAGCCGTCGGCGCTGAAACTGTCGCCCTACGAGAGCGGCTGCGAGCCGGTCGGGACAGCACGTGAACGCTTTTCGGTGAAGTTTTACCTGATCGCCATGCTGTTCATCCTGTTCGACATCGAGGCCGTGTTCCTTTATCCCTGGGCGGTAGTATTCAAATCGTTCATTAATGCCGGCGCCGGCGCATTCATCTTCGGCGAGATGCTGGTCTTCATCGTGATCCTCTTTGTCGGTTATATTTATGTCTGGAAAAAAGGAGCCTTGGAATGGGAGTAGATCAGCCATTGGGAGATAACATAATCACGGCGTCGCTCGACGGCTTGGTTAACTGGTCGCGAAAATCCTCCATCTGGCCGATGACATTCGGTCTGGCCTGCTGCGCCATCGAGATGATGGCCACCGGCGCATCCCACAATGACCTTGACCGGTTCGGCATCATCTTCCGGGCATCCCCCCGGCAGGCGGATTGTATCATTATCGCCGGGACCGTTACCAAGAAAATGCTGCCGGTCATCAAGACGGTCTACGAGCAGATGCCGGAACCGAAATGGGTCATCGCCATGGGGGCGTGCGCCTGTTCGGGCGGTATTTTCGACACCTACAGCGTCGTTCAGGGGATCGACGAGGCGCTGCCGGTCGACGTCTACATCCCCGGCTGCCCCCCCCGTCCGGAAGCCCTCTTGTACGGCCTTCTCAAGCTGCAGGAGAAGATCATGAAGGATCGGAATTCCTTCGGCTCGGCACTCGGCATCGGCGACAGGATCGAGTCCGCCGCTTAGTTCATAAATACCAAGGGAAAAGGTATGACTGATATGGCAGAAAACAATCGTGCTGTTATCAAACTGAAGGAACAATTTGCTGCCTCCATTCTCGACATCAAGGAGTTTCGCGGCGAGGTGACGGTTACGGTCAAGAAAGAAGAGATCGTGGCGATCTGCGGGTTCCTCAAGACCGCTCTTGCCTACAACCTCCTCACCGACGTGACCGCAGTCGACTACCTGGGGCGGGAACCACGCTTCATGGTTGTCTATAACCTCTACTCCATCCCGAACAAGGACCGGCTCCGCGTCAAGGCGCCGGTGACCGAAGGGGACGGCGCCATCGCTTCGCTCACTCCCCTGTGGAACAGCGCCAATTGGCTCGAGAGGGAAGTCTTTGACCTGTTCGGCATCGTCTTCACCGGCCACCCCGATCTCCGCAGGATCCTGCTGACCGATGAGTGGGTCGGTCATCCGCTCCGCAAGGACTACCCTCTGCAGGGACCCGACCGTGAGCCGTACAAGGGGCGTTTGTCATAGCTTTGTCGGTATCATATCAACGTTCTGTACTCGTAAATTAAACAATAGAGGCGATCAATGGCTAGCACAGAGACTATGACTATTAACATGGGACCGCAGCATCCGAGTACCCACGGGGTGTTGCGGCTGGTTCTCGAACTGGACGGCGAAATAATTCAGAAAATCACCCCCCATATCGGCTATCTCCACCGGGGCGTCGAGAAGCTGTCGGAGCACCGCACCTACCACCAGACGCTCCCCCTTACCGACCGCCTCGATTATCTGGCGCCGATGAGCAACAACCTCGGTTATGTGCTGGCGGTGGAAAAGCTCCTCGACATCGAGGTGCCGGAGCGGGCCCAGACGATCAGGGTGATCATGACCGAGCTGACCCGCCTTAAATCCCACCTGGTCTGGCTGGCCTGCCACGCCCTCGATATCGGGGCAATGACGGTGTTCATCTACGCCTTCCGCGAGCGCGAGATGATTATGAGCCTCTACGAAAAGATCTCCGGCGCCAGGATGACCAGCAACTATTTCCGGGTCGGCGGCCTGTCCCAGGATGTTTATGCCGGCTTCGAGAAGGATGTCCGCGAGGTCATCGACACCTTCCCCGGCCACTTCGATACTTACGAGGGACTCCTCACCAAGAATACCATCTGGCTCAACCGTACGGTCGGCAACGGGGTCATTTCCGCGGAGGATGCCGTAGATTACGGGATCACCGGCCCGGCCCTGCGCGGCTCCGGAGTTGACTGGGACCTGAGAAGGGACAATCCCTACAGCGGCTACGAAAAATATGACTTCCAGGTGCCGGTCGGCAAGAACTGCGACACCTTCGACCGCTACCAGGTGAGGCTCATCGAGATGAGGGAAGCGGTGAAGATCATCAGGCAGGCCCTCGACTCGCTCAAGCCGGGCCCGGTCCTCGCCGACGCCCCGCAGGTCTGCTATCCCCCCAAGGAGTCGGTCTATAACAGCATTGAGGGGCTCATTCACCACTTCAAGATCGCCAGCGAGGGCTTTGCCGCTCCCGAAGGGGAAGTCTATCAGGGAATCGAGGCACCGAAGGGAGAGCTCGGCTTCTACCTGGTCAGTGACGGCGGCACCAAGCCGTACCGGATGAGGATTCGCCCCCCTTCATTCGTGAACCTCGGGGCTATCGAGAAGATGAGCAAGGGCTCCATGATCGCCGACCTGGTCGCGGTCATCGGTACCCTCGACATAGTGCTGGGCGAAATCGACAGGTAGGATGGAAATTGTAGGGGCAGGTCTTGTGCCTGCCCATTGCGGGCACCCACAAGGGGCGCCCCTACAGAACGTTCAGAGAAAAGAAACAAAGAGGAGACGGCATTCATGAGCAACGCTCCGGCCGAAGAGGTTCCAACTGAAGAAATTGATCTGGCGATTGCCAATCAAGTCATCGATAAATACCTGACCCTCCCCGGCAACCTGATGCCGGTCCTCCAGGGGATCCAGGAAGAATACGGCTATGTGCCGAAGCCGACCGTTGCTCTGGTGGCGGAACGACTGAACGTCTATCCAAGCCAGATTTACGGGGTCCTGACCTTTTATGCCCAGTTCCACCTGAAGCCGCGCGGCCGCTACATCATCCGGGTCTGCGTCGGGACTGCCTGTCATGTCCAGGGGGCGGAGCGGATCGTGGAGACCTTCTTCGACAAGCTCCATATCGGTCATGCGGAAACCTCCCCGGACCTCCGTTACACCTTTGAGAAGGTGGCCTGTCTCGGCGCCTGCGGCATGGCTCCGCTGGCCATGGTCAATGATGCCACCTACGGTTCGATGACGGTGCAGAAGGTCGAGCAGATCATTGCCGACTACAACCAGAGGCCGATGAAATAGAGCAGCTCCATACTTTCAGTAGGGGATGATTCCTTATGAGTGACAATGCAGCGATAAAAATTCTGATCTGCCAGGGGACCGGCGGGATTTCGATGGGTGCCAAAGAGGTCGAGGCGGCCTTTGTGAAAGAGATCGCGGAAAAGGGCGTTAACGCCGTTGTCGGTAAACGCTGCGACGTCATCAAGACCGGCTGCCGCGGTCTCTGCGCCAACGACGTCCTCGTCGATATCATCACCCCTGACCAGGGGCGGGTAACCTACGACTTTGTCAAGCCGGAAGAGGTCGAGAAGATCGTCGAAGAGCATATCATCAACAAGACGGTCATAGAGAAACGGAAAGCCAAGGACTACTACAACAAATTCGTCGATCAGCAGATGCGGGTGGTCATGACCGGCTGCGGCCAGATCGACCCGGACAGCCTGGAGGCCTACCTGGAAGAGGACGGCTTCAAGGCGATCGAGAAATGCGTCAAGACCATGAAGCCGGCCGAAGTGACCGAGGAGGTCAAGAAATCCGGCCTGCGCGGCAGAGGGGGGGGCGGCTTCCCGACTGGGATGAAATGGTCGTTCTGCGCCGCTTCGCCGGGCGACAAGAAATACCTGATCTGCAACGCCGACGAAGGCGACCCGGGCGCGTTCATGGACCGCTCCATCCTGGAGGGGGACCCGTTCTGCATCATCGAGGGGATGATGATCGCCGCCTACGCCATCGGCTGCTACTACGGCTATGTCTATGTCCGCGCCGAGTACCCGCTGGCCATCCAGCGCCTCCAGCACGCCATCGACATCTGCTACGAGAAAGGGTACCTCGGGAAGAACATCCAGGGCTGGGGGCTCGATTTCGACATGCGGATCAAGATGGGCGCCGGCGCCTTCGTCTGCGGCGAGGAAACCGCCCTGATGGCTTCCATCGAGGGCGAGCGCGGCATGCCCCGCCCCCGTCCGCCGTTCCCGGCGGTCAAGGGGCTCTGGGGGAAGCCGACCAACATCAACAACGTCGAGACCTTCGCCAACGTCCGCCACATCATTAACAAGGGGGCGGAGTGGTACGCCTCCCTCGGCACCGACACCACCAAGGGGACCAAGATCTTCGCGGTGACCGGCAAGGTGAAGCACACCGGCCTGGTCGAGGTTCCGGCCGGGATGAGCGTGCGCGAGGTCATCTATAGCGTCTGCGGCGGCATCGCCAACAACCGGAAGTTCAAGGCTGTCCAGGCCGGCGGCCCTTCCGGCGGCTGCATCCCGGCCGAAGTCCTCGACACTCCGGTTGACTACGACTCGCTGATCAAGGCGGGGGCGATGATGGGCTCCGGCGGCCTGGTGGTGATGGACGAGACTACCTGCATGGTGGACGTGGCCCGGTTCTTCCTCACCTTCACCAGGATGGAGTCGTGCGGCAAGTGCGTCCCCTGCCGGATCGGCCTCAAGGCGATGCTCGACATCCTTGAGAGTATTACCCAGGGGCGCGGCAAGCCGGAAGATATCGAGACCCTGCTGGAGATGGGAGCGACCATCAAGAAGGCGTCCCTGTGCGGCCTCGGCCAGACCGCGCCGAACCCGATCCTCTCCACCGTCAAGTACTTCCGCCACGAGTACGAGGCCCATATCAACGACCGGCGCTGTCCGTCCAACTGCTGCAAGGAGCTGCTGCTGTGGCAGGTGGTGGAGGAGAAATGTGTCAAGTGCGGCGCCTGCCTCAAGGCCTGCCCGTCCGACGCCATCATCTGGGAGAAGGGGAAGATCGCCTGGCTGGACAAGGAGAAGTGCACCAAGTGCAAGTCCTGCTATGACGCCTGCCGCTTCATGGCCATAGAGTAATCGCAGCGCCTTACCTTAAGCAATCACCCGAGGGAGAACAGAGGTCGAGATGGTAAATCTTACGATAGATGACAAACAGGTTACGGTACCGCGGGACGCGACCATTTATGATGCGGCCAAGGCGGCCGGCATCAGGATTCCCATACTCTGTCACGACAAGAAACTCCACCCGTTCGGCGGCTGCCGCATGTGTCTGGTGGAGGTGGAGCAGATGAAGGGGCGGCAGATCCCCGCCTGCACGACTCCGGCAACCGAGGGGATGATCGTCCGGACCATGACCGACGAGATCATCAAGGCGCGTCGGATGGTGCTGGAGCTCCTGCTGCTGAAGCACCCGATCGACTGCCCGGTCTGCGATGCGGCCGGCGACTGCGACCTGCAGAACCTCACCTACGAATACAAGGTAAATGTCAACCGGTTCCAGGACGAGAAGTTCAATCACGCCATAGACTATGAAAATCCGCTGATCGAGCGGGACATGAACCGCTGCATCCATTGCGGCAAGTGCGCCCGGATCTGCGACGAGATCGTCTCCTTCGGCGCCTACACCTTCATCAGCCGCGGCATCGAGGCAAAGATGGGGACCGAATTTGACGGCCCGCTGAACTGCGAGTTCTGCGGCTCCTGCGTGTCGGTCTGCCCGGTCGGGGCGCTGCTCTCCCGTCCCTTCAAGTTCAAGGCGCGCTGGTGGGCGCTCAACAAGACCAAGACGGTCTGCTCTTACTGCGGCACCGGCTGCCAGCTCACCCTCGGGGTCAAGGACAACAAGGTCCTCACCACCATCTACGACGAGAACCAGGGGTTCCATAACGGCCAGCTCTGCACCAGGGGGCGCTGGGGCTACCAGTTCGTCAACAACGACAAGCGCCTGACCACCCCGCTGGTACGGAAAGACGGGACCCTGGTCGAGGCAACCTGGGACGAGGCGCTGGCCCTGGTAGCCAAGCGGCTCGGCGAGGAAAAGGCAGCAGGC
>JAMPXD010000117.1 GCA_023701365.1 Geobacteraceae bacterium
GGAGAGCACGACCACCGGCAGGTTGCCGGAGGAGGCGACGGCGAAGGCCAGGGCCACCAGGTGGGCGACGTTCTGCTTCTCGGCGGCGATGCCGATGACGATGCCCATGGCGCCGACCACCAGCGAGGTAATGCGGGCGGCCATGACCTGCTCGTGCTGGTCAGCATGGCCGTCCTTGATCACGTTGACATAGATGTCGTGGGCGATGGCGGCCGAGGCAGCCAGCACCAGACCGGAGACGACCGCCAGGATGGTGGCGAAGGCAACGGCGCAGAGGAAGGCCAGCAGCAGGTCACCGATGAACGGCGAGATGTCGCCCCCCATCGCCTTGGCGAGCATCATGGCGGCCATGTTACCCCCCTTGTCGACCTTGGTGATCCCCTGCGGGCTCAGGTGGATGGCGGCGCCGAAGCCGAGCAGCGTGGTCAGGATGTAGAAGGAGCCGATGATGAACATGGCGACGATGACCGACTTGCGGGCGGCCTGGGCGGTCGGCACGGTGAAGAAGCGCATCAGGATGTGCGGCATGCCGGCGGTGCCGAGCACCAGGGCCATCCCGAGGGAGATCTGGTCCAGCGGATTGGTCAGGAACAGGCCCGGCTCCAGGAAGCGCTGGCCGGCGTCGGCGGTGGCGGTCCCGGCCTCGGTTTCCTTCAGGTAGATCGGCAGCAGCTTGACGTGGTCCATGATGTTCTGGTTGCTGGCGATGTCATTGAAGAACTGGATCGGGTTCATGTTGGACTTGAGCATGACCAGTACCGAGAGAACGGCGGCGCCGGTCATCAGCAGGCCGGCCTTGATGATCTGCACCCAGGTGGTGGCGGTCATGCCGCCGAAGACGACGTAGCCGACCATCAGGATGCCGACGCCGATGATGGCGATCTTGTAGTCGATACCGAGCAGCAGTTGCATCAGCTTGCCGGCGCCGACCATCTGGGCGGTCAGGTAAAAGGTGGAGACGGCAACGACCGAGATGGCGGCCACGGCGCGGACCGGCTTCGGCTCGGTCCTGAAGGCGAGGATGTCGCCAAGGGTGTACTTGCCGGCGTTGCGGCACGGCTCGGCCACGATCAGGAGGACGGTGATGTAGGCCACCAGCCAGCCGACCGAGTACATGAACCCGTCATAGCCATAGAGGGAGATCATCCCGGAAATCCCGAGGAACGAGGCAGCCGACATGTAGTCGCCGGCGATGGCCCAGCCGTTCTGGGTGCCGGTGATGCCGCCGCCGGCGGTGTAGAAGTCGGCGGCCGACTTGGTCTTCTTGGCCGACCAGACCACGACGCACATGGTGGCGCCGATGATGATCAGGAAGATCGGGATGGTCACCTTCGGGTTGGCCTTGAGCTTGCCGGTATCGGCCGCGGGCTTGGCGGCGGGAGCGGCGGCCGGAGCGGGCACAGCCTGCATTGCAGCCGGCACGCCGGGCGCGGCCTGGGTCACGGCCGGGGCCGTGGCGGCCGGGGCAGCGGGAGCGCCGGCCGGGGCTTTCTGCTCTTCTGCGAAGGCCGATGAGCCCAGCGAGAGGGCTAACGCTAATCCTACGAACAGTTTTTTCATCATGTGTAGTCCTCCTTTACTTGAGCTCATCGACCAGTTCACGGGTGAGCCGGTCGAAGTCCTTGTTAGCGACGTGTGCGTAATACATGGCCAACCCCCAGGAGACGAAGAACTGGGAGAGGGCAAACAGGTAACCGAAGTTGATGTTGCTGATGATCTTGATCTTGAACAGACCCGGGGTGTATGCCGCCCCAATCGGAAGAAGGAAATAGTAGACGGAGGAAAAAATCCACCAACCGAAGAGAAAAACTGTTTTCTTGCGATGTAGTTCGATGAACTTGGGGTTTTTGGCTATTGCTGCCCAATCATACTGCCTTTCTGCCATGGTAGTTACTCCTTTCTTGTGCAGTTGAATAACAGAGAAACGGCGTCCCGCTTCAATTTTGAAAACAAGTAATCCCTCTTCCCCCCCTTTCCTTTAATTTGGCATTTTCACCTTATCACTCACCGGCTCATCCTCTGGCTAGCCGAATTTGCATGGAGAGCATTCCCCTTCCTTACCATGCGGGAGGGATGATTCATGTTCGAGCCGGGTGGCCGCTTTCCCCGGAAGAGACACTGGCACGCGGCCTTCTCCTCCGGGGATGAAGCACCCCGTCTACAGGGGAATTAAACGATCGTTCTAAATTACCGTTTACTATTTCTGGTTTTTTTAACACGTCGTTTTATTGCAGTCAAGTCTATTTATAAAAAAATTATCCACTCCACCGGCTTCTACCAATGATTTAAGTATGTTATGAATTTCAACGGCCATATAATTATATTAGACCGGCGAAACAGACTTCACCCTGCCCCCCTCAGGCGATGCCCGGACAGTGAGAAACAAACCTCCCGGATTACCTTCTCCGGTCGTGCGTACCCCGCCTCCCGGGCCATTTTTATCCCTTTACAAGGCAGAATTCTCCATGCTAATATTAGCCGGTTTCAGGGAGGCATACTTAATAAACACCCAGTGGAAAAGGAGTTTGCTGATGTCAGGACATAATAAATGGAGCACCATTAAACATAAAAAGGGAGCCGCAGACGCCAAACGCGGCAAGGTTTTCACCAAGCTGATCAAGGAAATATCGGTCGCCGCCAAACTGGGGGGGGGAGACCCTGCCGGCAACCCCCGCCTGCGCACCGCCATTGACAAGGCAAAAGAAGAAAACATGCCAAAGGACAACATCGAGCGGGCCATCAAGAAAGGGACCGGCGGAATGGAAGGGGTCACCTACGAGGAGATCACCTACGAAGGATACGGCCCCGGTGGCGCGGCAGTGCTCGTGGAGGTAATGACCGACAACAGGAACCGGACCGTTTCGGACGTCAGGAGCATTTTCACCAAATGCAACGGCAATATGGGAGAGACCGGCTGCGTTTCCTGGCTCTTCGACAAGAAAGGGTTGATCGTCTTCCCCAAGGGGACCGACCTGGAAAAAATGTTTGAAGTCGCCCTGGAGGCCGGCGCGGAAGATGTGAGCGACGAAGAAGAGCAGATCGAAGTGGTGACCGATCCCTCCGCCTTCATAGAGGTGCGCGAAGCCCTGGAAAAGGCCGGTTTCAAATACGAATCCGCGGAAATCACCATGATCCCCCAGACCATGGTGAAACTGGAGGGGAAACCGGCCGAGAGCATGTTGAAGCTGATGGACCGGCTGGAGGACAATGACGACGTGCAGAACGTCTACGCCAACTTCGACATTTCCTCGGAAGAGATGGAACGGATGATGTAGCAAAACAGTCCCCCCCTCTTCTCCCGATTGAGGCACCATGAAAATTCTCGGCATCGATCCCGGTTCACGCGTCACAGGTTACGGCATTGTCAATCAGAACGGGAACCGGTTGATCCATGTCGATAACGGCGCCATCCATACCGACTGCCACAAAGAGTTCCCCCTGCGCTTGCAGAAAATCTACCGTGCCTTGACCGAGATCATCGACGAGTTCCGGCCCGATGCCGTTGCCGTGGAAAACATTTTTTTCGCCACCAATGTCCAGAGCGCCTTGAAGCTGGGGCAGGCGCGCGGGGCGGCCATCGTGGCCGGCGTCAATGCAGGCCTGCCGCTTTTTGAATACACCGCCCTCCAGGTCAAGCAGGCGGTGGTCGGTCACGGCCGGGCCTCCAAGGACCAGGTGCAGAAGATGATCAAAGTCCTGTTGAATCTCCCCGAAGTTGCCCAGGAAGACGCCTCGGACGCCTTGGCCGTGGCGGTCTGCCATGCCCATTCGGCGGGGCTCAAGGACAGGCTGAAGGCAATACGATGATTGCCCTTCTGACCGGCAGGCTTGCCCACAAATCCCCGGAATTCATCATAATGGACGTGAACGGCGTCGGCTACCGCGTGCAGATACCGTTTTCCACCTACTACGACCTCCCCGAAGAGGGGAAGAGCATCTCCCTCAACATCTACACCCAGGTCAAGGAAGACGCCATCAATCTCTATGGGTTCCGCTCCCTGACCGAGAAAAACTTCTTTCAGCTCCTCATCTCGGTTGCCGGTATCGGCCCCAAGCTGGGCAAGGACATCCTCTCCAACATCCAGGTGGAAGAGCTGGCCCGGGCGCTCACCCAGGGAGACCTGGCCAGGCTCTCCTCCATCCCCGGCATCGGCAGGAAGACCGCCGAACGGCTGGTGCTGGAACTGAAAAGCAAGGTGCTCAAACTGGAGATTTCCCTCCCGGCCCGGGATGGCAGCAGCGCTGCCGCCTCCTCCGCCATCACCGATGACGTCACCTCGGCCCTGGTCAATCTCGGCTACAAGGAGGCCCAGGTCAAAAAGGCACTGGCGGAGCTGGAAATTGCGGCGGACACCTCAATGGAAGAGCTCTTGAAAAGGGCACTGAAGCTGCTGATGAAATAGAATCAAGGCAATGGCTAAAGGCTAAGGGGGAAGGGAAACTCCTTTAGCCCTTAGCCCTTAGCCCTTAGCCCTTAGCCCTTAGCCTTTAGCCTTTAGCCTGGATTTCATATGACCCGCACTATCGCACCCGAAATAACCGAAGACGATCTCTTCGTCGAAGGCAGCCTCCGGCCCAGGACGCTCGCCGACTACGTGGGGCAGGAGAAGGCCAAGGGGAACCTGCGGGTCTTCATCGACGCCGCCAGGGGGCGCAAGGAAGCCCTGGACCATGTCCTCCTCTACGGCCCGCCAGGGCTCGGAAAGACCACCCTCTCCAATATCATCGCCGCCGAAATGGGGGTCAACGTCAAGTCCACGTCCGGGCCGGTCATCGAGCGACCCGGCGACCTGGCCGCCATCCTTACCAACCTCGAACCCCACGACGTCCTGTTCATCGACGAGATCCATCGTCTCTCCCACATTGTCGAGGAGATCCTCTATCCGGCCATGGAGGACTTCCAGCTTGACATCATCATCGGCCAGGGGCCGAGCGCCCGCACTGTCAAGCTGGACCTCCCCAGATTCACCCTGGTGGGGGCGACCACAAGGGCCGGCCTCCTCTCCTCGCCGCTGCGGGACCGCTTCGGGGTCATTGCCCGCCTCGAATTCTACACCGACAGCGAGCTCGCCACCATTGTCACCCGCTCCGCCCGTATCCTCGGCATCCATATCGAACAGGAGGGCTCCCGGGAGCTGGCCTGCCGCAGCCGGGGCACACCTCGGATCGCCAACCGCCTGCTGCGCAGGGTCCGGGACTTCGCCCAGGTCAGGGCGGACGGGGTCATCACCAGAGGTGTGGTGCAGAGCGCCCTGGCACTCCTGGAGATAGACGAGCAGGGGTTCGACCATGTTGACCGTCTGATCATGCTGACCATCATCGACAAGTTCAGCGGCGGCCCGGTCGGGCTCGACACCCTTGCCGCAGCGATCTGCGAGGAGAGCGACACGATCGAGGACGTCTACGAGCCGTTTCTGATCCAGCAGGGCTTCTTGAACCGCACCCCGCGTGGGAGGATGGTGACCCGCGCGGCCTACCTCCATCTCGGCAGGCCTTGCCCCGAAGGGGCGCAGGGGAGGCTGTTCTGACCGTGCAGATGGTCTTCGATTTCCCGGTGCACCCCCGCTACGGCTTCGACAATTTCGTCGTCTGCGGCGGCAACGAAGTCGCCTACCGGTTTGCCTTGATGCTCGCCGGGAGCGAGGGGCACAATCTCCTCTATATCTACGGCCCGCCCGGCTCCGGCAAGACCCATCTGCTAGCCGCCCTCGGCAAGAGTCTGATGGCTGGCCGCAATGAAGGGGAGCATGTCTCGGAAAGCCCGATCCCCTACATCTCCTTCAGGGAGCTCGATCAGCTCTACCGGGGGGAGTACCTGGCAGAACAGAGTTCCCGGCTGGCCGAACGCTTCAACGACGCACCAGCCCTGCTGGTTGACGACCTCCACCTTATCCCCGATAATGTCAACATACGGGTTGAGCTCTGGCAGATTTTCAACGATTTCTTCAACTCCGGCCGCAAAATAGCGGTGACCGGTCTCCACCCCCCCCGGGAGCTCCCCACCCTGGACGACCATCTCATCTCACGGCTTCTCTGGGGGCTCGTGGCACGGATGGATGTTTCCGACGACGACTCCCGGCGGCTGATCATGAAGAAGCTGGCGGAAGACCGGCAGGTCTCCCTTCCCGCGGAGGTCATCGATTACCTGCTCCGCCACACCTGCCGCGACATCCCGTCGCTCATGGAGGCGCTGGAATCCCTGAGGCGTCATGCCCTGTCATCCGGCCGGAAAATTTCCCTGCGGCTGGCACGGGAGGTTCTGGTAAAGGCTGAGACATGAACATTCTGCTCCACATATGCTGCGCCCCCTGCGCCATCTACCCGGTCCGGGAACTCCGCTCCAGCGGCATGCAGGTAACCGGCTTCTTCTGCAACCACAACATCCACCCCTTCCTGGAGTACCGCAAGAGGCTGGATACGGTCAGGGAGTACGCGGCCATGGTCGAGCTGGAGGTAATCTTCCGGGAAGAATACCGGCTGGAGGAGTTCCTCGGCGCGGTCGCCGCTGAGCCGGAGCAACGCTGCCTTTACTGCTATGCTTCCCGGCTGGAGGTGGCGGCAGCGGAGGCGGCCGGTCTCGGCTTCGACGCCTTCTCAAGCACCCTCCTCTACAGCAGGTACCAGAAGCACGAGCTGATCGCTGAACTGGGCAAGCGTTTCGCGGAGAAATACGGCGTCAAATTTCATTACGCGGACTTCCGCAGCGGCTGGCAGAAGGGGATCGAAATCTCCAGAGAGCTCGGACTGTACCGACAGCAGTACTGCGGCTGTATCTACAGTGAAAAAGAGCGTTATCAACAGCGGGTCAGGCCGTAGAGGAAGGCACATCATGTCAGATTTCGGGAAATGGTTGATCGTCCTCGGCCTTGTGATCGCGGCATGCGGCATCATCATCACCTTTGCCGGCAAAGTCCCCTGGCTGGGAAAACTCCCCGGCGACATCTCTATCAAAAGGGAAAACTTCTCCTTCTACTTCCCCCTTGCCACCTGCATCCTCATCTCGGCCATCGTCTCTTTCATACTCTGGCTGTTCAGGAAGTAATACGAGCCGCCCACCCCGCATCCCCTTTGCGTTTGCATTTCCACGGTTTTCTGCTACCTTTATCTTCAGAAATTCATTAATTTTACCGGAGGCGACCATGTTTGAACTGCTCGAAAAGGCTGCACTGACCGGACTCGGCTTTCTCTCCCTGTCCCAGAAAAAGGCCGAAGAGTTATTGGAGGAGCTGAAGGAAAAGTACAAGGTCAGCGAGGAGGAGGGAAAGGCGTTCCTGGATAAGATGCAGGGGATGGCAAAGGAAAGCAGGGAGCGGATCGCAGAAATTGCCGAGGCTGAGGTAAAGAAGGTCATTGACAGGCTCGGCCTGGTTCCCCGGGAGGAATTCGACCGACTGCAGAAGCGGGTCGAAGAGCTGGAAAGAGTGCGGAAGGAACCCGAATCCGGCGAGCCATGCTGAACCTCGCCCAGCTCAACCGCAATATCCGCAGCATCAGGCGTTACCGGCAGATCGGCAGGGTCCTTTTCAAGTACGGATTTGACCATTTTCTGGAATACCTCAACCTGTCCCACTTCGTTGCCCGGGGGAAGAGGATCTTCCGCCGGGACGAAATGAAGATCGCCCAGCTTTCTCCTGCCGAACGGATGCGGCTGGCGCTGGAGGAGCTCGGCCCCTCCTTTGTAAAACTCGGCCAGCTCCTCTCTACCCGGCCCGACGTCCTCCCGCGAAGCTATATTACCGAGTTCGCCAAACTTCAGGACCAGGTCCCCTCTTTCTCCTTCGAGGAGGTAAGGGCACAGATCCGCGCCGAACTGGGCGGAGAACTGGAAGAGCTTTTCTCCTCCTTTGACCAGGAACCGATCGCCGCCGCCTCCATTGCCCAGGTCCACCGGGCACGCCTCACCTCCGGCGAGGAGGTGGTGGTCAAGGTGCGCCGTCCCTACGTTGTCGAACTGGTGGAGACCGACATCGATGTCCTGATGGGGCTGGCGGCCCTGGCGGAACGCCATCTGCCGGGAAGCGACATCTATGACCCGGTCGGTCTCGTCCGGGAATTCGCCCGGACGATCCGTAGAGAGATGGATTTTTCCCGCGAAGGGCACACCATCGAAAAGATCGCCGGCAATTTCGTCGGGGACAAGTCCCTTTACTTCCCCAAGGTCTACTGGAAGACCACATCCAAGGGCGCCCTAACCATGGAGTACATCGACGGCATCAAGGTCTCCGATCTCCCGGCCCTGGAACTGGCAGGACTCGACCGCACCCGGATCGCCAAGCGCGGCGCCGACGCCTTCCTGAAGATGGTGCTGATCCACGGTTTTTTCCATGGCGACCCACACCCGGGCAATGTGTTCATTCTGCCGGACAACACCATCTGCCTCCTCGATTACGGGATGGTCGGCCGACTCGACGAGCAGCTCAAGGGGTACCTGATCGACCTCCTGCTCGCCATCATCAGAAGGGACATAGATGAGGTCGTTTCCCTGTTGAGCTACTCCGGCGATCTGCCGGATCCGCTCAACGTCCGGGCGCTCAAGCGGGACATCTCCGAATTCATCGACAGCTATTATGATTTGCCGCTTCAGGAGATCGAGGTGGGGCAGATGCTGATGGAGTTCATCGAGCTCATCACCACCTATCATATAAGAATGCAGCCCGACCTGATGCTCCTGAGCAAGGCGCTTATCACCGTGGAGGGGATGGGCCGGGAACTCGACCCCCGGTTCGACATGATCGAACACCTCCAGCCGTTCATGGAAATGGCCCTAAGGGAGAGGGTTTCTCCCCGCCATCTGGCTAAGGATGTCCAGGAGCATTTTTTTGCGCTCGCCCATCTCATCAAGAATCTCCCCAAGGATTTCAAGGAGATACTGAACCGGATAAACCGCAACAAGTTCAAGATCGACCTTGAACACAGGGGACTCGACCGTTTCATCCAGGAGCTGGACAAGTCGATCAACCGCCTGTCCTCAAGCCTCATCATCGCGGCGCTCATTGTCGGCTCTTCGATCGTCATGCAGATCGACAGGGGACCGCGCCTGCTCGGCTTCCCGATTTTCGCATTTCTCGGTTACACCGTCGCCGGATTCATCGGCTTATGGTGGGTTATCGCCATTCTTCGCTCCGGCAGGCTTTAGGAATACCCCCCCATCCCATCCCCCCTTCGTCTGTTACCCCTTGAAATAATGGCTGTTTTCATATACAGTTTGGGTTATGAACCTTGGCAGAAGAGCGCCGCAACAGCGGCAAGGCACCGAACCCTCACAAACAGAAGCAAGGAAGCGAAAACGCGAGGGGATCATCGTCGTCATATCCCTCCTGTTGATCATCCTCCTGACCCGGGCGGAACTGGGTCTGACAAGATTGAGCTCAGAAGTAACGATCGGGAACAACATCCTCATCTTCGGGCTTGTCAACATCATAGTGCTCCTGATCATCCTCCTGGTCTACCTGGTGTTCCGCAATCTGGCCAAACTCCTGATGGAGCGACGGCAAAACGCCATCGGCGCTAAACTTCGCACCAAACTGGTCCTCGCCTTTGTAGGACTCTCCCTGATTCCCACCATGCTCCTCTTCTTCGTGTCCGCAGGCTTCATCACGAACAGCATCCAGAACTGGTTCAGCAAGCAGGTCGAAACCTCCCTGGACGAATCCATGGAAGTCGCCCAGACTTACTACAAGACCTCTGCCGCCAATGCCCTCCATTATGGGCAGCAGCTGAGCGAATTTATCAAGGAGCAGAAACTCCTTAATGATGAGAATCTGCCTACCTTGAAAAAACTCATTCGCCAGAAACAGAAAGAATATAATCTGGGGGTGGTGGAGGTGTTTTCTTCCCAGCGCGAAGAACTGGTCCGGGCCGCTAACCCCAAATTGCCCCTGGGAGAGTTCACCAATCCGTCATCGGAAGATATCAACGTCGGGCTTCGCGGCAATGAGCTGACCCGGGTCAATTCCATCGGGAAGGCCGACCTCATCCGGGGCATCGTGCCCATTCGTTCCACTTGGAATGCCAGGGACGTGGTCGGTGTCGTCGTGGTAAATTATTATGTGCCCCATTCGCTGGTCAGCAAGATGAAGGAGATTTCCACCTCCTACCATGAATTCCGGCAACTTAGAATCCTCAAGAATCCGATAAAGACCTGGTATATTCTGACGCTGTTTCTCATTACCGTCGTCATCGTCTTTCTCGCCGTCTGGTTCGGCGTTTATCTTGCCAAAAGCCTGACCACCCCGATTCAGGAATTGGCTGAAGCAACCCGCCAGGTAGCCGACGGGAATCTCGATATCCATCTGGGGGAAAATGGGGCCGACGAGATCGGGATGCTGATCGCCTCATTCAACAAGATGACTGAAGATTTGAGAAGTAATCAACTGGCATTGAAACAGACCCATGAAGAAGTGATCAGAAGCAACATGGAACTGGAACAGCGCCGGCGCTACATGGAAACGGTCCTGAAAAACGTCACTGCCGGGGTCATTTCCATAAACAAGGATGGGATACTGACTACCGTAAACACCTCCGCAGAGCGCCTCCTCCATATAGATGCCGGCGCAGTACTGGGGAGGAACTTCCGCGACGTTCTCCGCTCGCATCACCTGGACATTGTCAAAGGGATGCTCCGTGACATGGTCGTGGCAAAACAGGATACGATCAGTAAGCAGGTCTCAGTGTCGCTCAAGGATACCAAACTCACCCTCTTTCTCAACCTGACCGTCCTAAGGGATGAGAACGGCGAATTCATGGGGACTGTGGTGGTATTCGACGACCTGACCCAACTCATAAACGCCCAGCGGATGGCGGCGTGGCGGGAAGTGGCAAGACGCATCGCCCATGAAATAAAGAATCCGCTGACCCCCATCCAGTTGTCGGCGCAACGGCTGCGAAAGCGCTATCTTGCCCGTTTCAGCGAAGACGAGACGGTTTTCGACGAATGTACCGACACCATCATCAAGTCCGTCAACGAAATGAAAATCCTGGTCGATGAATTTTCCAATTTTGCCAGGATGCCCGCAGCGCAACCTAGTGCCAACAACCTGAATGACATAATCAGGGAAGCGCAAACGCTTTACCAGGAAGCACACCGTACCATAACTTTCAACTTCCAGGCCGACGAATTGCTCCCCCAACTGCAGCTGGACCGTGACCAGATCAAACGGGTGCTGATAAACCTGCTGGACAACGCAGTTGCTGCCATCGTCGGCGAAGGAAGGATCGACATCGAGAGCCGCTACAACAAGGAATTGCAGATGGCCACCTGCATAGTTTCTGACACCGGTCCCGGCATTGCCCCTGAAGATCGGTCCAGACTCTTTGAACCGTATTTTTCCACAAAGAAAACGGGAACCGGACTCGGTCTGTCAATAGTCAACAGCATCATCTCCGACCATCACGGCTTTATCCGGGTAAAGGACAATTTCCCTCAAGGGACCAAATTCATTATCGAGCTTCCTGTCAGCAGTACCTGATGATAATGGCCCTCCGGCAAGGCATTACTTCTCTCGGAAGTAAACTAAGTTGACATAGTATACTCAGTTTACGTTTCCCCATTACGCCCCGGCAAACCTGCCTCTACAGCCTTTTCAATATATCCGCTCGTAAACTAAGTTGACGTTTCCATCGCTACAATATCGGCATCATATCCAGTAACATACTGACA
>JAMPXD010000118.1 GCA_023701365.1 Geobacteraceae bacterium
CCAGGCCGATGTACCCCGCCCCCACCACCAGGAGGTGCCCGGGCACCCGGTCCAGGGCGAGCGCCTCCCGTGCCGAGACCACCGTTTCGCCGTCGAACGGCATGAACGGCAGCCCCACCGCCTCGCTCCCGGTGGCGAGGAGGACGCGCGGTGCAATCAATGCTTGTTCTAGGCTCCCCGCTTCCCCGCTTCCCCGCTTCCCCGCTTCAATCTCGACCCTGTGGTTATCGCCGCTCTTCCCCGCCAGCCTGGCAGAGCCGCTGAAGAGTGTGATCTTGTTCTTCTTGAAGAGGAAGGCGATCCCGTCGGTCAGCTTCCTGACCACGTCGTCCTTGCGCGCCATCATCCGGGCGAGGTCGAGCCGCGGCGGCCCGACCTCGATCCCGTGGCCGGCAAACTTGTCCCGGGCCAGGGCGAACAACTCCGAGGAGTCGAGCAGCGCCTTGCTCGGGATGCACCCCTCGTTGAGACAGACCCCGCCGAGGGCCTCCCTCTTTTCCACGACGGCAACCCTCTGCCCGAGCTGGGCGGCGCGGATCGCCGCCACGTAGCCGCCGGGGCCGGCGCCGATGATGATCAGATCGAAACTTTCTTCAGACATGCAGATGAACCCTCCTGAACATATGGCATTGAACCGCTCAGCCTTCCTCGACAACGTAACCGTCTTCTTCCGAAAACTGGGGGATCAGATGGGAAAAGCCATGCTCCCGCGCCCACTCCAGGTATTCGTGCCAGCGCAGCTCCTTCTCCCAGGTGGCGGAATGCTCCCACTCCCCGAGAATCAGCGGCGCAGGGACCCTTTCGATCCCGTGATCTTTTCTTTCCTTTCGGGCCGATTCCAGGTTCCGGTAGATTTCGTGCCATTTTTCAGGACGAGGACAGATGAGTCTTCCCATGTCGTTCCTCCGCACCGCTGCGGCTCTCCGGCAGATCAGGTTTCCAGCAGCATCTCCTCCGGCTCCTCGATGTACTCCTTCACCTTCTTCAGGAACAGCACCGCCTCCCGGCCGTCGATGATCCGGTGGTCGTAGGAAAGGGCGAGGTACATCATGGGGCGGATCACGACCTGGCCGTCCCGCGCCACCGGGCGCTCCTGGACCGCATGCATGCCGAGGACCCCGCTCTGGGGCGGATTGAGAATCGGCGTGCTCATCAGCGAGCCGAACACCCCGCCGTTGGTGATGGTGAAGGTCCCCCCCTCCAGGTCGGCGATGGCGAGCCGGTTGGTCCTGATCCGCTCCACGAAATCGTCGATGGCCCGCTCGATCTCGGCGAAGCGGAGCCGGTCGGCGTCCCGCAGGACCGGCACCACCAGCCCCTTCTCGCCGGAGACGGCGATGCCGATGTCGTAGTAGTTGTGGAAGACGATGTCGTCCCCGTCGATCCGGGCGTTCACCGCCGGAAACTCCCGCAGCGCCTCGCAGCAGGCCCTGACGAAGAACGGCATGAAGCCGAGCTTCGCCCCGTGCCTGCGCTGGAACTCCTCGCCGTAGTTGCGGCGCAGTTCCAGCACCCGCCCCAGGTCCGCCTCGTTGAAGGAGGTGAGCATGGCGGTTTCCCGGCGCGCAGCCAGCAACCGCTCGGCGATTCTCTTGCGGATCGGGGTCATCGGCCTGCGGCTGACCCGCTCCTCCCTGGCGGCCGCGTAGGGAGTCGCCTCCTCGCTCCGCACCACCGGGGGGACTTCAGGAGGTTTCCCGGCCTCGCCCCTGACCTCGACCAGCTTTTCCCTGGCCAGTTTGCGCGCAGCCGGGGAAACATGCGGCTTTTTTTCTCCGGCAGGCGGTGCCTTGACCGCTTCCGGCGCCGCCTGCTCCTTGATCTCGCCGATGACGCTGCCGATCTTGACCGTGGTCCCTGCCGCGACCTTGACCCGCAGGATGCCGTCCGCCTCGGCGCTGATCTCCAGGGTGATCTTGTCGGTCTCGATCTCGCAGAGCGGCTCGTCCTTCGCCACCTGCGCGCCGTCTTCCTTGAGCCACTTGGCAACCAGCGCCTCGAATACAGATTCACCCACTTCGGGGACTTTTATTTGCATGGGATTCTCCAACCGCCATATTTAATGAAGGGTGGGTTAGCGAAGCGTAACCCACCGATTTCCGTCACCTTCACCCGGTGGGTTACGGCGCCTTGCGCCTAACCCACCCTACGCTGCTGAAAAAGCCTCTTCAATGACTCTCCCCTGCTCCTCCTTGTGCAACCTGTGGGAGCCGGTGGCCGGCGAAGCCGCCGCCGGCCGGCCGACGTAACCTGGCTCCTCACCGAGAATCTCCGCCAGCTGCGGCCGGAGGAAATTCCACCCTCCCATGTTGGCCGGCTCCTCCTGCACCCAGACGAAGTGCCCGGCGCTACGGTACTGCGCCAGCGCCTCGCCCAGGAGGTCGGTGCGCAGGGGGTAGAGCTGCTCGATCCGGATGATGGCGACGTCGTCCCGCCCCTCCCTCTCCTTCCGCTCCAGGAGCTCGAAGAATATTTTACCAGAACAGAGCAGAACCGCCCTCACCTTCGCCGGGTTGGCGCCGTCGCCCAGGACCTCGCGGAACGGGCCGGTCTCGAGATCCGCAAGGGGAGAGACGCAGCGGGGGTGTCGGAGCAGGCTCTTGGGGGTGAAGACGATGAGGGGCTTGCGGAACGGCTGTTTCACCTGGCGCCGCAGCAGGTGGAAATACTGGGCCGGGGTGGAGGGGGTAGCCACCTGCAGGTTGTTATCGGCGCAGAGTTGGAGGTACCGCTCGATCCGGGCGCTGGAATGCTCCGGCCCATGCCCCTCGTAGCCGTGGGGGAGGAGCATGACGAGGCCGCTCACCCTCTCCCATTTGGCCTCGCCGGAAGCGACGAACTGGTCGATGACCACCTGGCCGCCGTTGGCGAAGTCGCCGAACTGGGCCTCCCAGATGACCAGGGCGGCCGGCGATTCAAGGGAGTAGCCGTAGTCGAAGCCGAGCACAGCGTTTTCCGAGAGCATGCTGTCATAGACGTAGAATGCCGCCCCCTCCCGCGCCGTAGCGGCGAGCGGCGCACAGGGCTTTTCGGTCTTCATGTCGAACAGGGCGGCGTGCCGCTGGCTGAAGGTCCCCCGCCGCACGTCCTGTCCGGAGAGCCTGACGGAGATCCCTTCGGCAAGCAGAGAGGCAAAGGCGAGCGACTCCCCGTTGCCCCAGTCGATCCCCTCCCCTTGCGTCACCGCCTCGCGCCGTTTCTCCAGCAGGGCCATGATCTTCGGATGGGGGGTGAAGCCGGCAGGGACCTGGCTCAGCAACCCGGCCAAGACCTGGAGCCGCTCCTTCTTCACGCCGGTCTCCACCGCAAGGTGAGCGTAGTCCCGCTGGACCCCGCTCCACTCCCCGGCAAACCCCTCATCCACCGGAGCTGCCTTCCGGCCGAGCGCCCCTTCCAGGCGGGCGGTGATCTCCCCTTCCAAACCTGCGATCCGCTCCTCGTCCACCCCCTGCTCCGCGACGGTCCGGGCATAGAGCTCAGCCACCGGCGGGCGGTCCTTGATCTTCTCGTACATGAGAGGCTGGGTGAAGTAGGGCTCGTCCCCCTCGTTGTGGCCGTAGCGGCGGTAACAGATCACCTCGATCACAACATCCCGGGCAAAAGCCTGCCGGTAATCGAGGGCAAGCCGGAGCACGTGCACTGCCGCCTCGGGGTCCTCGCCGTGGACATGGAAGATGGGCGCCATCACCATCTTGGCGACATCCGTGGCATAGCAGGAAGAGCGGGCGGCGGCGGCGAGGGTGGTGAAGCCGATCTGGTTGTTGACGACGACGTGGAGGGTCCCGCCGGTCCGGTACCCTTCGAGCTGGGAAAGGTTGAAGGTCTCCGCCACCACCCCCTGGCCGCTGAAGGCGGCGTCACCATGGATCAGGACCGGCAGCACACCGGCGCCCCCCCCGCGGCGGTCCTGGCGCGCCCGGCACTTCCCCTCCAGCACCGGGTCGATCGCCTCCAGGTGGCTCGGGTTGGTGGCCATGGTGAGGTGGATGGTGGAACCGTCGGCAACGGTGAAGTTGGTGGAAAACCCCCGGTGGTACTTGACGTCCCCTTCCCCCACGACCCCATGCTCGGCGTTGTCGCCGAACTCGGCAAGGAGGTTCTCGAGGGGCCTGCGGAAAACGGCCGCCAGGACCGTGAGACGGCCGCGGTGGGGCATGCCGAGGACCAGGTCGGTCACCCCGAGATGCGCCGCATGGGACACGGCCTCGTCGAGGAGGGGGATCAGCACCTCCCCCCCTTCCAGGGAGAAGCGGGTCTGGCCGGGGAACTTCCGGTGGAGAAACCCCTCGAACATGGTCGCTTCCTTCAGCTTCGCCAGGATCGCGATCCTCTCCCCGGGGGTGAAGGAGGAGCGGTTCCGCACCGGCTCCATCCGGTCGATCAGCCACTGCCGCTCGGCCGGCTCCTGGATGTGCATGAACTCCACGCCGATGGAGCGGCAGTAGGTCTCCCGCAACACAGCGAGGATCTCCCGGAGCGTGGCGCTCTTCTTCATGAAGCGGCGGGTGTGGAAAACCTGGTCCAGGTCAGCCGCGCCAAGTCCGAAAGCGGAGAGGGAGAGGAGGGGATGGTCGACCTTGCAGGGGGAGAGGGGGTCGGTGCAGGCGAGCAGGTGGCCGATATCGCGATAGCGGTAGATGAGGGACTGGACGGCAGACTGCCGCAGCGCCACCTCCGGTGCCATCGGCGCCGGTTCCGCCCCCGCCAGCTCGAAGCCCGCGAAAAAGGCCTGCCAGTCGGCGCCCAGCCGTTGCGGCGCTTGCCGCCAGAGTAAATAGAGTTCCTCAAGACGGGCAGGACTGATATTGTGGAGAAAATCCATCGCAGGACCCTTCTGTGGAGTGCCGGGGAGATAACGGGGCAACCGGACAGGCGCGAACAAAGTATAGCAGAGGGAGGGGATGTTTCAACAGGGTGGGTGCGGCCGGTTCGGCGGGGAGGGTTACTGCCGCGGCTTCTGTTCCCTGCCTGGCGGGGAGTTGTCAACGGTGGCGAGTTCATGGCCGATCTTGTCCAGGCGTTTTTTGAGATAGCTGACGAAAGCCTCCTCATCGGAAAAGGTGACGGCGCCGGTCGGGCAGAGACGGGCGCAGATGCGGCAGTCCGGAAGACAACCGGGGGACTCTTTCACCCTGATCCTCCTGGTGGCTCGATCATAGGCGAGGACCTTGCTCTTGCAGTGCTTGATGCAGGTCTTGCAGCCGCTGCATCTTTCCGCAAAGATAACGGGTCTTATCAACGGTTCCGCCTGGATGATCCGTTGCCGCATATCTGCCCCCTTCGTCTCTGCCGCCCCCCGTCCGTCTTGCCGTACGATTGATAATTTTACCGCCATCCCTCCGCATTTCAAGGAAGACAGTCAGATTAAGTTCATTTTTTATCGGGTTGACTGTAGCGAATCACCGTGGCCTTCTCCAGGGTGATCATGCCGCCGCGCATCATCTCGTCAATTCTCGGCATGACCGCGTCAATCTTCTCCCGGCTTTCCACCACCTCGACGACGATCGGCAGGTCTTGGGACAGGCGCAGCAGCTTGTCGGTATGGTAGACGCTGTGGGCCCCGAAGCCGGCCACCCCCCGCAGCACCGTGGCCCCGGCGAACCCCTCCTCCCTGAAGAACTGCACGAGCGCCTCGTACAGCGGGATATGGCCGTGCCTGTCGCTCTCGCCGATGAAGATCCGCATCAGCACCAGTTCGCCGCTCAGTTTGGTCATGGATAATCCCCCAGCACATTCGTTTGTAGGGGCGCACGGCGGTGCGCCCAACTATGCATCATGAAGACGGGGCGCATGCCATGCGCCCCTACAGGGCCTTTGCGGTTATTATCCCGAGCCAGGTGAACAGCAGACAGGCCACCACGCTCAACAGGGCGTTGGCCGTGGCGATGAGGAGCTCCCCCTCCTCGAGAAGGCGGAAGGTTTCGTAGCTGAAGGTGGAGAAGGTGGTGAGCCCGCCGAGAAAGCCGATGGTGAGGCCGATCCGGAGAGAAGGGGAAACCAGCGTGCTCCGGATGGCGAACTCCATGACCAGGCCGATGCAGAAGGCCCCGACGATGTTGACCGCCAGGGTACCCGAGGGAAAGCCGCTACCGACGGCCTTGTAGACCCAGCCGGAGAGGAAGTAGCGGGTCAGACAGCCAAGCGCCCCGAACAGGGCGATGAGGAGGATGACCTGCATTGCCCGTGTCCCCTACTTGAAGGCCCAGCCGAAATTGACGCCGAAGATGTCGGAATCCGATTCAGGCTGCAACAGGAAGCGGTTGCCGCCGATCGGGACCGCCTGAGACTGGCCGAACCGGAACCCCTCGTAAAACAGCGCCGGCCGGAATTTCCCGTATCTGGCGCCGAGTTCCGCAAACAGCGACCAGCGGGGCTCCGGCTTGATGGTGACGGTGCCGGCCCCGGGAAAATCGGCGACATTACGGTTCAGGAAGGGGTACCTCCCCCCCCCTTCGGCAAACAGGGTGAGGTCGCTGCCGACCGCCAGGTTGCCGTGGAGGCCGAGCCGGGAGTAGAGGGTGTGCCAAACCTCGGTGAATCCTCCCACGGGGAAAGCATTGCCGTCCGTATCGAGAGCGGTCGAGTTTGCCAGGTCCCGCTGCCACCAACGGTAGCCGATCCCGGCGAACGGCTCGATGGAGCCCGACCCCAGCGGCAGCCGCCAGCCGACATCGCCTTCCAGTTTCGTGCCGAAATAGGTCACATCGGTCTTGAGCGGCCGGGCATGCTGGGCCGCGTTGTCCAGATTCTGGGTCTGGCCGCGATAGCCCACCTCCCCCCCGAAGATCTCCCCCTTCACGTTCACAAGCAGGCTCTTGCGGTAGAGATCGAACCTGACGCCTCCGCCGACAGCGTACAGCGGCCCCTCCTCCATGACGAGTCGCCGGTTGCCGCTGAATTCCTTCCAGGTGAAGTACTGCAGGGAAGGATAGAGGAACCACTCCTCGACCCCGGCGCATGCCGGCGACGCCAGAAGCGCCAGGCAGAAAGTCAGCATAAGGATCAGTTTCATCGGGGCACCTCTCCCTTCTTATTCCCCCCCGCCCTCTTCAGCAGGCTCTTCCTTTTTCCTGCGGGTGGCCTTTTTCCGTGCCGGCTTCGCCGGCTCGGGAGCGGCTTCGGTCAGTTGCGGCGGCGCCTCGGCCGCCTCTTCCGCAACGGCCTTCCTGCTGCGGCCCCTCTTTTTCGGCGCGGCCGCGGCCTCTGCCGGGGGTGTCGGCTCTGCGGCCGGCTCCATGGCCGGCTCCGGGGACTCCGCCGGCACCGGCGCAGGGGTCTTCTTCCTGGCCGGCCGCACCGCTTTTTTAGGCTTTTCCGGCACTGCCGGCGGCTTCTCAGCGGGAGCTGCCGCCTCTCCCACTGGCGCTTCGTGGAGGGGCTTTTCCGGCGGCGTCTCGCCGGCCGCTTCCGCCGCTTCCGCCGGGACCGCGGGCTTGGCGCCGCGCCGCTTCCGGCGCCGCCTCTTCTTTTTCTGCTCCTCGGCAGCGGCTCCTGCCTCGACAGGCCCGGCTTCCTCCTCCTCCACCGCCGGTTCGGCCGGCTTTCCGGCCTCAGGCGCAGGTTCTCCGGGCGGTGCTTCCGGGGCAGCGCCCTCCGCAGGCTGGGCCTTGGCGCCACGCCGCTTCCGCCGCCGCCTTTTCTTCTTCTGCTCTTCCGGATGGGGCTCCTCGTGCGGCTTTGCCTCCCCCTCGGTGGAGACTGCCTCCGGCATCTCCACGGCGGAAAGGATTGCGCCGGCTGCCGCCTCTCCCTCCCCGGCGCCAGCCTCGGGCAGGGATGGGGCTTCACCTTCCCCCTTCCCCTTCTTCTTCCGTCGCCGCTTCTTCTTCCCCTTCACCTCCTCGCCAGCAGGCGCGGCCGCAGCCTCAGACGGCTCCGCCCCGGCTTCTTCCAGCGCCTCGGCCATGATCGGGGCCTCCGCAGCCGGTTCAGCCGTCACGCCGACGTGGAGAGGCTTCTCCCGCTTCACCAGTTCAAGCTCCAGCTGGTTCATGAGGAATGAAGGCTTGCCCTTGACGGTCACCTCGATGTCGTAATCGTTCTCGATCTGGGCCAGATCCCTCTTCTTCCGGTTCAGGAGGTAGTAAGCCACTTCGAGCGGGAGACTCCCCCGCACCTCGGCCGCCGTCCCCTTGGCCGCCGCGGCGTGCACCTTGCGGAGGAAGGAGATGGCCATGTTCTCCACCGATTTGACCTTGCCCCGCCCCTCGCAGTGGGGACAGGCAAGGTAGCTCGCCTCGGAGAGGGTCGCCTTGATCCGCTGCCGGGACATCTCCAGCAGGCCGAACTGGGAGATCCGCCCGACTGTCACCCGCGCCTTGTCGGCCTTGAGGGCGTTCTTCAGGGTCTTCTCCACCTCGATCATATGCTTCTTGTCGCGCATGTCGATGAAGTCGATGACGATCAGCCCCCCCAGGTCGCGCAGCCTGAGCTGGCGGGCCGCCTCCTCGGCCGCCTCCATGTTGGTCTTGAAGGCGGTATCCTCCACCCCCTTCTCACCGGTCGACTTGCCCGAGTTGACGTCGATGGTGACCAGCGCCTCGGTCGGCTCGATCACCAGCGACCCCCCCGATTTTAGCGGGATTTTCTTCTCATGGATCTGGTCGATCTGCTCCTCCAACTGGTACTTGGAGAAGATCGGGCGCTTCTCCTGGTGGAGCTTGACGAGGTTCTCGAACTTCGGCATGGTCCGCTTGAAGAAGTCCTTGGCCTGCTGGTAGACCTCGGCGCTGTCCACCAGCACCTCGTCGATCTCGGCGGTGAAATAGTCGCGGATGGTGCGGATCACCAGGTCCAGCTCCTGGTAGATGAGGGCCGGCGCCTTGGTCTTCTTGGCCTTGGCAAGGATTTCCTGGTGGAGCTTGACGAGGGACTTGAGGTCCTTGTTCAGCTCGGTCTTGGTCTTGCCGAGCGCCTCGGTCCGGATGATGTAGCCGATCCCCTCGGGGATCTCGAACTGGGCCGCCATCTCCTTCAGCTTCTTCCGGTCGGCCTCGCTCTCCACCTTGCGGGAGATGCCGGCGGAGTCGCTCCCCGGCATGAGCACCATGTACCGCCCAGGCAGCGACAGGTAGGAGGTGAGGGCCGCCCCCTTCATGTCCCGCTCACCCTTCTCCACCTGGACGATCAGCTCCTGGCCGCGCCGCAGCACCTCCTGGATGCGGGGCCTGCGCTTGCGGTTCTCCTCCGGGACGTCGTCGCGCCACTGCCAGAAGTCAGGGTGGAGTTCCCCCATCTGGAGAAAGCCGAGCTTCTTCAGGCCGATGTCAATGAAGGCGGCCTGGAGTCCCGGCTCCACCCGGACCACCGTACCCTTGTAGACATTACCGCGGGTCTGTTCGCTCCCCGCGACCTCGATATCCAGCTCGACGAGGCGGCCGTCCTCCACAATAGCCACCCGCGCCTCTTCCGGGTGCATCACGTTGATCAGCAATTTTTTGGACATGTTTTTTCCTTTGCGGGGACAGAACGGGTAAACCGGTGCGGCGCAAAATATCGCGCCGAGAGCCTTGGCCTTTTCCGGAATTCGCCGAATTCGTCAACCCTATCTATATTGGTATTTTTCGACCGCAGACGGGGCGCGCCCCGAGCGGCGGAAACTGTAGTGCACTGCAAGCGCAGAGCGCTTCCGGCAGGTGCCGCTTTTTAAACCCGTGAATTATAGCAGAGTTTTGAGCATCTTCATAAGAAAAAACTGGACAGCCTGTTTTTTAGCGCCATAAAAGGCTGTACAGTTCGATATTTACCGGTTCTTCGGGACTTGAAAAGAGCAGGCGGCGCTTGCCCCACAAAGATCGGACCCTTCCCGCAGCTCCTTCAGACGCAAAAGAGGGGCGGATTGCTCCGCCCCTCTTTGCTCATGCCGATATGTGGTTCATCTATTTCTTCTTCGCTGCCGCCTTCGCCACTTTCTCGAACCTGCCGCCGACCTTGACCGGGTCGCCGGCATAGCCGAGGGCCTTCCAGTCGAGGCGTTCCCCCCCCAGGTGGCAGTCGCCGCAGGTGAGGGCCTCCTCCTTGGGCGCAACCTCATGCTGGGCGGCAATGTAGGAGATCGTGTTGACGAACTGGTATTTGCCGCTGTAGGGGAGGCCGGAGCCATTGGCCCCCTGGACGATGGCCTTTTCCCACTGGTAGTCGGACCAGAGCGCCTTGTAGGTCTGGAAGATCAGGAAGTACTTGTGTTTCGCGTCCATCGGCTGGTCGCCGGTGTAGTATTTATAGGGGTAGATTTTGGCGCTCTTGTCCCTGATGTCGCCTATCGGACGGATCATGTAGACCGGCTTGGATGGGTCCTTGATCTTGTCCCCCACCATGTAGCGCTCCACCTTGCCGTTGGACCAGGCGTAGACCGGCTTCACGTTCATCTCCCACTTGAAGGTCCCCTTGTGCTTGGCGAAGGTCTCCTTGTCGAACTCCTCCTCGGGCTTGATGTCCTTGCCGACGTCGGACCATTTCCACATGGTCTTGGTGGCCTGGGCCTTGGCGAAGGCGGGGATATGGCAGGTCTGGCAGGCGACCGTGGCGATGTGCCGGTTCAGGATCGCGCCGTTTCTCGATTTCTGATGGGGGGCCTTGGCGCCGCTGTGGCAGTCGTCGCAGGCGACCCTGGCATCGTAGTGGGCCAGCATGCTGGAAGCGCCGGCGATCCTGTGGTCCTTGGTCTTGTGGCAGGCCTGGCAGGTCATGTCCTGGCCCCCCGACTCCTTGGACCCCATGTGGACATCCTGCTGCTTCTTGGGCTTTTCCATGGTCGAGTCGAGGCCGGCGTTCTTCACCGCGTCGCCGCCGCCGCCGTAGAAGTGACACAGGCCGCAGTTCCTGCGGGTCGGAAGGCCCACGTTGCGGGCGGCGTCATCGAGGTTCATGGAACCTTTGGCGATCGCCTTCTGGTCGACCTCGCCGGCGGAGTTCTTGCCATAGTTCCCCTTCTGGGCGTGACAGACCAGACAGTCCACCCTGGTCTTGTCGGAGAAGTCGAAGTCGTTGTTCGCCCAGCCGTATCCGGCGTGGCACTTGGTGCAGAACTCGTGGACGATGCCGTTGGGACCACCCTGGACTGAGGTGCAGAAGGCATTGATCATGTTGGCCTTGCCGAATTCGCCGCTGCTCTTCTCCATCCCCTGCACCAGGTTGGGGCTCCCCTTCCAGGTCCAGTGGGTGGTCTTCATGAAGTCGGCCGCCTGCTTCTCGTGACACTCAAGACAGACCCTGGTGACCTCCGGACCGGTCTTGAACGGCCCCTTGACGAACTCGGAATGGTCGGTTGCGGCCATTCCCTGGTGGGCTGCCGCCAGCAACACGGCCCCCACCAGAAATCCCGTGAAACGTGCTCTCATACTGCCTCCTTTGCCGGATTATCTGTTTCGATGACAACCATCGCCCTCGGCGGACGTCGCACTGACGAAACACATATCATAATATAAATATGTATATTATTAATCAAGAAAAAAAGTCCAGGTGTGCGGATTATAATTTGGGGATGTCAGGAATTGAGGTAGGATCTGTCGATGGCGGAGATGAGGGTATCGAAGGAGCCCACCTCGAAGAAGAGAAAGATGCTCCCTTCCACATGTCGGTCCTCGACCTTGAATCGGGTGAGTATC
>JAMPXD010000119.1 GCA_023701365.1 Geobacteraceae bacterium
ATGATAATCGTCGAAACGTACAAGGGAAAATCGGTCACCGAGCATCGGGTGGAGATCGTCGAACGGAAGGGGACCGGCCATCCGGACCAGATCTGCGACTCCGTCATGGAGGCGATCTCGGTTGCCCTCTCCGGGGAATACCTGCGGGAGTTCGGGACGATCCTCCACCACAACATCGACAAGGGGCTTCTGGCCGCGGGGAGCGTGGAGAAGTGGTTCGGCGGGGGGAGGGTGGTCCGCCCCATGGAGCTGACCATCGGCGACCGGGCCACCTTCAGGGCGGCCGGCAGGGAGATACCGGTCGCTGAGATCGCCGTGGCCGCGGCCCGAGGGTGGCTCAGGGAGAACCTCCGCTTCGTCGATCCGGAGCGGCACCTCCGGTTCCGGGTCGTGCTCGCCCCGGGCTCGACGGAGCTGGCCGATATCTTCGCCCGCCCCGGGGAGGTCAGGGTGGCCAACGACACCTCGGCCGCGGTCGGCTATTATCCCCTGAGCCCGACGGAGCTGGCTGTCCTGGAGATGGAGAGGTTTCTCAACGGGGGGGAGTTCAAGGAGATATTTCCGGAGAGCGGCGAGGACATCAAGGTGATGGGGGCGCGGCGCGGCCGGGAGCTGGACCTGACGGTCGCCATGCCGCTCCTCGCCCCGTTCGTTGCCTCGGAACGGGACTATTTCGCGCGGAAGGGGGCGATCCTCGGGGAGATGCAGGAGTTTCTCGGCCGCTTCAGCGGCTTTCGCCGGCCCACGGTCCACTTCAACACCCTCGATGCGGAGGGGAGGGGGCTCGCCGGGGTCTACCTGTCTCTCCTCGGCACCTCGGCCGAGGATGCCGACTCGGGCCAGGTGGGGCGGGGGAACCGGGTGAACGGCCTGATCTCCCTGAACCGGCCGATGGGGACCGAGGCGGCCGCCGGCAAGAACCCGGTGAGCCACGTCGGCAAGATTTACAACGTCCTCGCCCACCGGCTGGCGCGGGAGATCTACCAGGGGATCGAGGGGATCAAGGAGGTCTACGTGCTGCTGCTGAGCAGGATCGGCGTGCCCATCGACCGGCCGCAGCTGGCCACGGCCCAGCTCCTGCTGGAAAGGGGGAGGAGGATCGGTGAGATCGAAAGGGGAGTGGAGGAGATCTTCGAGCGGGAGCTGGCAGGGATCAATGCATTCTGCGCTGATTTGGCAAAAGGGAAATATCCGGTCTGCTAGGCCACGCCCGTATTCACGGCATCTTTGCCTCGCCCTCAATCGCAAAATCCTCGACGTAGCCCTGCTACGCCTGCGGTTTTGCTCAATCGGCCAAGACAAATCTGCCGCAAATCCGGGCGTGGCTCAACGTGGTAGCCCTACGCCCTGAATTTCTCCTCGATCTCCGCCAGGTCGGCCAGCTCCCCCCCCGCCTTGACGATTTCTTTCAGGGCGCGGCTGGAGTCGCCCGGTTTCAGGTTCACCCCCTTGACGGCGTCCTTGAGCACGGTCACTGCTAAACCCTGCTTCACCCCTTCCAGTGCGGAAGCGCGGACGCAGTAGTCGGTGGCGAGGCCGCAAAGGTAGAGCCGCGCTATCCCGAGCTCACGCAACTTTTCGGGCAAGGGCTCCCCCTGTTCGGTCACCGCATGGAAAGCCGAGTAATCGTCCTTGTCCGGGTCCATCCCCTTCGAGACCACGGTCACATCGGCAGGAAGCCTGAGCAGGGGATGAAAGCGCGCCCCCTCGCTCCCCTGCACGCAGTGGGGGGGCCAGAGGCCGCCGTATTGCACGAAGTGGCTGGTTACGACGGGGTGCCAGTCCCGGGAGGCGAAGACAGGGATACCCTTTTTCCGGAACAGCTCGATGTAGCGGTTTATCACCGGTATTATCGTGTCACCGCCGGGGACCGCCAGGCTCCCCCCCGGGCAGAAATCAACCTGAACGTCCACAATAAGAAATGCCGCACCTTCTGCCATGTTACTCTCCTCTTCTAATAAGTGCGGAAGCACGGAAGGCCGCCGCTTCCCCGCTTCCCCGCTTCCCCTCTAAAGTCCATGCAGCACCTCTTCCATCAGCCTGATCCGCAGTTCGTGCAGCCCGCGGCTGATGGAAACCTTGTAGCGGTGCGGGTTGATGAAGCGGAGGCACCCCTGGGGTAGCCTGGCCAGCTGGTCCGCGCAGCGGTTGGCCGCCTCATCCAGTGAAGGGGTGGGCCCGGGACTCCGTCTTCCGTCCGCCAGCACCACCGAGCGGAGCTCCTCGATGCGGGCGTTTGCCGGGAGGGTCACGTGCTGCAGCGGATTGGCCGGGTCGAACACCGTCTCCCCCGGCCGCAGCTCCTCCCCGGCCAGGGAGATGACGTCCTGAATGTAGGAGCCGTCCGGGGCCACGGCCCTGATGAGCCGCTTCCGGTCCGGCAGGGTCGCCTTGGCGAGGTCGCTGGTCACCTTCAGCCTGGGGTGGTCGTCGATCCGGACCAGCTTGTACACCCCCCCCAGGGCGCCCCCCCCTTCCCCCATGCAGGTGGCCAGTTTGGTCCCCACCCCGTAGATGTCCACCCTTCCCCCTTCGTCCCTGACCGAGTCGATGATCTGCTCGTCCAGCTCGTTGGAGGCGACGATCTTTACCCGGGGGAAGCCGGCCGCGTCGAACAGCCGCCTCGCCTCCCTGGAGAGGAAGGCGAGGTCCCCTGAATCGATCCGCACCCCCGCCAGCTCATGCCCGTTTTGCCGCAGCTCCCGGGCCACGGTGAGGGCGTTGGGGAGGCCGCTCTTCAGGGTATCGTAGGTGTCCACCAGGAGGATGCAGGCGTCCGGAAAGACCTCCGCATACTTGCGGAACGCGGTCAGCTCGTCCGGGAAGGCCATGATCCAGCTGTGGGCGTGGGTTCCCTTCACCGGGATGCCGAAGGTCTTCCCCGCCAGGACGTTGCTGGTCGCCCGCACTCCCCCCACGTAGGCGGCCCGCGCCACCGACAGGCCGCCGTCCGGCCCCTGGGCGCGGCGCAGGCCGAACTCGACGACGCTGCCGCCGGCAGCCGCGTGGTTGATCCGGGCCGCCTTGGTGGCCACCAGGGTCTGAAAGTTGATGATGTTGAGGAGCGCCGTCTCGACGAACTGGGCCTCGGCCAGGTTCCCCTCGACGGTGAGGAGCGGCTCGTTGGCGAAGACCGCCGTCCCTTCCGGAGGCGCGGTGACTGTTCCCCTGAAGCGGAAATCGCGGAGAAAGTCGAGGAAGCGCGGCCTGAAGATCCCGAGGCTTTCCAGGTAGGCCAGCTCGTCTTCGCTGAAGCGCAGATTTTCCAGGTAGGCGAGGGCGGTCTCCAGCCCGGCGAAGACCGCATATCCCCCCTGGAACGGGTTATGGCGGAAGAAGAGATCGAACACGGCCGGCTTTTCGGTCATCCCCTCCTCCAGATAGCCGGCGAGCATGGTCAGTTCGTACAGGTCGGTGGTCAGTGCGGAGTAGCGCATGGGGTCTCCCGGGGTGAATCTATTATCCTGGAAAAGCATTTGTCCACGAAATACACGAAAAACACTAACAAAACCAGCATGCCAACCAGATGAGCACATCAACCGTTGTTGCAAGCGAAGCGCGGCAATCTGGTTTTAAGACTTTTGCAGGGAGCCTCTTCTTAATTTATTTTCGTGTGTTTCGTGCTTTTCGTGGATAACTGCCGTTTTTGGGATTATTGCATCAGAGCATGCAGACCTTGAGGACCTGCTTGATGTCGGTCAACCCCTGGAACACCTTCTGGATGCCGTCCATCTTCAGGGTCCGCATCCCGTCGAGCACGGCGATCTCCCGCAGCGTTTCCACCGTCGCGTTGGTCTTGATGGCGTCCTTGATGGCGGGGTTGCCGGCCAGCAGCTCGTGTACCGCAATCCGCCCCCGGTAGCCGGTATCGCCGCACCGCTCGCAACCCGCTTTCCTCATCAGGGTAAGCTCTGCCGTGTAAGGGGGCATGCCATGTTCCTCGAACAGCTCGGCCCCGTAATGCTGCACCAGCTCATCGTATTCGGGCCGGCTGGGGTGGTATGCTTCCTTGCACTGCTCGCACAGGGTGCGGGCCAGCCGCTGGGCGAGCACGCCCAGCAGGGCGTCGGCGAAATTATAGGGCTCCATCCCCATCTCGATGAGGCGGACGATCGTTTCCGGGGCGCTGTTGGTGTGGAGCGTGCTGAACACCAGGTGCCCGGTCAATGACGCATTGATCGCCGTCTTGGCTGTCTCCGCGTCGCGCATCTCGCCGATCATGATGACGTCGGGATCGGCGCGCAGGAAGGAGCGGAGCGCCTCCTGGAAGGTGAAGCCGATCTTCGTGTTCACCTGCACCTGGCGCAGCCCCTCCTGGACTATCTCCACCGGATCCTCGGCGGTCCAGATCTTCCGCTCCGGGGAATTGATCAGGGCCAGGGCCGAATGGAGGGTGGTGGTCTTCCCCGAGCCGGTGGGCCCGGCGCAGAGGATGATGCCGTACGGCTTGGCCACTATCCCCTTGAACCGGTTCAGGTTGAGGGAGGAAAATCCCATATCCTGGATGGGGAGCGGTTTCGAGGCGGTCAAGAGCCGCAGCACCGCATCTTCCAGCCCCCCCACCGAGGGGGTGATCTCCAGCCGGTATTCCAGCTTCCGTCTTTCGTACATGAGAATGATCTTGCCGCTCTGCGGTTTTCTGTGCTCGGCGATATCGAGGTTGGCGATGATCTTGAGCCGGGAGATGATGGCCCCCTTGAAGGTGCAGGGGATCTGGTGGGCGATGAAGCAGTCGCCGTCGACCCGGTAGCGGACCACGAAGGGCCTCTTGTCGAGACCCGGCTCGAAATGGATGTCGGAAGCCCCCTTCCGGTAGGCGTCGATGAGGACCTTGTTGACCAGCTGAATGACCTTTGAATCGGGTTCGATGAACTTGGATTCCTCTGATTGCTCCACCACGGTCGGCTGTTCCCCGTGCATCTCGCTGATCAGGACGTCCACTGACTCTTCAGGGGTGTTGTAGTATTTGATGATGGCCGCCGAGATCTGCCGGGGGAGGGCGACCACCAGCTCGACATTGCAGTTGGTTATGAAGCGGAGCCGGTCGATGATGGTGCTGTCGGTCGGTTCCGAGGTCGCCACCACGAGCCTGCTGCCCTCTGCCTCGATGGGGAGTACCTGCATCTGGTTGGCCATCCCCCTGGATAACGCCTTCAGGGCATGGGGAGTGGGGGTCACTTTGTCGAGATCCACGAATCGCATCCGGAACTTGTTGGCAAGGGCGGTGAGGAGCTGATCCTCCGAGATGAGGCCGCGCTCGATGAGGAGGGAGCCGATTTTTCTCTTCTTGTTCTTTTCCTGGGCCTCGATCGCCTTCTCCAGCTCTTCCCGCGTGACCAGCCCGGCGGCGACCAGGATATCGCCAACCCTGGCATTCTGCTGAAGTTCGGGGGCGTTTACCTTTCTCTGGAGGACCCTGGCAATGGTTTCATGGTGGATCTCGGAAGTTTTCCCATGGACGCTCCCCCCATGCAGTGTTCTCAATTCCCTCTGCTCCTCCAGGACTTCTTCCAGGTCCTGGTTCGACAGGTGCCCGTTGTCCTCCAGGATTTCCCCCACCGGCCGTTGCAGGATGCGGACCTTGATGGAGTGGAACGTGAAAAAGATGCTCTTGAAGGGGGTCTCCTCATCGGCCGGGGTGCAGTAGAAACCGTTCCGGAACTGCTGGTTGGCCTTGGCGCACACCAGGTAGTGCTCGCCGGTGATGGTCTCCACCTCCTCCAAGCACTCTCCACCACTGCACTGAGGCCCGAGGGCCGGTTTGCCGACGACCCCGATGCAGCAGAGCTCGTCAAAGGAAAAGGTGAATTTCCCGCTGCCGTCATCCAGCGATACTTCGATGGAGTTTTCCTGGGACCGGAACGGCCGGGCGAGGGAGGCTTCCAGCTTATGTCCGTCTCTGAAGGTGAGTATCACCCTGTTTTCCATGGCGTTTCCCTATAAGTCCCATGAGTCCCATGAAACCCGTACAGCAGAAGGAGTTTGACAAATTATAACAGAGAAAAACAGACTGGCCATACCCCCTCCCTCTTGCATGTCGTTAAATAGAAAAAGGGCAGCCGGCTACGGTTGCCCTTTTTCCCATGCGATGGAAACCGGGGTGTTACTGCCCCGGTCTTTGCAGAAGCATCTGCCGGAAAAAGCCCGCCAGCGTCGGCGCCCCCCCGGTCTTGATCTCTATCCCCTTGTGCACCATCCCGATCAGAAGATCTGTTCCGCTTTTCACCCGGTCCTGCACAAGAGCCAGCGACCTGGGGTCGGTCACGGAAAACAGCTTGCGCCGGGATTCCGGCGCGCTGTCGAGTATCTCTTCAATCAGCGAGTCTGTTGTGGTCCGACTCTCTTCCCTGGCCTGCTTCAGTTCGCCGCGCTCCTCAAGGCGTCTGAGTTCTTCATCGACCTCCGGGCGGCCCTCCGAGATCATTAAAGTATCCGCAACGAACGCAAGCCAAGCCTCGCCGATTTCCTTCGCAGTCTTCGTCTCATCCATTCGATTCCCTCCGTTAATTGCCAAGTACCTAGAATTCATGACAGATCTTGTAGGGGCACCCCTTGCGGGTGCCCGAAATCGGGATACCCGCAAGGGGTATCCCTACTGTATTCGCAAGAGAGACCGTCAAGCCTTCTTCCCTTCCTCCGACTCGGCCTTCAGATCGAGCTCGTCCTTACCTTCCGTCGCTCTCTTGAAATTCTGGATACTCTTCCCCAAGGCGCTGCCGATCTCCGGGAGCTTTCCGGCGCCGAAAATCACCAGGACGATGAGGAGAATAATGATCATTGCGGGCATGCTGAATCCGAACATGTAAACCTCCGTACGATTTCCGCAGAGAGAGGGCTGGTAGGGCCAGCCCTCTCTCCACCTTTCATTGTGTCCGCCTGCCGGTTGAACGCTCCCACCGGCACGGCCTGTGGCATGCCTGAACGATCAGGCGCGCATGTTGTCCTACGGAATTGGAGGCAGACCGACCGCCATTCTGAGGATGGCGAGCGCGTCGTTGATGGCGATCGCGCCGTCCGGTGTCGGTATGGCGTTGATAAACGGCGCCACATCCAGCCGCGCCAGCTTCTCCGGTGTCAGCGGATTCAGCTGCACCGAAGTCCTCAGCGAATCGAGGGCATCCGATATCGTGTAACTGCCGGGTGTGAAGGTCTGGTCGCCGGTGAACGTGAACGACATGGTGAACTGCTCTTCCGCCAGGACGGAGGTCGCCCCGACTTGGCGCACGCTCACCTCCACCGTGAATGATCCTTTCCCCACGGTTGAGCCGGTCAGGTTGAGACTCGGATCGGTCGCGAAGTCCCGCACCATCGTCTTGACCGCATCTTTAGTGACGAAGAACTGGAACTCGAAGGGGCCGGTGCCCGCCGCAACCGCCGCGGTGAAGGTGACTCCACCCGGGATGTTGGTCAGTTGCGGGCTCGGCTTGTTGGAGCTGAGAGAAATGGTTCCCACGGCCGAGTTCGCCGCGAAGTTCAGGTCTGTCTGGTTCTGGTCATTGATCGTCAATTCTCTGGTTGGCGGCGTAAAGACAAAGCCCGCCAGGGAAGGGGTGATCTGATAACTGCTGTTGACCAGCCCTGCGAAGCTGTAGTTGCCGTTGGCGTCGCTCAGCACGGTCTGGGCGTCGGAGCCGCCGAGGCTTATGGGGGCCACATGCATGCTGACCCCTTCCAGCCGCGAGCCGACCTGGTCGACAACCTCGCCGCTGACTTCGAAGGTCGGAGCCGGTATCGGGTCGCCGCCGATGTTGATGGGGATCCGGGCGGTCATCACGACCTCTTCGTCCCCTGGAACCACCGGGCCGCCGTTTACTGGATTCACCTGGCCGCGGGTATTGATGAATTCCACCGTGGCGAAGTCGTTGATGGGGACCGTTGACCTGATCAGCGCGTCGAAACGGCGGGCGGTGCTCATGTCAATGGGGGTGCCGGCCGGGACCAGATACGCCTCGTTGTGGCCGTAGGGGGGCTGGCCGAGGGCGCGGCCGTCCCAGGCGATGATGACAACGTTCACCGGGAAGGTGACCCGGGCGCTGTTGTAGGCCGCGTCGAGGCAGCGCAGGAAGATGGTCTGGCCCGTCTCGGCGCTGATCGACACCTGGGTGCCGGCGACCCCGCTGTTCAGCGGCGCGGGAATGACGATGCCGGGCGGGATCTGCGCGGTCCCCCCCTTCTGGGCCGGCACCGGCACGCCGGTGACGAACCAGTAGTCGGCGTTGAAGTCGTGGAAGGCGAAGAAGTCGGTGGGTGCGGCCGGCGTCAGTATGTCACCGTTTTGGAAGAAACCGTCGTTTACCCCCGGAATGGTGCCGTGGGCGGGGAAGGTGGCGTGGGGGTTGCGGGCCAGGTCGCTCCAGACCGAGTCGCGGTCGTCGACGACCCAGAGGGCATCCACGTCGTAGGCGACGGTCATGGCATGGGGGTCGGTGGCGAACTTCAGGCGGGGATCGCCATTCCACGGGTCCGAGGCGGTCAGGAGGTTGGAGTTGAAATCCGGGAACTGGGGGAACTCTGCCAGGTTGGCCGCTGTCCGGCGTTTCCCGTCCCGGCAATGGCCGACCGGGATGGTGGCCAGACCGAGAACCTGGGAAGCGAAAAAGGCGTCCGGCGGCTCGATCAGCAGCATCCCGTAGAGGCCGAACTCGAAGTGCTGCACCGTATTGCGGTGGCAGTGGTAGAAGTAGGTGCCGATGAAGTTCGGCTGCCACTGATAGGTGTACTGGCCGATCTCCATGGAGCAGTGCCCCACCCCGTCGTTCTGCGGGGTCGGCTCGATGCCGTGCCAGTGGATCGTGTGCGGCGGTGGCCCCTTCCCCTGGGTCTGGCCATGGAAGACCGCCCCCCGGGGGACCCGGATGGTGGCCGCCGGCCAGGTGCCGCCGGCGGTGAAGGGGTTGTCGTCATCCGAGAAGACGAAGAACTCCAGTTCCTTCAGACCGTCCCAGGTCGGCACTCTCATGCCGTGCATCAGGTCCCGCGTGACCGTGTGGGGTGTGGTCACTTTTATGCCGATCGGCAGGGGGCCGAACAGGCCGGCGGCATCGGCCGCCAGCATCACCTCCGGGACGGGATTGGTCGGCACCAGCAGGTCGGGGGTGACCGGGTCTTCGGTGGGGGGATCGAACATCTTGACAAACATCCCCTCCATGCCGACAACGGACCAGCGGGTTATTCTAAAGGCCGGGTTTTGAACGGACATTTTCTATCTCCTTTCTATCTATCATCTAATGAATGGTATGTGCCAGGTTGCCGCTTTGTCAAGCAGGTTCCGGCCGCGGTCCGGCCGCCAGTCCCGTGCTGCTGATGCCGCGGATATTCCGGAACATCATTTCAAAGTCCTCGTCCATCGGGAAATCCATATGGTTGCCGAGGCCCTGAGACGCAGCGTTGCGGTCACCGGTGAAATACATCCCCGAGATCAGCCCCATGTTGTAGTTGCCCCCCTGGGCGGTCTGGGACGGCTCGGAATGGTCATGCATCGGGAAGCACAGGGGGGACATCCGCTGCCCCAGCTCGACCGGGGTTATCCCGTCCTGGGCCAGCGCGGTGGTGCCGAGCGGCGGCATGAACACCTGGAACTCATCGGTGGGGGGCCAGACCGGATGAGGGATTGGCGAGGTGAGGGTGGGGATGGTGTTGAGGGGTTGATCCGGCCGGCCGATCCCCCGTACGTTGGCCATGTCGGGCGGCCGCATGTAGGGGATCGTGTAGTCGATCCTTTCCATCGGCTTCACCGTGTAGACGTCAACCCAGATCGGATTTTCGGAGGGGACGCCGTTGACGCTGGTGACGAAGAAGTGGTTGGCGTGGAGGTGCATGGAGTGGGTCCAGAGTCCGGCGTTCAGGATGTGCACCACGCACGGCTCCCCCACCCGCCCCTGCGGGGTGATGGCCGGACTGAAGTGGGAGAAGAAGCCGGACTGGCCATTGATGGTGAAATATTGCGGTGTATGGCTGTTCCTGGTCGGGCTGAACGGGTCCCGCAGGAACTTGTCCATGAACTCCTGCGGATCGAAGAGCTGGCCGGCCGGCAGGTTCCCCACCTCGGCAAAGAGATTCGGGCTTACCTGGTGCGTCAGCCAGACGTACTGCCGGAACGGCGGGCAGTTGATCTTGGTGTTGTCCAGTGCCCAGGGGGTGTTGTCACCCTCCTCCCAGGCGAGGCCGGGCCAGTGGCTGCTGCCGCCGAAGTCGTCGTACATATTCTGGATATGGGGGGTCGGGTTGTCGTAAGGGGTGAACTTGTTTCCCGTCTTCACGGCCGGCCTGACCACCAGGGCGCCGTGCAGCCCCATCATCCGGTTGACCGGCTCGTTCAGGTTGTCGTAGTAGAGGTGGGCGCCCGACTGGTTGACGGTCAGCGTCCCCTCAACGGTCTGCCCCGGTGCGATCCCTCCCGGAGCGAGGTCGTTGCTGTCGAACATGCCCGGGATGAAGAACGCATGGGGCTCATCCAGGGCATTGGTGATCCTGATGGTGATCGAGTCGCCGTTGACGGCGACGATCGTCGGGCCCGGGCAGTCGGCGGGAACGTCCACCCCGTCCGCCTTCATCTTGTAGATCCAGAAGTAGGACGTGGCCTGGTTGATGGCGTTGTGGGTCGCCATCTCCTTGACCGCGTCGGTGATGGTGACCTCCAGCAACTGCTCTGCGGCAAAGGCGTCCTTTATCCCCAGAAAGGGAAGCCGGCTCCCTATCACCAGGGTCGCAACCCCTGCAGCGCTCAACTTCAGGAAATCTCGTCTGTTCATGGTCTCCTCCTTCTTTTTTTTGTCCCCTCGCCGAATTCACTAAACAATGAGAAGGGTACCGCCGGGCGGCCCTCTTTCCTTCAAACCGATGGGAGCGTCCTTGTCCCTTGAGAAGTCAGGCAATGGGGGCACCCTCCTTTTTCCGATTATCCTCTATACTGGCCTTGAGCTCGATGTCTTCCTTGCCATCCGTGGCCCTCTTGAAGTTCTGGATGCTCTTCCCCAGGGCGCCGCCGATCTCCGGGAGCTTGCCGGCGCCGAACACCACCAGGACGATGACGAGAATGACGATCATTTCAGGCATGCCGAATCCGAACATGATGAACCTCCCTGCAAGTATTGCTGTTCAACTATTGATCAAAAAGCATTGATCGTGCCAAGGCTGTTAACTAGCTGAATTATAAAGAACATTGGCTTTTTGTGTGACATGAGAGGTGCTGCCGGGTGAATGCCCCGGTCCAGGGTGAGATAAATAAAACGGTAACTTAGCGCATTTGCCGGTGCGCGAAAAAATACCGCCTTGTCCATAATTTCGCACCCTTTGGGGGATTGCCGGAAGTTGTCGCGGGGCGTTTCGTTCGTGATGTTAAGTTTAATTAGTGGTGTAAAGTTTAATTAGTGCGGCGCAAATGTCAAATCAGGCCGGCAAATCCGGGGCTTTGAGGGGCGAAATACGGTTTTTACCTCCCCCTTTTGTAAAGGACCCAAAGGGCCTAAAGGAGATTGAGGGGGATTTAGTTCAGTCGGTTGCCAAATCCCTCCTGGCCCTTTAGGCCCGCCGTCTGGGGGATTCCCCTCTTCCGGCATCAACCTGGCTGTACCATTTTGGGCAGGGGGGAATAAGTC
>JAMPXD010000120.1 GCA_023701365.1 Geobacteraceae bacterium
ACACCTAGTACTCATCGTTTACGGCGTGGACTACCAGGGTATCTAATCCTGTTTGCTCCCCACGCTTTCGCGTCTCAGCGTCAATATCGGTCCAGGTAGCCGCCTTCGCCACCGGTGTTCCTCCTGATATCTACGGATTTCACTCCTACACCAGGAATTCCACTACCCTCTCCCGTATTCAAGTTCCCCAGTTTCCAATGCACTTCCCAGGTTGAGCCCGGGGCTTTCACATCAGACTTAAGGAGCCGCCTACACGCGCTTTACGCCCAATAATTCCGAACAACGCTCGCACCCTCCGTATTACCGCGGCTGCTGGCACGGAGTTAGCCGGTGCTTCCTTTGAGGGTACCGTCAAGTATAATGGGTATTAACCACTATACACTTCTTTCCCTCTGACAGAGCTTTACGACCCGAAGGCCTTCATCACTCACGCGGCGTTGCTGCGTCAGGCTTTCGCCCATTGCGCAAAATTCCCCACTGCTGCCTCCCGTAGGAGTCTGGACCGTGTCTCAGTTCCAGTGTGGCTGATCATCCTCTCAGACCAGCTAACCATCGTCGCCTTGGTAGGCCTTTACCCCACCAACTAGCTAATGGTACGTGGACCCATCCTGATACGGTAGCTTATAAATAGAGGCCACCTTTTCCCGCAGGCTCCGAAGAACCCGTGGGCTTATCCCGTATTAGCACCCCTTTCGAGATGTTATCCCGGATACCAGGGTAGGTTATCCACGCATTACTCACCCGTGCGCCACTAAATTGAGGAGCAAGCCCCCCAATTCCGTTCGACTTGCATGTGTTAGGCACGCCGCCAGCGTTCGTTCTGAGCCAGGATCAAACTCTCCAGTTGATATTCCTATACTGAAGCTTTTGATGCTCAAATTAATTGCTAAGAACCCATCAATGTAAAGCGTCTACTATTTAGTTTTCAAAGACCAAGCTTTCTGCTTTTTCGTTGCGACAGACTCAGCACTATATCCTACCCGGCCCCATCCGTCAACAACTTTTTTCAACTTTTTTTCTACCGCCCTTTTTCTTCCTGCCCTGCCTTCTCTCCCGTGTTGCAAGAGACGAACTTTATACCAAACCTTCTCTCGCCCGTCAATGTTTTTCTTGTTAGATATTTACAATAGTTCAAATCAATGCCGTTTCTTATTACCCATGTGCTCATTACACCAAATCACAAGAAAGAGGTCAAGGGAAATTAACTGTTTTCGTTTCCAGCAAACCGGACCCGGGCAAACCGTCTTTTCCCCACCTGGATGACATATTCACCGGTGCAAGGGAGTTCCAGGTTTTCATCGCCAGTTTTTTCGCCATTAACCTTTACGCCTCCCTGCTGGATCGCGCGACGCCCTTCGCTGTTGGACTTGACCAGATCAGCCTGGGCCAGGACCTTGCACAAAAGCACCTTTGCCCCTTCAGCAGAGATGTGAATTTCTGGCATCTCGTCAGGTGTCTGGTTGTCCCGGAAGCGCCTGACGAAGTTCTCATCGGCCTGGACAGCAGCAGCAGCGCCATGATACCGGGCAACCATTTCCCGCCCCAGTTGCTTCTTGGCATCCATGGGGTGGACCACCCCCCTTTTGACCTCAGCCTTGAGCTGCACCAGGTCGGCAAGAGACATGTCGCTCAAAAGCTCATAATAACGGAGCATCAGCTCGTCCGAGATGGACATGATCTTGCCGAAGATCTCGTCGGCCGGCTCGTTGATGCCGATATAATTACCAAGGGACTTGGACATCTTGTTAACTCCGTCAAGCCCCTCCAGAAGCGGCATGGTAATGACGGTCTGGGGTGGTTGCCCCCATTCACGCTGCAACTCGCGGCCGACCAGCAGGTTAAACTTCTGGTCAGTGCCGCCCAACTCCACGTCGGATTTGAGGGCCACCGAATCATAGCCCTGGATCAGTGGATAGAGGAATTCATGGATGCTGATGGGAAGCTGATTGGCAAAGCGGTTGTTGAAGTCCTCCCGCTCCAGCATGCGTGCCACCGTATATTTGGATGCAAGACCGATCATGTCAGAAGCATTGAGCCTGGTCAGCCAGTCGGAATTGAAGACCACCTGCGTCTTCACCGGATCGAGGATCTTGAACACCTGCTCCTTGTAGGTCTCGGCATTTTTCAGCACGTCCTCACGGGTAAGCGGCTTTCTGGTTTCCGACTTTCCCGTAGGGTCGCCGATCATGCCGGTGAAGTCGCCGATGAGAAAGTATATTTCGTGTCCCAGTTGCTGGAACTGACGCATCTTATGAAGGAGCACCGTGTGCCCCAGATGGAGGTCGGGTGCGGTCGGGTCGAAACCTGCCTTGATCTTCAGCGGGACACCGCTCCTTACCGACTTTTCGAGCTTCTCCGCCAGTTCTTTTTCCAGGAGGATGTCAACGGCGCCACGTTTGATAATCTCCATTTGCTCTGCAACAGTCATTTCCTCATCCCTCCCGACCCGATTTCAACCGTAGCCTTCTGACTAATCACAACCGATGTTTATACGTTCGATCCCGACAGCCCTGCCGCTCTTTTCATCAATCTCGACAAGGACACCATTCAGGCGGACGTTCCCTTTGGCCACCTCAAATTTTACCGGCAACTGGGTAAGGAACTTTGAAATGGCCTCCTCTTTGCGCATGCCGATTACCGAGTCGAAAGCGCCGGTCATCCCCGTATCGGTGATATAGGCGGTACCGCCGGGGAGTATCCGCTCGTCGGCAGTCTGGACATGGGTATGGGTGCCGACCACAGCGCTGACCCTGCCATCCAGATACCACCCCAGGGTGGCCTTCTCCGAGGAAGCCTCGGCATGAAAATCAACGAGGATAACGGGGGTCACTTCTTTCAATGCGGCAACCTCCCGGTCGGCCTTCCGGAACGGGCATTCCAGATTGTTCATGAAGACCCTTCCTTCAAGATTAAGCACAGCAACCTTGATCCCGCCGGCGGTTATTGCAACGGTGCTCCCGCGACCCGGGGCACCTTCCGGGTAATTGGCGGGACGGAGGAGCCTCTCTTCCCTACGGATGAAGTCCAGAGCATCCTTTTTGTCCCAGATGTGGTTGCCGGAAGTGATGACATTGATTCCGAGCTTGAAGAGATCACCGGCGACTTCCTCGGTAAGCCCGAAACCGCCGGCAGCGTTCTCCCCGTTGGCGACAACGATATCCACCAGGTGGCGGTCCACCAGCCGGTGCAGTTCCCGGGAAAGGGCCTGTCGGCCCGCCTTGCCGATAATGTCGCCAATGAACAGCAGTTTAACGGGCATACTCTATCGCCCTGGTCTCGCGGATCACGTTCACCTTGATCTGGCCGGGATAGGTCATCTCCGCCTCGATCTTCTTGGCCACGTCCTTGGCCAGCACCACGGCCCGTTCGTCACTGACGTCCTCACTGGAAACCATGACCCTGATCTCGCGGCCGGCCTGAATGGCAAAGGAGTTCAGAACCCCGGCAAAGGAGCTGGCAATTCTTTCCAGGTCTTCCAGACGCTTGACGTAGGTTTCCATCATCTCCCTGCGGGCGCCGGGACGGGCGCCCGAGAGGGCATCGGCTGCCTGCACCAGAACCGCCAGCACTGTTTCCGGCTTCTCATCCTCATGATGGGCCATAATGGCATGAACTATCTTTGGCGATTCCCCGTATTTCCGTGCCAGTTCGGCGCCAATCACCGCATGGGAACCCTCGACTTCGTGATCGACGGCCTTGCCAAGGTCATGGAGAAGGCCCGCCCGCTTGGCCTGTTTGACGTTGATACCCAGCTCGGCCGCCATTATCCCGCACAGGAAAGCTACCTCCAGGGAATGCTGGTAGACATTCTGACTGTAGGAAGTCCGGTACTTGAGCCTGCCGATCAGCTTCAGTATCTCGGGATGGATGCCATGCACCCCCAGATCGAAAGCGGCCTGGTCCCCGGCCTCCTTGATGGCCTGCTCGACCTCTTCCGCGGCCTTAGCCACAACCTCCTCGATCCGTCCCGGATGGATGCGGCCATCCGCGATCAGCTTCTCCAGGGCGATCTTGGCCACCTCTCGGCGCACCGGATTGAACCCGGAAAGTATGACCGCCTCCGGGGTGTCATCGATAATCAGGTCGATGCCGGTAGCCGCCTCCAGCGCCCTGATGTTGCGCCCCTCACGGCCGATTATCCGACCCTTCATCTCATCGGAAGGAAGAGCCACCACCGAAACCGTCCGCTCCGCAACATACTCCCCCGCATAACGCTGGATGGCCAGAGCGATTATCTCCTTGGACTTCTTGTCGGCGGTTTCCCGCGCCTCCTCCTCTATGGCCTTGATCCGTTTGGCCGCATCCAGCTTGGCCTCACTCTCCATGGCATCCATGAGGACTTTTTTCGCCTCGCTGGAGGTCATCCCCGAGATGGTTTCCAGCTTCTGCCGCTCCGCCTCGATGAGGCTGTCGAGCTTTTCCACCTTTTGCACGAGGTTCTGCTCCCTCACGGCAAGCGCCTGCTCCTTCTTGGAGAAGTCAAGGTCACGCTGGTCGTAGAGGTTCATCTTCTTGTCCAGGTTCTCTTCTTTTTGCTGGAGCCGTTTTTCCAGGGCCTGCAGGTCGCGGCGCTTGTCCTTGGTCTCCCGTTCGAAGTCCGCCTTGGCCTGATAGACCACATCCTTGGCCTGCAGCGTCGCCTCTTTGGTGATGGTTTCGGCCTGCCGCCTGGCATCTTCCAATGTCTTGGCGGCAAGGTCCTCGGCCTTTGCCAGCGAGGAACCGGAGAGTCTCTTCCGCAAAAGGTTGCCGACCGCAAACCCGATGCCGGCGGCGATTAAAACCAGCAATATGGCTATTTCAATTCTCAATGTCATGTTCCTCCTATATGGTAATCGCGAGGGCGAATCACCCTCTTCTCGGTGATGAGCAGATCCATCTTCACATCGTGGGGCTCATCCGTTATGTCATCCACCAACTGAAAGTCGTAGCAAAGGCCTACAAGCTTCCCCCCCCCTTCAAGGGAATGGAGCGCCTTGTCATAGTACCCCTTGCCGTAGCCGATCCTTTTACCCTTCATATCAAAAGCGACGCCGGGTATTACGATTATGTCTGCCTCGCCCGGCTCATAGACTTCGCACGAGGCAACCGGCTCCGGAATTCCGAAAGCCCCTTTCCGCAATCCGTCCCTGGTGGAGACCCGGCGAAAGACCAGCCCCTCGCCGCTGACGGCAGGGAAAAGGACCGTTTTCAAAGCAGTCAGCGCCGCAGCAAAAACCTCACTGGTATCCACCTCGTTGTGTATCGGCGCATAGAGCGCCAGCACCCTGGCTCCGGCAAACTCAGCGGAATCGATAAACGTCCGCTGGACCTTCAGGCTTATCGCCTTGGCCTCTGCTGCGGCAAGGGCCTTTCGCCTGGCAAGTATCGCCTGCCTGAGTCTCTGCTTAGGCATCTCGAATCGACTCCGTGCTCGTGAAAGACACAGCCTGACGGACCCGCACAAAAGTGCGCACGCCAAAGGAGATAGGGTCTCTTGGGGGAGATCGGTGGAGGGGATGGAGCTTGACAGGCTTGTTAGGTAGAGCCGCCCTGGTTGATCAATGAAAAACTAATGCAGCAAAGCGACGTCAGGATACCCCTTGTAAGCAAGCAACATGGTGGCAGGCTACCTATCAGCGAAACGGGGAGTGAAACGATAACAACGCAACCCCGCTGGGACTGGCAAAACTATCAACCCGAAATCCGGCCGACTATATATGATGAAATCTCCCTGAAGAGACCTGAATCCTTGTCACAGCTGGCAACCAAGCTTGTCGAGAAGCTTGGCGACCCTTTCCGCATCATGCTGCCGCACGGCTTCGTACTCGCTGCGAAGGGAAAGATACTCTTCGGCCAGAGTCATCAGAGTCAGGATGGCCACTATCTGTGTGTCGCCACCCGTCACCGAGGACGCCACTTCGGACAGCTTCCCGTTGACTAACGCCTCGATCTCCTGAACCGTTTCGGGGAGGGCCGTGCTTCTGACCTGAAGCTCCCTCCCCAACACCCTGATCCGGTGCACAGAGCTCAACGGCTATATCCCTTCCAGCTTCTTGAGAATGGCGTCGATGCGCGCCTTGAACCCTGTCCGCTCCTCAAGGAGCTGGCGGTTCTCCTCGCCCAGCCGCGCATTTTCCTGTTTCAGGGCAGCATAGGCGTCCAGAAGGGACTCCACCTTTTTTTCCAGCACACCGAACAGCCCAGCATCCATACAAACACCCTTTTAGATAAAAAATTTTAAGACATAACCCCTCAAAAGTCAAGGTAATTATTGAAATAGCGCTTCCACGAACTGGGTCGGGTCGAACTCACGGAGGTCTTCAGCCAACTCTCCCACCCCTATGTAGCGAACGGGTATTTTGAATTCGTTGCAGACCGCCACCACAATCCCCCCCTTGGCAGTGCCGTCCAGCTTGGTGAGGGCTATCCCGGTCACCCCGGCGGCCTCCTTGAAAAGCTTGGCCTGGGACAGGGCGTTCTGACCGGTGGTTGCATCGAGCACTAGGAGGGTTTCGTGGGGCGCCCCGGGGATCTCCCGGCCGATCACCCGGCGAATCTTTTTCATCTCCTCCATGAGGTTAACTTTGGTATGGAGCCGGCCGGCGGTATCGACCATAAGGATGTCGCATTTTCTGGCAAGGGCCGCCTTGCAGGCATCAAAGACCACCGCGGACGGGTCAGCACCTTCCTGATGACGGATGACGTCCACCCCTGTACGCTCCCCCCAGATTTCCAGCTGTTCCGCGGCAGCGGCGCGGAAGGTATCGCCGGCGGCCAGCAGGACCTTCTTCCCCTCGGAGGTATAGCGACAGGCCAGCTTGCCGATGGTGGTGGTCTTCCCGACCCCGTTGACGCCGATCACCATGAGCACAAACGGGGAATGGGAACCGATATCCAGCTGGGCGCAATGCCTCGCCAGGCGGGCCAGGATCTCCTCCTTGAGGGCCGATTTCAATGCGTCGGCATCCTGCAATTCGTTTCTCTTCAGGCGCTGCTCCAGAGTCCTGATCAGCTCGACCGCCGTCGAAACGCCGATATCCGCCGTCAGAAGGATCTCTTCCAACTCCTCAAGGGTCTCGGCGTCGATCTGTTTCTTGCCCAGGAGCAGGGTATCGATCCGGCCGACCAGGTTCTCATGGGTCTTGCTCAAGCCGCTTTTCAGCCGCTCGAAGAACCCTGGCCGCCCTTCCTCTTTCCTTTCGTCCAGAATAGCTGCATCTGGGTAAGAAGAGCCCGCGCCGGTCATCTTCTCCACGAGCCCCCGGAAAAAACCCTTTTTCTCTTCTGTCATCAATATATCTCCTTCTCCAGACGCTGCACGGAATTTCTGAAACGGTACAGTGCCCGGCCGACCACGGCTCCCCTGTCAAGGGTCATGACCAGCGAATAGTCCGGCCCGATGGCACCCGTTACGATGTGGCGGGTATCGGTCGTTATTACCGCGTCATTCAGCCCTCCAACCGGGAAATGGGCATGGACCTCCTTCATCCGGCTCAGGATGATCCCCTCATGGGCGGCGATGACCTTCAACTCGTAATCGTCGTACAGGCAATACTGCACCACCGCTTCTCCCTCCCAGTCGGCCAGGATGGCGCCGGTGGCGCCGGGAACGGATTCGACGAGCTCTCTAAGGATGGTCTTGAACGGCACGTCTTTTCTCCTGCGAATATATTAATCTACTAATTCAACCGCACCGATACCAGCTTCGACACCCCCGGCTCTTCCATGGTGACGCCGAACAGGGTATCAGCCACAGCCATGGTCGCCTTGCTATGGGTTATCATGATGAACTGGGAAAAGGCGGTCATCTCCCGGACCATCTCGTTGAACCTGCCGATGTTCGCATCGTCCAGCGGGGCATCGACCTCGTCCAACAGACAAAACGGCGAAGGCTTGATCAGAAAGATGGAGAAGATCAGGGCAACCGCCGTCAGTGCCTTCTCGCCGCCGGAAAGGAGGGTGACGTTCTGCAACTTTTTCCCCGGCGGCTGGACGATGATCTCTATCCCGGTTTCCAGCAGGTCTTCCTCATTGGTCAGCCTCAGTTCGGCCCGGCCGCCGCAGAAGAGCCGGGGGAAAACCTCCTGAAACTTGGCGTTGACCAGCTGAAAGGTTTCCAGAAACCTCTTGCGGGTGGTTCTGTTGATCCGCTGGATCGCCTTCTGGAGAGATTGGAGTGACTCCTCAAGGTCGCCCTTCTGCGCCGAAAGGAAGGTGAACCGCTCCTCCAGCTCCCGGTACTCCTCTATGGCCGTCAGGTTGACCTCTCCCATCTCGTCTATCAGCCTCTGGAGCTCAACATGGCGCGTCCGTCTCCCTGTTTCGTCGTACGTCAACTCGCGATACTCCGGCACAAGCTGGGCAATATCGAGTCGATACCTCTCCATCAGGGAGCTCTCCAGGTTTTGCAGCTTCATGGCAAGCTCGGAGCGCCTGAAATTCCTCTCGGCAATGGCCTGCCTGACCTCCTCGCCGGCGGCGCGCACTCCCCTGAGCCTCGCCTCCTCTTCCTGGACAACTGACGCCTTTCCTTCGTACCTCTCCTTTACTCCGGCAAAGGATGCCTCGGCGTTCAGCTGCCGCTGCAACTGATGCTTCAGCTGCTCCTCGTTTCCGGCAATGGCCGTGACAAGGAGGCGGTGATCCTCAGCGCATTTCTCCAGCTCTGCCAGATGAGCGGCAATGCGGCCACGCAAATCCCCGGCGAGTTCCTCGACCCGTAGGACGGTCCTGATGTTCGATTCCCGCTTCTCCCTGAGGGCAGCGGCCCGGACCTTCATGCCGGTGACCACCTCGCGGAGCTCATCGATCTGCCGCTTTTGGACGGCGAGGGCCTCCTGCATACCGGCCGTTTCAGCCTCGAGGCCGGCCTTGCGCTCCTCTCCGGCAGACCTTTTCCGGCCGGCGAGCTCGATCTCCTTGCGAAGCCCATCCTCCTCTTCCCGGAGCTGGTCGTCCTCCATCCCCTTGATGGCGAGCCGTTCCTCGATCCCCCGGCAATCCTCCACCGACCGCTGCAGGTCCTTGTCACAATTGACCATCCGGATTTCGGTCTCGTGGAGCTGCTGCCGCAAGCTCCTCAGCTCTTCGCCGGCAGCGGAGATTTCGCCCTTTAACCGTTCTCGCTCCGTCTCCTTTTCCTGGACCTTCGCGGAAACGGCGGCCACCTGGAGGGCGAGCTCCTTGATCTCCCGTTTTTTGTGGACCAGCCCCTGCTGTGCCCCTTCCCCGGAGCCGCCGTTGATGATCCCGCCGCTGCTGACCAGGTCCCCCTGGAGGGTGACGAACGTCAGACAGGGATATTGGCGGGCAAGGGCCAGGGCCGCGGCCAGGTCACCGGCAAGGCAGGTGTCCGCCAGGAGCGACTCCATCAGCCCATGGCAACCTTCGCGCACGGTGACCTTGCCGAGGAGTTTCTCCACCCCTGCCGGGGACTGATTGGCCGGGGGCAGCGCCAGCCCGGCCGGCACCAGGCTGCACCTCCCGCCGCCGGTCTCCTTCAGATAGGCAACGGCGGCCAGCGCATCCTCGTCAGCCGGGCAGATCACATACTGGAGCCTTTCCCCCAGCACCGCCTCCAGTGCCGCTTCGTACTGCTCATCGGTTTCCACGGCATCGGCCAGGACTCCGGAGAAGCGCCCGCGGAAAAGCTCCGCCAGGAAAAGGCTCCGCACCCCCTGGCCGTAACCGGCGAACTGGGCTTCCAGCTCCTGCAGCGAATGAAGACGCGATCCCTTGGTGCTCAGCTCGTCGCGCAGCGCCACCAGCTCACGCTCCGCAACCTCAAGCGCCCCCTTGAGCCCCTCTTCGCGCCCCCGGCAGGCAGCCAGGGCCTCGACCACCCCCCCCTTCTCCCCGGTCAGGGCTTGCAGGGCCAGCCGCAACTCTGCGCCGCGGCTGGCGGCCTCCGCCAGTTTTTCCTGAAATGTCACCCGCTCCCGGTGGTTGCGCTGGAAACGCTCGCTGATCGCCTCCAGCCTCCTGGTTGCGCCGGTCTGCTGGTTGTGCAGCTGGGCTATTTCCGAAAGAAGCGCGAAGAGCTCCCGGCGGGTCCCGTCGAGGCGCCCGGCAAGGTCGCGCTCCGCCCCGGTCAGCTCTTCCAGGCTCTTCTCCCCGCTGGAGAGGGCCTCCTCTTCGCCCGCCATTTCCGAGACGAACAGCCCCCGCCGCTCCTCCAGGGTCTTCAGCTCCGCCTCTGCCTCTCCCAGCTGCCTCTGGAGGTTTGCCAGCTCCTCGGAAAGGCGCCCTTTCAGGCGATCGAGGTTCAGGAATTCCTTTCTCTGGAATTCCAGCCGGTTCTCGGCAGCCTGGATCTCCCCCTTGCCCCGGTACAGCTCTTCCTGGGCTATGGAGAGGGCCTTTTCTTCCTCTAGGAGGGCTATCCGCTGCTCTTCCAGCGCCAGCTCCCCGTTTTCCAGCTCTCCCAGGAGCGTCGCGCTCCTGCCGTCGAGCTCGGCGAGCTCACTGGCCACTCTTTCCATGTCACCATCGAGGGAGATGAAGTTTGTTACGGCTGAGGCGACCTCTATTTCCTTCAGCTCCTCCCGGTATTCCCTGAACCGTTCGGCCTTCTTCGCCTGGCGCTGCAGGGAGTTCAGCTGCCGCTTCAGCTCGGCGATGATATCGCCGATCCGGAGGAGGTTCTGGCGGGAGAGCTCGATCTTCTTCAGGGCCACCTGCTTGCGGGCCTTGAACTTGGTCACGCCGGCCGCCTCTTCGATCAGAAAACGGCGTTCCTCGGGCTTGGAAAGGAGGATCATGCCGATCCGCCCCTGCTCGATGATGGAGTAGGCGCGGGCACCGACCCCGGTATCCATGAAGAGCTCGGCGATATCCATCAGCCGGCAGGGGGTCTTGTTGAGCAGATACTCGCTCTCGCCATCCCGGTAAAGCCGCCGGGTCACCTGGATCTCGCTGTAATTCAGATATTTTGCCGGGACCCGGCCGTCCTCGGCGGAAAAAACCAGGGAGACCTCGGCCATCCCCAACGGTTTGCGCGACTCGCAGCCGCCGAAGATCACGTCCTCCATGCTCTTGCCGCGCAGGTTCCTGGCGGACTGCTCCCCCATCACCCAGCGGATGGCATCGACGATGTTCGATTTTCCGCAGCCGTTGGGTCCGACGACGGCGGTTATCCCCTGCGGGAAATCGAGCGAGACCCTGTCCACGAATGATTTGAAACCGATTATTTCGAGCCGTTTGATTTTCATAAACCGGATTATAGTAGCAGAGGGGAGCTTTTATTGTAAAGGCAAAGTTCCGGCCAAACCCGGTCGTCCACCATGCCAGCGGCGCGCGGACACCGGAGTTTCATTTACACCGCTTGACAGATGTTCTATACTGTCTCCATGAAAAAACCGAGCAGGAACAGCTATCGCTACCTCGTCATCGCCCTTGCCATCCTTCTCCTCCTGGCAGGGGGAGGTGCGTTTGTCCTTAACAAGCTCCTCCATCTGGACAGTTACAAGGACCAGATCCTCACCGAGCTGCAAAAGTCCCTCAACCGGACGGTAACGTACGACAAGGGGACGATCTCCCACGGCTTCACCCCTTCGTTCACCTTCAGCGGGGTCGTGGTCCTGGAGAAGGACGGCGCTGCAAACTTTGTCAC
>JAMPXD010000121.1 GCA_023701365.1 Geobacteraceae bacterium
ACTAAATGTATAGTACGACTGCATGATACCAAGACCATTCTGGCAAAAGCGAATCGAACAGGCATGGGAAGAAGCACCCATCGTCTGGCTGTGCGGGGTGCGCCGATGTGGCAAGACCACCCTGGCGGAAAACCTCGGACCGGAGCGGATGCTGTACGTCAACTGCGACCTGCCGGTAGTGGAAGAGATGGTGCGCGATCCGCAGCTTTTCTTTCGCTCGTGCGACAAACCGGTGGTGGTTTTCGACGAAATCCATCAACTCCGCGACCCGGCGCGGCTGCTGAAAATCGGCGCCGACCTTTTCCCGGACCTGAAGATTCTTGCCACCGGCTGCTCCACCCTGGCCGCCAACGGCAAGTTCCGCGACACTCTCACCGGGCGCAAGCGCACCGTCCACCTGCTCCCGGTGACATGGGATGAGCTCCCCGCCTTCAGCGTCCCGCTGCCGCAGCGTCTTTACCACGGCGGCCTCCCTCCCGCGCTGCTCGCCGAAACGAAAAAACCGGCATTCTACCGCGAATGGCTTGACTCCTTTTTTGCCTGCGACATCCAGAGGCTGTTCGGTTTCCGGGACATGAACCGCTTCAACGCGCTGTTTGAATATATATTGCGCCAGAGCGGGGGCCAGTTTGAGGTGACCAGGAGCGCCACTGCCATCGGCATCACCCGACCCACGGTGGAAAGCCACCTGCGGGCGCTGGAGATAACCAACGCAGTGACCCTGGTCCGCCCCTTCCACGGCAGCGGCCAGAACGAGCTGGTCAAACAGCCGAAAGTCTATGCCTTCGATACCGGCTTCGTCAGTTTCGCCCGCGGTTGGGACCCGCTGCGTCAGGATGACTTCGGCCCGCTCTGGGAGCACCTGGTGCTTGAACACCTGCAGGCCAGTTTTCCCGACACGCCTCTCCGCTACTGGCGCGACAAGGGAGGACGCGAGGTGGATTTCGTCCTCACCCTACGTCGGGATGAGGTGGACGCCATTGAGTGCAAATGGGACCCCGGCGCGTTCGATCCATCCGCTCTGAAGCTTTTCCGCACCTGGTATCCCAAGGGGCGCAACTATCTGGTGAGCCCCTCCGGCGTGCCGGCTTACAGCAGACGTTACGGCGACCTGGAGGTAAGAATTTGTACTCCGTCGGAGCTTCAACCATGAACGCAGACGCAGTGCCGAAGGAGTTGCCGATGGAAATCCCCCCCTACCCGGAGAGCAGGCCCCTGGAGCTGTCCGACAAGCCGCTCCTCGACGCCGTCTTCGCCGCGCTCCAGCCCCGCATCTCCGAGCTCACCTTCGCCAACCTCTACCTGTTCCGGAAAGCCCACGCCTACCGGCTCACCATGGCCGGCGACGCACTGGTGGTCCTGGGGAAGGGGTATGACGGCGCCCCATATTTCCTCCCCCCGCTGACCGGAAATATCGGCGGTGCCGCCGCACGGCTGCTGGCGGAGGGGCTGACCCTCTACGGGGCGGACCAACCGTTCCTGGAAAGGTACCTGGCGGGGGGGGGCTACCAGGTGGCGCAGGACCGGGACAACTTCGACTACCTCTACCTCAAGCGCGACCTGGCGGAACTGCCCGGCAACCGCTACCACAAGAAGAAGAACCGGATCAGCTACTTCGAGAGGAGGCACGACTATATCGTCGAGCCGTACCGGGAGGGTCATCTGGAGGGGTGTCTCGGGCTTCTGGAGGAATGGGGCCGGGTCCGTGCCGGCATCGACAGCCGTTCCATCGCCCTGGAGACGGAGGCGAACCGGGAGGCCCTGACGATGGCCGGCCAGCTCGGGCTGGCGGGGCTGGTGGTGCTGGTGGCGGGGGAGGTGAAGGGGTTTCTGCTGGGGGAGAGGCTCAACCGGGAGACCTCGGTCTGCCACTTCGAAAAGGCCGACCCGTTCATGGACGGCCTCTACCAGCTGCTCGACCGGGAGTTCAATCGCCGCCTGTTCACCGACTGCAGTTATGTCAACCGGGAACAGGACCTGGGGGAGCTGAACCTGCGGGAGTCGAAGCTCTCCTACCATCCGCTGGAGCTGGTGAGGAAATTCCGGGTGAGGGAGCGCAGCTGACCATACCGGGCCATAACTCCCCCCAACCCCCTCTTAGCTTAAGAGGGGGGGCATGATCCTCCTCCCCTTGAGTTAAGGGGAGGTCGGGAGGGGTTACGTATTACCGGCGGGCAAGTCCTGAGACTGCTCCCGGAGAAACTTTTCCAGTTCCCGCGCCGCCTCCCCGTAATCCTCAAGCGAAAGGGTGAAATCCTCCCGCCATTCCCTGGTCTTGTAGTAGACCTTGTCGTAGTAGTTCCGGATCAGCTCCGTCATGAACGGCTCCATCTCCCAGCGGGCGAGGTAGCCGGCGATCTCCGCGTATTTTTCCCCGCCGAGCCGCTTTTTTATCCGGAGAAGGGCCTCTTCCATCCCGGCCCGGTACTCCGGCATGCCGTATTCGTCGATGAGGCGCCCGACGCGGGTTTCCAGGGATGCCCCACACCAGATCTTGACGCTCTTCCCCATCACCTCGTACATGTCCCCCGGCAGCGACACCTTGCCGATCCTCTTGCTCTCCCCCTCGACAATCACCGGTTTTCCCGGCGGCAGCCTGCGGAAGGCGTCCCAGAGGAGGGTCTCGAACCGCTTCTGGGAGAGGGTTTGGCAAAGCCCCAGTTCGCCGAAGGCGGAGCCGCGGTGGCAGGCGAGCCCTTCCAGGTCGATCACCGAGAAGTTGTCGCTCGCGAGTCCGAGCAGGAAGGTGGTCTTGCCGATGCCGGTCATGCCGTGCAGCACCACCAGGGGGCCGGGGGGGCGAAACGGCTCGAATGAGGCGGCGACCCGGCTGCGGAACGCCTTGTACCCCCCCTCCAGCTGCTGGGCCGGAAAGCCGGTCAGCTCCAGGATGGAGACCACCGTGCGGCTCCGCAGCCCGCCGCGCCAGCAATAGACCAGCGCCGGCCGGCCGCCGCCGGCCGCGGCGATCTCCGCGACCATGGCGGGGAAGCGGTGGGCGGTCAGCTCCAGGGCGCGCACCCGCGCCGGCTGGGGGCCGGTCTGCTTGTAGATGGTGCCGACCTCCACCCGCTCTTCGTTACTGAGGAGGGGGACGTTGAGCGCGCCGGGGATATGGTCCTCTTCGTATTCCAGCGGAGTGCGGACGTCGACTATGAGGTGGCTGTCGAGCAGGGCTTCGTGGAATGGGATAATCTCGGGCAATGGCTTTTCTCCTTGAAATCTTACCATTATAGATGAGATGGGGTGGAGATTGCAAGGATGCGAAGGATTTGCCGGTTGATCGATGATTTGTCCGGGGTTACGGAGACAGGGTGATCGGGGCGGCGGCAGCCTCTTGCGCTCTCGGCTGTCATATCCGCGAGCAGCTCCGCGTCTTCGCGGAATCATTTTTCCGAGTCCACCTCGATATGATAGGACACATTGGCACTGCACTTGGTGCACTTGAAGTCCGCGGCGAGATACTGGTCCGTGCCGCAGATCTGGCACCTGATCTTCCTGTCGACGCTCCCTGCATCGCTTTTTCTTATGCGGCCACCTTGCTCCATTATCTTCTCCTGCGCAGGAGTCGGGGATTGCTGGCAGCTCTCCGGGCTCCCGGCCGGCGGAGTTCTCATCTGTTCTTCAGATGAAGCAAATTCCGCGGCAGGTTTTCCTTCCGGACCCACGGGATGAGCAGCAGCATGCCCCAGCCCCGCAGCAGCCGCCTCTTCCAGGAGTCGCGGCGGGATACCTCCCCCCATTCTTGCCAGCTCGCCGATCCGCTCTTCAATGGGGGGATGACTCGGCATGATTCTGTCCCACCATGGCGCATTCCCTGGCAGGGGATCGACGATATACAGGTGCGCCATGGCTACGGAGTTTTTTATGTTTGCCTGGTCTGTCCCGGCAATCTTGGCCAGGGCGAGGGCAAGCGCCTGGGGATTGCGGGTCAGGAGGAAGGCGTCGGCGTCGGCCAGGAGCTCCCGCTCCTGCGAGATGATGCCGCGAATCAGCACCCCGATGACAGGGGCGAGGAAAAAGAGATAGATGAGCATGAACAGAGAAAAAGACGTTAAAGATAGCAAGAAGGGATCATCGCTCAAAAAAAACAGCGCCTCCAATCCCGCCAGCAATCCCGCCAGCACTAGCAGTGCCAGAAGGCCCAGGACCGCCATCCCCAGCATTCGGCTGATTCGGAACAGGAACCTGTAGAAGGTGAACGGGAGCTGGAGAAGGGCCACGAACGCCGCAATGATGGTGCTGAGGCGGATGTCGTGGTTACCGATGTGGGAAAGCTCGTGGGCGATCACCCCTTCCAGCTCCCGCCGTTCCAGGAGTTCCAGAAGGCCCCGGGTGACCGCCAGCGAAGCGTGTTCCGGATCGATTCCGACGGTGAAGGCATTGGGTGCCGTTGTGTCCGCCAGGTAGAGCTGTGGCTGCGGCAGCCCGGCACCGATGCAGAGGTTTTCCACGATTCTGCGGAACTCCTCCTCTTCCCCTTCCGCAAGGGGACTGGCGCCGGCTCTTTTCAGGGCAAAGGCGGTGGCGTAGCGGTAGTGCACAAATAGCGTCAGGGCTACGGTCGCCAGGGCGATCATGCTGGTTATGGAGATTTGTGCCAGGGGCATCTTGAAGAATGCGGGGTGAAACATGAAGACCCAAACGGAGAGGTACATGGAAACGTAGACGAGGGGGGGGAAGATGAGCACGCCGAAGATAACGAGGATCAGGCGGGTATTGCGGCGGTTCTCGTCGATGCGGTCGTAGACGAGGACGGGCTGTTGTACCGGTGCTGACATGATCTATTTCCTTGCTTCGCTTCGGCTGAAGTCCACCTGTACGTCCTCTCGCGACTCCTCTGCCGCGAAGAACTCGGCCGGCTGGAAATTGAAGATGCCGGCGATGACCGACTGGGGAAAGACCTGGATGCTGGCGTTGTACGCAAGAGCGTTCTGGTTGTAAAACTGGCGGGCGTAGGCGATTTTTTCTTCGATGTCGCTCAGCTCTTTCTGCAGGGCCATGAAATTTTCGGAGGCCCTCAGTTGCGGATAGTTTTCGACCAGCGCGAAGAGGCGCCCCAGGGCCTGGGTGAGCATGTTGTTGGCAACTGCGGTCTCGGCCGTACCGTTGGCAGTCTGCAGGGCGCCCCGGGCTCGGGTGACCTCTTCGAGCGTCTCCCGTTCGTGCCCGGCGTACCCCTTGACGGTTTCCACCAGGCTCGGGACGAGGCTGGCGCGGCGCTTGAGCTGGACATCAATGGCAGACCATGCCTCGCGGGTCCTCAGTCGGGAGCGGACGAACCCGTTGTAGGTCACGAGGACCGCAATGGCGAAGAGAAAGATCAGCGCGAGTACGCCGATGATAATGATGGTAACTGCATTCAAGGCATGTTCCTCCGTACGCCCCGCTTCGCCCCTGGTTCAAGATTTTTTCTTGATCAGGGAAGCAATCCAGGCGCAGGTCAGGAAAACGAAAAGCATCAGCGCGCAGATCTGCAGAGTCGCGATGAGCGTCTTGTACATCTCCAGTGCCATCTGCTCCCGGCTGAGCTCGACGGTCCTGCCGTTGACAAGATATCGCTCCACTTCCCAAATCCTGGTGCCGGCAGTTATCCCGATGATGCAGAGCAGAAAGCTCATGAACTTTACCCAGATGGAGGAGCCCTCTTCACTGCAGTAGTTCCGGAGGTAGCCTGCGAGCATCTTGCGGAATACTGCCGCTGTAGCCAGGCAGATGATCAATGCAATGGATAAATTGACGACAAGAAGCATTATGAACATAGCGTTATCCTCAAGGTTGGCTTGGAGGAATACCCTGAAGTCTCTCAACCGGCGGTGCATGATTTAAGGGAATTCTAACATCTCCCCTGGCAGTGTCAAAGACTTGCGGTGCATGAATTTTTATGGACAAATTCTATCATATGGTCAAGGGTTGGCTAATCCCTCTTGATTTTGCCCGCTTAAAATGCTATTAAATTCCTGCCAATTTTTGTTCAACGTAAAAAAATTTCAATAAAAGTAAAAGGGGGATGGTATGGGATACTCGGCAGATTTCGAAAAAGCGCTTCAGGTAGGGCGTCCTCCCAACATCAGCGGGCTCTTTCCCAACTCCAAGGCGCTCATCGTCAGCGGCAGGGTGATCGACCGGGCCATGCTCGCCAAGGGGAAGGCGATCGCCATGGCCGCCAACGGCCGCAACTATTTCGTCATCCGCGGGGTGCTCAACGCCGCCCAGCGCGCCAACGCCGCGGTGATCATCGAGATCGCCAAGTCGGAAGGGGGGCAGAAGGCCTACTGCGCGGTGAACTACTGGAACATGGCCCGCATCGTCGATGCGCTCTGCAACGAGATGGGGATCACCGTGCCGGTCGCCATCCATGCCGACCACTACGGGATCAAGAACGACAAGGACCTGGCCGCCGCCAAGGTGGAGGTGCCGACCATGTTCGAGGCGGGGATCACCTCGATCGCCATCGACGCCTCCCATCTCCCGGACGACCAGAACCTGCTGGCCAATCTCGCCCTCAGCCCCTCCATCCCGGCCTGGGCCGGCCTTGAGACCGAGGTGGGGGAGATCAAGGGGAAGGAGGGGCTCTCCACCGTTCCCGAGGCGCTCTTCCTGATCCAGGGGCTGAACGCCCGCGACATCTTCCCCGACTGGATCGCCCTCAACAACGGCACCACCCACGGCATCGAGGCGAGCGACGCCGGGATCCAGGTGGGGTTGACCGCCGACATCCATGACGCCCTCAGGGCTTACAAGGTGAGCGGCGCCCAGCATGGCACCTCCGGCAACAGCTCGGAGCGGCTGCGGGAGATCGCCGACAAGACCGCCACCACCAAGGCGAACGTCGCCACCGCCCTGCAGATGATCTCCTGGGGGCTGGAAGTGAACGACTACGGCAACGCCCAGCTGGACGCCAGCGGCAACTTCATCAAGGTCAAGGGGGAAGGGATGACCGAGGAGCTGTGGGCCGAGATGGTCGCCTTTGCCGACTCCAAGGGGTGGAAGAAGGGGGACTACAAGAACCTCAACCTCCCCTTCGAGAACAAGCTGCTCGCCCAGCCGCGGGAGGTCCGGGAGCGGATGGCCAGGAGGGTCGAGGAATTCGCCTACAAGATGATGACCGAGGTCTTCAACGCCCGGGATACCGCTCCTTTGGCCGTAGCGGCGCTCCTTGCGGCCGGCTCGTACGACGTGGGGGCAAAGGCTTCCCGCATCGAGAACCCGGATGACTGGAGCGACGCCCAGATCGTGGAGCGGGCGAAGACGATCGTGAGCGACAAGGGGCCGGAAGGGAACTTCGAGGATTAGTTCCTGTCTGTCTTCAATGAAATCGAACCGGTAACGGACCTTGGGGAGGGGGCGGCAACGCCCCCTTTTCTTATGGAGCGCAAGGCTGATCAGGGGAAGTGCGGAAAGGCCCGCGACAGTTAGCTCTTGACAAGAGTCTGCCAAGATAGTATCAGACGCATACGGTTTTTCGCATGATCTGCGGCAGCGACGGGGAGAGGGCAGGAACGTATTGCCGATACGGAGGGTGTGATCATCATGAGGATTTTGGCCGGCTTCATAGGCGTGTTTCTTCTGTTTTCAGGCTATTATTCACCCGTTTTTGCTGCGCGTAAATCCATTCCAGCATCCGAGGTCAAGCCGACCCACAGGTTCTCCCTGACTCCAACGGCGGGCGAATATCTATTTGACCGGAAGGATAAGGTGAAATCCGGCCAGATATATTCATTGAAGGCCAGTTACGACATCGCCGCCTCTGAAATGAAGAACAGCCTGGGGGTAGACCTCATTGCCGGACTCATCGATACGACCTCCACGGTCGATGGTAGCAAGGTGAAGGTTTACCACTTCCGTGCCGATGCCATCTATCCCTTTATCATCAAGAACAGCGATTTCACCCCGTTTTTGTCGGTCGGCGCCGGCAGCAATCTCTTCGAGAGAAGCACGGGCACCGATGTAATGGCCCTTGCCGCCTACGGTGCCGGTTTGAAATACAAGTTTCTCGATTATCTTGTCGCCCGCGCTGACGTGCGCCACATACTCGTTTTCAAGCCGGAAAGGCATGACAACATGGAATTCACCCTGGGATTGACCTACATCTTCGGGGTGGAAAGAAAACCGAAACCGCCAGTCGATTCGGACAAGGACGGGGTTCCCGACAACCTTGACAAGTGCGCCGCCACTCCGCCGGGAGTGAAGGTGGACAAGGACGGTTGCCCAAGGGACAGCGACAGGGACGGAGTTCCCGACAATATCGACAGATGTTCCGATACCCCCAAAGGGGTGAAAGTGGATAAGAATGGCTGTCAGGAGGAACCGGCAAAGATTCCGGAAACCACTAAGCCTGCCGAAAGCCCTAAGGACGACAGAAAGAGCGAACCTGCCGTGATGCTACCGGTCGCTCCACCAGTGGTTGAAGCTGCTCAGCCCCCGGTCCTGCAGCAGACAGCAGCTCCCGGGATCGAAGCGAAACCAGCAGGCGTGGAGAGTTCCTCGCAGATAATTCCGGTGCCTCAATCAGCGCCGGCATTGCCTCTCGCCACCATGGCGGGTGCAGATGCCGTAGTTGCAACAGAGCGCAGGGTGGACAAGGTTGCTCCCCGGCCTGTCGCGGGGGGAGCTACCGGCAAGGGGGAGGCTGGGGAGAAGCAAGCTGTGCCTGCTGAGCCCCTGAGAACCTCGGAAAAGGCTCCCATAACGGCCCCAACTGACTCAAAGGCGGTGCCCGCACAGCGTGAAGCCGGAAAAGGGGATCTCCTCAGATTCAATGTCGAGTTCGATTTCGACAAGGCGACCATCCGTCCCCGATATCACGGTCTGCTCAGGAAGGCGGTAAACTTCCTGAAGACCAACCCCGGCGCCGTGGCGGAAATCAGGGGGCATACCGACAGCATCGGCAAGGCAAGCTACAACCTGCACCTCTCCAAGAGACGGGCCGAATCGGTCAGGAGATACCTGGTGAAGAAGTCCGGGATCGACGCTGCCCGCGTCATCGTGAGCGGCTACGGCTTCCATCGCCCCATCGCTGACAACAGGACCGCCGCGGGGAGACAGAAGAACCGGCGGACCGAAGTGACCATCACCATCCGAAAGAGGGGGGAGTCGCCGGAAGGAAGCACGGCAAGGGGAGCTGCGCCGAAACCGGGCGGCAGGGGAAGGTGACGAAATGAAGCAGCGGGAGTTGACGCTTCTGCGGGAGTGGTTCGCCGGCTTCTGCTCCTCCTTCCATGCGAACGACAGGGAAGAGCAGAGAAACATCGCCCTGAAGGAGGAGCACACCTGCCACGTCTGCGCCAACATCAGGCGGCTCGCCGCCGAGGAGTCGCTCGACGAGGGAGGGGTGGCGCTGGCGGAAGCGGTCGCCCTGTTCCACGACATCGGCAGGTTTCCCCAATACCGCCGCCACCGGACCTTCAGGGACAGCATCTCGGTGAACCACGCCGTGCTGGGGGCGGAGATCCTCCTCCAGGGAAAGGTACTTGACAAATTCCCCTGCAATGAGCAGGATATCATCATCCAGGCGGTGCGGCATCACAACGCCTTTGCCGTGTCGGCCGGAGTTGCAGGGGAGAGCGCCGTGCACCTGAGGCTGGTCCGGGACGCGGACAAGCTCGACATCTGGCGGGTGTTCCTGGAGTTCTTCGCGCTCCCGGAAGAGGAGCGGGCCTCGGCAGTCGGTCTCGGCCTGCCGGACCTCCCCGGCTGCTCGCCGGAGATCATCGCTGCCCTCGGCCGGGGGGAGCTTGTCAGGCTCGACCGGGTGAAGAGCCTCAACGACTTCAAGCTCCTCCAGCTGTCGTGGGTCTACGACCTGAACTTTCCCGCCTCCTTCAGGATGCTCGTGGAGAGGGACTATATCAACGGGCTGGCGGCGGCCCTCCCGGCCGGTGAGGAAGTGCGGCAGGCGGTGGCAGCGGTCCGGGAGTTCACGCTCCACGCCATGGAGGCGGGTGGAGCTTCGCAGGGTGACGGGGGGTGACCCATGCACGACTTCGGCATGATGGGGATGATGGGGGTCATGGCGCTGGCGGCGGTCTTCTTTTTCTGGCTGGTCGCCGTGGCAGCCTTTGTCTTCTGGCTCTGGGCGCTCATCGACCTGCTGCGGAGCGAGTTCACGGGATCGAACAAGATAGTCTGGCTCCTTACGGTGATCCTGCTGCCGCTCCTCGGCGCGGTGCTCTACTGGTTCATCGGCCGGGAGCAGAAGATCGGGGAAGAAGGTGGGGACACCCCTCCTGAATGATGCCGTACCGGCAAGAAGCAACTATGAAGGAAACGGAGGAACAATGAAGAGAAACATTTATAGATTTTTTACGGTCGTTGCCGCGGCAATTCTGCTGACGACCGGTTTCATCGACTCGGAGGCCCATGCCAGGGCCGGCGGGGGGAGGTCGATGGGGAGCCGGGGAACCCGCAGCTATTCAACGCCTGCGAGCCCCTATTCGCAGCCGCAGGCCTCGCCACAGGCTCGCCCCTATGCTCAGTCACCCTATCAGCAGCAGCCGGCAGGGGGGGGCTTTCTCCGGAGTATGGCGGGCGGTCTCGTCGGCGGGATGCTCGGCGGCATGCTGTTCCGCAGCCTCGGTTTCGCCGGGGCCGGTGGCATGGGTGGCGGCGGCATAGGCCTGTTCGAGATCATCCTGATCGCCGGGATCGGCTATCTGATCTTCCGGATGGTCAAGAAGAGAAGGGCGGAAGCCACTTCTCCGAGCCTCTATGCCCAAGGTGGTTTGCAGCAGGACTATGCGCTTCCCCAGCAGGGGTTCCCGCAGCCCGCGCAGGCGGGACCGGCCGACGTCGCCTCCGGTCTCTCCTACATCAGGCAGATGGACCCGAGCTTCGAAGAGAACCGCTTCAACGACGGCGTGATGGACATGTTCTTCAAGATCCAGGGTGGCTGGATGAACCGTGACCTGACGCCGGTTGCGGGTATTCTGACGGACGAGATGCGCCGCACCATGCAGGCGGATGTCGACCGGTTGCTGCAGGAGAAACGGGTAAACCGGCTGGAGAACATCGCGGTGCGGAGCGTGGAGATCGCCGAGGCCTGGCAGGAGACTGGCCAGGACTTCATCACCGCCCTGATCTATGCCAATCTGCTCGATTACACCACCGACGACGCCACCGGCCAGGTGGTGGCCGGAAGCAGGACGGAGCCGGTGAAGTTCGAGGAGTACTGGACCTTCACCCGGCCGGTGGGGAACAACCCCTGGCGGCTGTCGGCGATCGAACAGAAGTAGTTAGTTTCAGGGAGTGGCCAAGGAGGGGAGATCGAACGGTCTCCCCTTTTTTGTGAACGAAATTTCCAGCTGGCTTACGAAGCAAGCCTGCCGGTCTGCCGCAGAGCCTCATATAGGACAATCCCTGAGGACGTTGCCAGGTTGATGCTGCGCACCGGGCCGAAGATGGGAATCCGAACGCTCGTCTCCGGATTGGTCGTCAGCAGTTCCTCTGGGAGCCCCTTGGTCTCCTTGCCGAAGACGATGAAGTCCCCTTCCCTGAAGGCGAACTCTACATAGCTCCGGGAAGCTTTCTTGCTCGTATATACGAAGCGCCCTTCAG
>JAMPXD010000122.1 GCA_023701365.1 Geobacteraceae bacterium
CATGAGCATTTTCGATAAGCTGAAGAACCTCAACAGGCTGAAAGACCCCGCCCTGCTGGAGCTGATCAAGGACCAGCGGCTGAAGGAGCTGCTCACCCGCCGGGAGTTCCGGATCACCGAGGAGTACGCCCATCGGGAACTGGTGGCCCGGGCCGAGGATGACGAGGTGAAGAATCTCTCCCTGAAATTCCGGGACGGTTTCGGCGAGCTCAGCGGTGAGGTGAAAAAGCGGTTCATCCCGTTCACCATCCCCTTTTCCGCCCGGTTCGCCCTGGAGGGGGTAGAGTTCTCCCGGGGGGAGCAGACTGTCCGGCTCCGGGTCGACAGGATCAAGCCCCTCGACCTCGACTGGGTGACCGCCCGGGTGGTGGAGCGGACCGGTTTTCTCAGCTACCGGGACGGGGTGGTTTCCTGCGACCTGGCGAAGGTCCCCCGCCTTGCCCCGTACTTCGAGTACCGGCTGAAGGGGGTGCAGCTCGCCGACTTTCTGGCGATCCGGGAGCTCTCCCTGCGCGAGGGGGAGCTGGTGGGCAGGCTCGGCCTATGCCTGTGAGCGACTACCTGGTGCGGATCATCACCAAAGCCGGCACCATCCGGGCGCTCGCCTGCGTGACAACGCGGCTGGTGGACGAGGCGCGCTGCCGCCACGGCACCCGGCCGACCGCTTCCGCGGCGCTGGGGCGGGCGCTTACCGGCGCCGCCCTGTTCGGGGCGCTCCTCAAGACCGGCCAGCGGGCGGCGCTCCGCTTCGAGGGGAACGGCCCGCTGCAGAAGATCATCGTCGAGGCGGAGTCGAACGGGGCGGTGTCCGGCTATGTCGGCGTCCCCGAGGTCGATCTCCCCGACCGGGACGGCAAGCTCGACGTCGCCGGCGCCATTGGCCGGGCCGGCTTTCTCACCGTGACCAGGGACCTGGGGCTGAAGGAGCCGTACAAGGGGATGGTGCAGCTCCTTTCCAGCGAGATCGCCGAAGACCTCGCCTACTACCTGACCTCGTCGGAACAGATCCCGTCGGCGGTCGGGCTGGGGGTGCTGGTGGCCGCCGACGGCGCCGTGGCAGCGGCCGGCGGCTTCCTGATCCAGGCTCTCCCCCCCCAGGACGGGGAAACCATCGACCTCCTGATGGAGCGGATCAGCCGGCTCCCCCAGCTGTCGGAGCTCATTGCCGGCGGCGCCACCCCGGAGGATATCCTGGAGCGGCTCTTCGCCGGCATTCCGTACGATACCCTGGAGAAGCGGGCACTCGCCTTCCGCTGCTCGTGCAGCCGGGAGAAGGTGGAGCGCGCCCTGATCGCCCTGGGGACGGCGGAGCTCAAGCGTCACATCGAGGAACAGGGAGAGGCCGCCGCGACCTGCGAGTTCTGCCGCGAGGATTACCGGTTCGGCCGGGAGGAGCTGGAGGCGCTGCTGCAGGGGATGGAGAAGGGTAACGAGGGTGAAGGGTAAGTATACGGCATTGCGGCCCTCTGTCCTATCTGGTATTGTTCTTACAGGGCTTCACCCTCACTACAAAATCTGGTTGTAATTGCAAGGAGACTATACATGAAAGACATCATCGAGATAGGGCCGGGTCTCTACTGGATCGGCGCGGAAGACCCGGATCTGCGCACCTTTGACGACCTCTTCCCGACCGAGCAGGGGACCACCTACAACTCCTACCTGATCAAGGGAACGGACAAGATCGCCATCATCGACACGGTGAAGGGGAACCGGCACGATGAATTCCTCGCCAAGGTGCGGCAGCTGGTCGATCCGGCGGAGGTGGACTACTTCATCATCAACCATACCGAGCCGGACCACTCCGGCTCCCTTGCCTTCATGCTGCAATACTGTCCCAAGGCGGTAGTGGTCTCCACCCAGGCGGCCAGGACCTTCCTCGGCAACCTGATCCACACCCCGTTCGCCTCCCACGTGGTGAAGGACGGCGAGGTGATCGACCTGGGGGGGAAGCGGCTCCGCTTCCTGATCGTCCCGTTCCTCCACTGGCCCGACACCATGTTCGCCCTGGAGGAGGAGTCCGGCGCGCTCTTCACCTGCGACGCCTTCGGCGCCCACTACTGCGGCGACAGCCTGTTCGCCGACGAGCTCCCCGATTACATCAAGGACATGGAGTTCTACTTCGACTGCATCATGCGCCCCTTCAAGGACAAGGCCCTGGCTGCCATCGACAAGATTAAGAACGAGCGGGTCGAGATCGTCTGTCCCTCCCACGGCCCGGTGATCCGCAAGGAGCCGTGGCACCATATCGGCTACTACTCGCAGTGGTGCAAGCCGAAGGGGGACGGCAAGAAGGTGGTGATCTTCTACATCTCCCCCCATGGCAACACCGAGCGGATGGCGGCGGCGGTGGCCCGCGGGGCGGCGCTCCCCGGCCTCACGGTGGAGAGCTACCACATCTCCCACCATTCGGCCGACGAGATTCGCGACCTGATGGAGGAGGCGGACGCCCTGATCTTCGGCATCCCCACCATCAACCGGGACATCCCGAAGCCGATGTGGGACGTCCTCGCCTATCTCTCCTCGGTGAAGCTGAAGAGCAACATCGGCGGGGTGTTCGGCAGCTACGGCTGGAGCGGCGAGGCGTGCAAGATGGGGGAGGAGCGGCTCAAGGGGCTGAACTTCAAGCTGCCGGCCCCCTTCGTCCGCTGCCCCTTCACCCCGCGCCCCGAGGCGATCGAGCAGTGCGAGGCGTTCGGCAGGGCGATCGCCGAAGAGGTGCTGAAGAAGTAAAGGGGGAACAAGTTCCGAGCAAAAAGAAGCCGGGGATGCTCATGCGAGGCATCCCCGGCTTTTTTCATGTCAGCCTACAGCCAGTGGCGCGGGTAGCGGCGGTGATAGACCACGTTGTTGGTGAACAGGGCCACCAGCAGGAGGACCAGGACCCCGGCCAGTACCGGCACCATGACGAAGTGCGGTTCCGCGTGCCCCTGGACGGCGAGAAAGGCGGTGGCGCCGGCAGGTGGATGGGTGGTGCGGGTCAGGTGCATCAGGAGGATGGCGCCCCCCACCGCCAATGCCAGGGCGAGCGAGCCGGAGCCGATGATGGCGACGATGGCGACCGCCAGCCCGGCGGAGATCAGGTGGCCCCCCACCAGATTGCGGGGCTGGGCCAGGGGGGACTCGGTGGCGCCGAACAACAGGACGGCCGATGCCGCCATGGGTGCGATCAGCAGGCAATGCCCGGCCATGCGGGTGACCGCGCAGATGGCGAGGATGGCGACCATCCCGCTCAGAAATCCCCACAAGGCGTATTTCAGCGACAGCGGTTCCTTCTTCCCGAACAGTGCGGCCCCCCTGATCCTGGCGGGGAACTGCCGCAGGCGTCGTCTAACCATGGAAACTCCTCCAGCCGGTAGCGTGTTCCCCTACTATAAAGTAAAGTCGATCTGCCGTTACTTGATCCAGGTCAAAGAAACTGAAAAACGGCTCCTCTATTGTATTCCACAACCCCTCCGAACGAAGCGCCTCGACTTCAAGCCGGAGCACGAGATCAAGGACCCGCTGGCCGGCGCGCAGCTCTGAAAAGAAAAGCCGGGGATGCCTGTTGAGAGACATTCCCGGCTTTTCTTTCGGGGTGATGGCCATTGTAGGGGCGGACGGCGTCCGCCCTGTTCCGGGCGCATGCCATGCGCCCCTACAGTGTCCCCTTTACCTCTTCCCCCAGATCTCGATGATCCGCTCCGCCACCTGCTCCGGGGTCCGCGGGTCGGTGTCGATAGCAAAGTGGGCGGCGCTTTTGTAGAGGGGGGTCCGCCGCTCCAGCACCTCCGCCACCTCCTCGGTGAAGCTCTTGCCGGCGGTGAGGGCGGGGCGCTCGGTCCCTCCCTGGATCCGGGCGACGATGGTCGCCACCTCCGCCTTCAGCCAGAAGACCAGGGCGTTCCGCCGCAGGACCTCGACGTTCTCCGGCCGCTCGATCACCCCGCCGCCGGTGTCGATCACCAGGTGGTCCCGCCCCGCCAGCTCCCGGGCCTCCGCCGACTCCAGGTCGCGGAAATGGGGCCAGCCGAACTTCGCCACGATCTCCGGGATCGACATGCCGGCCCTCGTGACGATCGCCGCATCCATCCCGATGTACTCCATCCCGAGGCGCCTGGCCAAAAGCGCCCCTACATGGCTCTTGCCGGTGCCCCGGTAGCCGATCAGCACAATGTTCATGACTTGAGCCGCTCCATCACCACCCGCCGCATCACCTCGACCGGGGCGTCAACGCCGGTGAACTCCCGGAACTGGAGGACCGCCTGGTTGATGAACATCTCCACCCCGGAGATCACCCGCAGGCCGGCCGCCCGGGCGTCGGCCAGGAGCCTGGTCTCCAGCGGGGTGTAGACGATGTCGAAGACCACCTGCCCCGGCCGGAACAGCGAGGCGGGGACGAGGGAGGCGTCCTCCTTCGGGTGCATCCCGATCGGGGTGCAGTTGATGATCACGTCGGCAGTCCCCATGGCCCGCCCCAGCGAGCCGTCGGTCAGCGCCTCCGCCTCGATGCGGGCGGTGGTGCCGGCCTTCAGGTCGACCGCGAGCCCGTGCAGCATGGCCTCATTGATGTCCAGCAGGGTGAGTTTCGCCAGTCGGGCATTGCGCGCCAGGGTGAAGGCGATGGCCCGCGCCGCCCCCCCGCAGCCGAGCATCAGGACGTTCCTGCCGTCGAGCTCCGCGCCGCCGTCCACCAGGGCCTTCAAGGCCCCCGGCCCGTCGGTGCCGAGGCCGATCAGCCTGCCGTTGTCGTTGATGATCGTGTTGATCGAGCCGATGGAGCGGTCCACCTCGGCGATCTCGTCCAGGTAGCGCATCGCCTCGATCTTGTGGGGGATGGTGACGCTCATCCCGCGGAAGTTCCGGAGCGCCCGCATCCCGGCCAGGGCGCTCTGCACGTCCTCCACCTGGAAGGCGAGGTAGACGAAATCGAGCCCCAGTGCGTCGAAGGCGGCGTTATGGAGTGCCGGAGAGAGGGAGTGGCCGACCGGATTGCCGATCACGGCGCACAGTTGGGTGGTGGTGCTGATGGCTCTGCTTTGCATGCGCTCTCCTTGAGGGGGTGCAAGGGTTAATTCACTGCGGGGCATATTAGCCGATGCGTGCATTGTCTGTCAAACCAGTAATGCTGATACACGGGGGACCCCTGTGTGCCTTTCCCTACCGCACCTTGCTTTATGCCGCCGCTGCGGTAAATAATTAAGTTAAGGGGAGGCTGGGAGGGGTTATGAAGCCCGTGCGAAAGTCTGTAGATGAGCTGCTGAATTGTTACCGTACAGTCTTCAGCCTATCAGCCTGAAGTTACAACCAATCAAGACGAGGGAGGGAACCATGAAAACGAGACGATGGCTTACGGCCCTGGCCGCCCTGGCGGTGGTGCTCCTGGCGACCGCAGTCGCCTTCGGCGCGGAGGCGCCCCGGATCTCCAAGGAAGATGCCAGGGCGGCTCTCGAGAACAAGCAGGCGGTTGTTCTCGACGTCCGGGCCGGGAGAGACTGGAACAAGAGCGATCACAAGATCGCCGGGGCCGTCCGGGAGGAGCCCGCGGAGGTCGAGAAGTGGGCCGGCAAGTACCTGAAGGACAAGGAGCTCATCCTCTACTGCGCCTGAACTAACGAGGCGACCAGCGCCAGTTTGGCGCTGAAGTTGATGGAGCTGGGCTTCACCCGGGTCTACGCCCTCAAGGGGGGGTGGAACGAGTGGGAGCAGGCCGGGTTCCCGACGGAAGCAAAGTGAGCCGGCCCTCCCCCGCTGTCCGTTTCAGCCGAAGTGCTAATTGATTGCGGGATTGGTCACAGCTCCGTCGCCCATCCCTTGCCATCCCTGACGGCGCCGGATTTCAGCGCCGAGAGGAACCGGGAACGGAGCGTTTCGCCCATGAGCGCCCGCTTGACCGGCGGGAGCCGCAGGAAACCGCCCACCACGCCGCGCAGGAAACGGTGGCTGAGGCGCGCCGGGTCGTCGAACAGCTGGTTCTGCAGGGTGCCGTGATCCAGGGTCTGCAGGATGATCCGCTCGAAGGTGGTTTCCGGGGTAAGCACCCGCCGTGGCCGCTTGACCATCGTGCAGCCGGCCGTCCGGCAGGCGAGGGCGCAGACGCCGCAGCCGAGGCAGAATTTGTGGTTGACCAGCGGCAGGCGCGTTGTTTCCCCCTGCGGCGGCATGACGAGCGCCCCCACCGGGCAGGCGGCGGCGCATTTGCCGCAGCCGTTGCAGCTGGCGGCAACCAGTTCCACCTGGAACGACGACGACACCACGCTGTTCTCGTAGCCATACATGCTGATCCCCTTCAGGGCGTTGCAGCAGCAGCCGCAGCAGTGGCAGACGAACGAGATGTTTCTCTTGACGTTGTCCGCGCAGAAGACCAGCCCCAGCTCGCGGGAGCGGCCGAACAGCTCCCTCATCTCCTCCCGGGAAATCTCCCGCGCCAGGTTGTGCCGCAGCAGGTACTGCGCCGCATGGCCGAAGGAGGTGCAGGACTCCAGCGGCACCCGGCAGGGAGGGTGGCCGAGGTGGAGCATTTCGTGGCGGCAACTGCAGGTTCCCACCGCAAAGATCTCGGCCCGGTCGATCAATTCCCCGGCCCGCTCGTAATCGAGCACCTCGGTGTACTCGTCGCCAAGCGCCTCCTGATGGGGGATTGCCCGCATCACCGAGACCTGCTCCCCTTTGCCCATGTTTGCGGCCTGGAACGCGGGATTTTCCAGCATGTACTCGTGGAACAGGCGGGCGAGCTCCTTCAGCCCGGCTCTGCCGGTGCGCATCATGGTGAATTCGAAAAAACCGATGACAATCGGAGCAGGCGCGTAGTGCATCTCTCCATCCGCCAGCAGGTCGATCACCAGTCCCTTGTCGCACATCCCCTCCAAGAGCGGCAGCAGGGTCCCCTCCGGCATGTTCATCAGCCGTTGCAGCCGCGCCAAGGTGGACATGCCGTAAGGCATCCTGACCACCAGCTCCGCCTCTTCCGGGGAATAGAGTTCCTTGAGGATGGCATGAAGGGTATCGTTCCACGGCGCCCGCAGCGTCAGGTTGTCTACCTTCTTGCCCAGCCTGCGATAGATGTCCTTGCCGACCAGATGTCCCATGGGTTATTGTCTCCTGTGCGGAATTCTCGTTCCTGAATCAGGCCGCCTTGTGCCTTTCGGCCTCCCACCCGACGCAGGCAAGCCAGATATGGCGGGGGATCGGCTTTTGCCCGCTCCGGTAATAGGCGAGCATGCGCCGGCTGATGCCGAGGGCCTGCGCGGCGGTGTCCAGGGTGAGGCCGTTGCGGTACATCCATTCCCAGATCCGCTCATGCGAGATCCCCCCGCCCTGCTCCACCGCCTCGGCGCGCAGGTTGTCGCCGGCCATCTCCAGCTCTCCCGCCATCCAGTCCACCGTCCACCCCCATTCGCCGACGCGGGCCTTGGCGAACAGCCGCGGGTCTTTCAGGGGGGCAAGGGCCGGAATGCGCTCGATGACCGCGGCGAGATCGACATTCAAGGTCGCGCCGTCGCCGAAGGTGAGGCGCAGGCGATGGGGCTTTTCGGCCTGCACGGCGACGATGCGGAAATGCTCCTGTTTTCTCATGGTGGAACTCCTTGTATTTCTTTGCCGACGCGGCGGCGACTTTCCATACGCACAACGATTTCGAGCCTTAGCGGTGAAAAACGCTCTTGTTGGACCACAGCTAGCGGCATTCGCCGTTATTACCCGAACGCCGTCTTATGCTTGCCCGTGACTTCTTTGTCACTTCCACGAGGTCTGCCAGATCGTTTACGTCGCCTTCAGTCTGGTCTACCATGTAATTGTTGATTTTCACCGTCGCAGCACCATTTACTGAACATACAGTCGGATCGTCAAAAAGGCGGGTATCTATGGCAAACATGGCTTTTGCCTTTGATGCGTTTCTGAAACAAAACCATGCATCCCGATGATCGTTCCTTTCTCGTGGAATAAATCCAGCGAATTCCCTTGCTGGATAGAAGCAAAACTGATCGCCAATAACTTCATCTTTCTGACCGTAATACGAATAGACTCCATCCAAAACCAATTCGCCCACGTAATGAAAATGGGCACCCTCGGCTCTCTGTATTACCGGCCTTTGCTGAGGCTCCGCTGCCAAGGCCGAGCAGGCGACGAGAACCGATACGAAACCGAAAACGCCCAAACGCCCTATCATTTCGATCTCCTTGGTCCAACTTTAGCAGAGCGTCCCTTCTCCGCCTCCGTCATCGAATACCGTCTACGGCGTCCAATATGCCGTCCACAATCGTATCGGCCACGTCGTCTGGAGACGGGGGTTGGACTTCAAACACCTGAAGGTCCACAGGAAAAGGAAACCTCCCCTGTCCATTCTGGAGGACCTCCGGAGGGGAATGCGTCGGTTCGGGGATGCCGAGCACCTGGGCCATTTGCCCCCAGCCGGATTGTGCAGAAAGGGTAACCGGTGCAACGTCCGGATTCTTCCTGCGATGAGTCCGCGACCAGCAGAGTTCTCCCCCGATCAGGCCATCTCCCATCATCGTGTTGGGGCATATGGCAGGCTGTCCTGGCAGCTTGGCGTATTCATCCGGCAGGTTGAACCGCTGGTGCAGGAGTTCGTGGGCCAACGTCTTCCCCCGGCTAAGCGCGGAGTCTTCCCACCACGTCATGGGGAACCGCATGGGCCGCCCCGGGAGGTTGGTCGTGGAGGCAGCCCCTTGATCGGGATCATTGACCACGCCATCGGGGAGATCACTCGGCGGTGGAGGTAGAAGGCGGATTCTTGCGGTAAGTCCATCGATTCGGACCCTTCCCGCCGTCGCCATATAGAGGTAGTAGTTGGCAGTGTCCACAGTATCTAGCAAATCCTGTCGCACCTCGTCGATATTCCCGCCGTAGTCGCTGAGCCTGCCGATTAGGTCCAGGGTTACCCGGAGCCGCCTTAGGGGTTTTCCGATGTACAACCGGACGTGACCTCCAGTACCGCGGTCGTTTGAGACCCGGAGCAGCAGTGGAAATTTATCCCCATCCAGCCGGATTGATGCGAATCCTCCTGAAGTGCCGTCTGCCGTTGCCAGCGCCCTGCCGTTGTCGGCGAAGAAGGTGTCGGATTCCCGGAAGGCGCGGACTGTGGCGGGTCCTTCGACGATAAGGTCGAAATCCCCTTCTCCCAGAGCATCCTCCCGATTGTAGGTGAAGGAGTAGGACATCGGGTCCGTCGCCGGGGAGGGGAAGAGAATATGCACCGGCTCGTAAGCCCGGAGGGGGAATGATTTCATCTTGCGCTGCCGCTCCGTCTCCGGCGCCGGGAGCGCACCCGAGGGTTGGAATACCACCCTGTGGACATTTATATTGGCAGGCCCTCCGCTCCCTTCGTGATCGAACGAGAAGATTACGGCATCCGAGGGGATGCTGATAGTCCGCTTCTCGCCATCGGTCCTGAGCTGTAACTCATCGGGAAGAAGGGTCCCAGCGGCGTCGAGGAGTTTGACCTTGGCGGAATCGGAAAGGTTCGAGCCGGTGAGGGTAAGCTCAAACAGCTCCAGCTGTTGCCCCCCTAAGAGAATGATCTGCCGATCATGCACGTCGACAGAGCCGGGAGAAAACCATGCGAGCGAACTACCCTCCATCGTCACCTGCTTCGGCAATGGGCAGCCGCAGATAAGCGCCGCACCCGCCAGAAGAAAAACTCGAACCGACCATTTCATTAACCGGAACACGCACATCTCTTGCTCCTTTCTTGCTACCTAGGGGAATTCAGCGGGTCATGTTTGACTTTTAAACGTTCCCCCTTGCAAATCTTCGCCCTTGCAAATCTTCAAATGTCAAACATGACCGCATAAGTTCCCCCGTCCCCATTGGTTCCCCGTCCCCATTGGTTCCCCGGTGGTTCGGTGAAACTAAGCATACGGATCTACCCAGCCGTTTTCCTTTAAATATGACTCCAGTTCCCCCGCATACCATGAGCCTTCGCCCGACAACTTACATATTACTGGTAGAGCGGCTTTCCTGTTGTGGTAAGCGTATATCAGAGCCGCACATTCTCTCGAAAACATCGGTAAGGTGGCATCTTCGATGATTTCGAGCAGCAGTCGATCACGGTTCGCAAGAGATGAGATAATGGCTTCAACGGACTGGCCTATAGAACCACGTGAAATCCCAATTTCCTCATCGATAAAGCTAAGAAGCTTGGCAATGTCGTGCCTGTCAAACTCCTCAAACCGCTTGAGAACATGAGCCTCCGTATCACGGCTGATTCGTTCGCCACGATACCAGATGTCTGGGTGCCAAGGGATGTGTGCAAGATAGTAGATCAGCCCTTGTGGGATTTCCGAACGTGCCTTGGTTCTGAAAAAGTCGATAAACGAATCCCAAGTCTCCAATGCGTTAGGGGCAGCATGAAACAGAACCAGCAACCCAAGGTAATTTTCCGAAGGGTCGGCAGAATGGAATAGTAATCTGGCTTCCTGAAAAGAGAGCTTCGGTATCTCGTTAAGAATCCCGGGCAAAAAGACCTTTGCAAAATCTTGGTTGTCGAAAAGGTTTGCCTTTGTTCTATCGAATCTTATTGTTGCACAGTCCCCGGTCCGCTTCAGATAATTCTTGATGTTTACCCAGTTGGCTGAATTTAGGGAAGGGATATATACAATGCCGTAAACTGGCAGGGGGTAGTTGGCCCAATAGTTAAAATGCGTATCTACTGGGATCAGACATTGATTCGAGTGCCCATTGTAAAACGATTGCCCAGACTTGATCTGAACAGCGAACTGCTTGTTCAAGGGTACGCCGTCCTTCACTAATTCAATGATCGCATCTATGCCTAAATCATTCTCTTGATCGATCCGATGGAAAATACAGCCGGCCGAGTCAACGACTGTTTTCACGAAATTGACTCCCAATTTTGAAGTCACAATGGCATCAGAATATTTTGGCATTTCGTTGTTCATTTCCATATCTCACGAACGGGTTGCCGCTGAGCCGGGAGCGTCAGCGAATCGGCTCCAGTGGCATGTTAGCAGTTACTTCCGATAGGGCCATATAAGCGGCATATCCAACACATCTTGATAACGACTGCCAATATGTGAGCTCATCTTGTAAGACCTCAAAACGCTCAAGCGGTTCATCTGGTCCAGAGCCTTTCCTAGCCCAAAACTCTAGTCCTGAAAAATCTCTTTTGTAACGCCAGTTGGAATGAGCAACAGCATTTCTAAAAGCACGAATAGGATTATTTAGCAAAAAGCGGCAACAACGCCCTGTTACAAGCGGCGGTGGTAAAACTGCCTTCAGGTGTTTGAAAAGAGCGTCACCAAGGTAGACGAAGCAAATATAGTTTTGGGTTATCACCTGCGCTCTGGTTACGTAAGGATTTCCCTGGATACTATTCGCGAAATCCATCCATCCTTGAAACCCTTGAAGTTCTTCGATTCGGTTCTGTGGTGTCACATGACTCAACTTTCGCACTTGGAGGAAATGTGTAACATGCTGTAATTATTAATAGTATAGCGTCGCAATCTGGGTTAAAATGGCTTTGTTCCCCAACAAATCCACTAGCACAGAAAGGCGACGCTATGAGCCAGATTGTACCAGAGATTGCC
>JAMPXD010000123.1 GCA_023701365.1 Geobacteraceae bacterium
CCGCTTTTCATCCAGGGTCGGCTGGACGTTGATGGCGCAATCGGTCAGGACGAGGAACCCTTCTCCTGACGCTCCCCCCATGTTTTCAAAGATGGTGAGCTCACTGATGACCTTGTTGTCGTTCAGCCCTTTCTGCTTGTCCAGGATAGCCCTCATGAAGGTCGCGGTCGGGAGATTCCCCTTCATGATGGCACTGGCGCTCCCTGTGACGACCAGCCTGACGGCCTCTTCCGCGGCCTCCTTCTGGTCCGGCTTGTTGACGATGCTGATGCGCTTCTGATCCAGTCCGGCCTCGGCGGACATGCTCCTTATCTTTTCCTCGTCGCCGACCAGGACGAATTCGGCAAGGTTCGCTTCCATCGCCTGCTTGACGAGCTTTATGACGGTTGTCCCCTCGGGAGCGGCAATGGCGACCCTTTTCTTCGGCTTTTCCTGTACGGCAGCAATCAGTTCGTCAAAGTTATTGATCATCGATATTCCCCTCTCAGTAAATTGCCAGCTGCTCCTCGCCGCTGAAATAGCGCATCGCCCCGGCCGCCAGTGCCTCCATCTCGTTCTCGCCCGGATCCAGCAGGACCGGGGCGATGAAGGAAACCTTTTCCTTCAGACTGTCAGTGACTCTCTTGGAGTAGGCCAGGCTGCCGGTAAGGGCAATCGCATCCACACGCCCCTCGAGCACGGCCGCGCAGGCGCCGATCTCCTTGGCTATCTGATAGGACATGGCCTCGAAGACCTCTGCGGCAACAGCATCCCCTTCGGAGATCCGCTTCTCTATTTCAAGACCGCTCGTCGTTCCCAGATAGGCAACCAGGCCGCCCCCCCCCTGGACGAGCTTCAGGACCTCCTCCCTGGTATAGCCGCCGCTGAAGCAGAGCTTGACCAGGTCTCCTGCCGGCAGGGTGCCGGCGCGCTCGGGAGAAAAGGGACCGTCACCGTCCAGGGCGTTGTTCACGTCCACCACCTTCCCCTTGTGATGCGCCCCCACAGAGATCCCGCCGCCAAGGTGGGCGACGATCAGGTTGACATCCTCATAATTCTTGCCCAGCCTGGCGGCAATCTTTCTGGCGGTTGCCTTCTGGTTCAGGGCATGGAAACTGCTCTGCCTCTTGATCTGCGGGATGCCCGAATAACAGGCGGAGCCGCACATTTCATCCACTGTGGGGGGGTCGACCGTGAGCGCCGGGATATTCAGTTCCTTCCCCAGGTTATACGCCACGATGCCGCCGCACATGTTGGGATGCTGGCCGTATTTGCCGCTCTTCATGTCCTCGATCATCGCGGGGCATATCTCGTAAATGCCTCCCGGGATAGGCTTCATGTTCCCCCCCCGGCTCGCGATCCCGTTGACCTCATCTAACGATACACCATTTTTGGCCAACACGCCAAGGATGGTACCTTTCCTTAATTCATACTGATCGATGATCGTCTTGTACTGCTTCAGCTCATCGGCAGGGTGATTGACCGACTCGGTGAACAGCATCTTGCCGGATTCAGACACAGCCACTTTTGTCGAAGTCGAACCAAGATTGATTACCAGTATTCTTTTCGCTTTCCCCATGTGTGCCTCCCTGATACCAAAGCCCGTTATCGTGACAAAAAAGGTTATTTAGTAATTATGTACCACAATACCATTTTATCGTCAAGCTATTTTTATTAGGTAAAATTGCATTTCATAGAGTGAAATGATAACCAGGCGAAGGCGCGCGCCACATTGTAGTATTTTTGTACCACAATGCTATTATCGTCAAGGAAAATTTTTTTCGTGGGATTTGGAGGCGTGAAGTGGCGCAGAGGAACTTCTTCATGTGCTTGAGACAAGCGGAACGTAGCGATCAGGAAAGCGAAAAGCAATTAGCCACAGGACACAGAGGAAAACACAGGAAAACCAAGAAGAACCTTTATAAGCTATCTCACGCAAAGCCGCAAAGACGCAAAGAAAATCAAACACGAAGCTTTTATTGTTTTGATCTTAAACCCGAAAAAGGTTCTATGGTTTTGCCTTTCTTTGCGGTTTAGGCCCTTTGGGTCCTTTGCGTCTTTGCGTGAGATAGTCTTTCAGGTTTTGCCTTACCTCGGGCTCCAGTCGATAAGCGGGCGGGTGGACTCGATATCGAAGCAGACCGAGTACCTGATCATGGCCGCCGCCTTTTCATTGGAGATCGCGGCGACCCGCGCCTTGGCCGCCTCCAGGTTGGGACCCTCGTCCTCCATGGCGCGCACCTTGAGGTAGACCCGGCACCCATGGGTCTTCATCGGGTCTTCATGGGGGAGCACGCTCATGAAGACCGCCCTGCCGGTCTCCAGCAGGTTCTGGGCGGTGCGGGTATCACCCAGCGCCAGCACCAGGGTCAGTTCGTCCGGCATATGGGCGGAACCGAACACCGCCACGTTGGGGCGCCCCTCCCGGTCGGCGGTGGCGACCACGCCGATCCTTGCGGGGTCGTTGACAAGCTCCATTACTGTCCTGGTTTCGGCCATCAGCTTAGTCCCTCCTGTCGTTTCTTTTCCTCCAGTGCCTGCAGCACCTTTTCCGGTGTGAGCGGCAGCTCGGTGAACCGCACCCCGATAGCGTCGTAAACTGCATTCAGAATGGCCGGGATGGTCGGCTGGATCGGGCCTTCGCCCGCCTCCTTCGCGCCGAAGGGGGAGTCGGGATCGTAGGAGTCGACCGCGTAGGTCTTGATGTGGGGAATGTCCCGCATCGTCGGCACCTTGTAGTCGTGCAGGTTCGGGTTGATTATCCTGCCGTCCGGGGCGAGCCTGATCTCCTCGTAGAGCGCCTGACCCATCGCCATGACGATGGAGCCTTCGACCTGTCCCTCGACCGAGAGGGGGTTGATCGGCTGGCCGCAGTCGCCCGCCTCGTTGTACCCCACGACCTTGACCTCGCCGGTCTCGGTGTCCACCTCGACCTCCGCCACGTGGGCGGTGAAGCCGTAGGTGGGGGAGTGGCCGACGTTGCCCCCCTTGAATTCGCCGGTGCGGCGCGGCGGCGTGTAGGAGCCGGTCGCGGTCAGCGGGCCGAATGCGTCGATGTACTTCTCGACCGCGTCCCAGAAGGGCATGCGGAGTTCCTTCTCGAACTTCGAGTAAATCTCGCCGTTGCCGGCCAGCAGCTGATCCGCGCGGCAGCCGATGTGGACCGCCGCCACGGGCAGCAGCTGGGCTAGCAGCTTGTCGGCTGCCTCGCACACCGCCGCTCCCGCCGCCACTGTGACGCGACTGGCGAAGGAGCCGAGGTCGAAGGGGGCGTTTTTGGTGTCGCCGCTGATGACGTGGACCGATTCGTAGGGGAGACCCAGCTTCTCCGCGCACATCATGGCGAGGACCATGTTGGAGCCCTGGCCGATGTCGGTCGCGCCGCACTGCAGCGTCACGCCGCTTTCGGTGTCGAGCCTTATGAGCGCCGAGGAGTGCGGCTTGTAGCTCATGTAAAGCGTGTAGGCGGTGCCCGAGATGTAGTAGCCCCCCGCCAGCCCCACGCCGCGCCCGAAGGGGAGCTTCTGGTGCTTTTCCAGGTAGCCGGAGCGGTTGACGACCTCGGTGAGGCACTTCTTGTACTCGGAATGGCGTACGTGCACGCCGCTCACCGTGTCGTGCTTGCCGTCGATGGCGTTTTTAAGCTTCAGCTCGTAGGGCGACATGCCCAGCATGATCGCCAGATCGTCCATCATCGATTCCAGGGCGAAGCGCGGCTGCACCCCGCCCAGGCCGCGCATCGGGCCGCAGGTGGGCTTGTTGGTGTAGATGCGCTTGGCATTGAAGCGCACGTTGGTGATCTTGTAGGGCAGGTGAAGCATGGCGGCGGTGTAGAAGAGGATGATGATGCCCCAGGCGCCGTAGGCGCCGCCGTCCATGATGCCGTCGTAGTCGATGGCGGTGAGGTAGCCCTCCCTGTCCACGCCCATCCTGATCTTCATCTCGATGGGGTGGCGGCCACGGTGCTGGAAGAAGACCTCCTTGCGGGAGTAGGTGACCTTGACCGGGCGCAGCGACTTGCGGGACAGCAGCGCGGCGACCAGCTCGTTGTTCGAGGCCTCCCCCTTGCCGCCGAAGCCGCCGCCCACGGTGGGCACGGTGACCTGGATCTTGGACATCGGCATGTCGAGGACCTGGGAGGCCATGGTGTGCAGGTAGTGGGGCACCTGCGTCGAGGACCACATCATCAGGTCGCCGTTGTCGTCGAAACGCGCCACGCAGGAGTGGGGCTCCATGAACACATGGTTCACGTAGCTGGTCTTGAAGGTCTTTTCCAGCACGCGGTGGGATTCGGCAAGCGCCTTGTCCACGTCGCCGAAGTCCTGCTTCGCCATGTAGGCGATGTTGCCGTACTTGTTGTCCTCGTGGAGCGGCACCGCGTCCTTCGCCATGGCGGCATGCGGGTCGATGTAGACGGGGAGCAGCTCGTACTCGATCTTGATCAGGTCGAGCGCCCTGTCCGCCGTAGCCTCGTCGACTGCGGCCACGGCGGCGACCGGCTCGCCGTGGAAGCGCACCTTGCCGATGGCGAGGGCTGTTTCCGTGGGGGCCTGGGGGACGATGCCGTACTTGTTGGGGGCCTCGCTGCCCACCAGCACCGCCTTGACGCCGGGGAGCTTCTCCGCCTCGCTCGTGTCGATGGAGATGATGCGCGCGTGTGCGCAGTCCGAATGCTTGATCTTGCCGATCAGCATGCGCGGCAGCTTGATGTCGTCGGTGTAGATCGCCTCGCCGCGCGCCTTGGCCGGGGCTTCTTTGCGGACCTTGTCGGTGCCGATGATGGAGAATTTGCGCTGATTCATCACTTCGCCTCCTTCGCCATTGTCTCGGCTGCGTGCTTGACGGCTTCGATTATCTTGACGTACCCGGTGCAGCGGCAGAGGTTGCCGGCAAGGCCGTGCTTTATCTCCTCCTCGCTGGGGGAGGGGTTCTCGGCCAGAAGCGCCGTGGAAGAGAGGATCATCCCCGGCGTGCAGTAGCCGCACTGGATCGCCCCCTTGTCGATGAACGCCTGCTGCACCGGGTGGAGCTCCGTCCCCCTGCTCAGCCCCTCGATGGTAGTGATCGACTTGCCGGTGCAGGCGACCGCCAGGGTGAGGCACGACAGGGTCGGCCGGCCGTCGATCAGCACGGTGCAGGCGCCGCAGTCGCCGATGCCGCACCCCTTCTTGGTGCCGGTGAGCCCGACGGTCTCCCGGATCACGTCGACCAGGAAGGTGGCGGGAGAGACCGCCACATCGAATCTTTCACCATTTATTTCCAGCGTCAGCAGCTTTTTCATGCTTCCCCCCTCCCCTTCCCGATCTGTTCCAGGCACTGCTCCAGGCCGCGCCGGGCCAGCACCCCGATCACCCGGTTCCGGTATGCGGCCGAGGCGCGCATATCATCGATGGGGGTCGCCTCCTCCGCCACGCCCGCGCCGGCCGCGGCCATGAACTCCTCACCGAGCCGCATCCCTTTCAGTCTCTGCTCGGTCCCCCTGGCCCGGTAGGTGACGGGCCCGACCGACCCCATGGCCAGGCGGATATCGCTCACCGTGACGCCGTCCGCGGCCAGCTCCAGGTAGATCCCCATGTTGAGCATGTCGATCTCCATCGCCCTTCTCAGTCCCCGGAGCTGGTAGGCGACGGCGGAGCGCGCCGGCAGAGGCGGGAGGCGGAAGGCCTTGAGGTACTCGCCGGCCTGCAGGGCGGTCTTGCGGTAGGCGAGAAAGAACTCGCTGATCGGCAGGGTCCTTTCCCCGCCCGGCGTGCCGATCACCAGCTCGCACCCGTGCGCCAGCAGCACCGGCGGGGTCTCCGCCGCCGGAGAGGCATGGCAGACATTGCCCGCCATGGTCGCCATCCAGCGCACCTGGTTGGAGCCGAGGTTCGCCGCGGCAAAGGCGAGTGCCGGCGCGTGCTCCCTGACCAGCGCGCTGCGCTCGATCTCGGCCACCTTGGTGCCGGCCATGATGGTCAGCCCCTCCCCTGGATCATAGGAGATCCCCCGCAGCTCGGGGAGGTCCGAGATGTCGATTAGGAGTCTCGGCGCCAGCAGCCGCTCCTTGATCAGCACAAAGAGGTCGGTCCCCCCGGCCAGGATCTTGGCATCCTCCCCCCGCTCCGCGAAGAGGGACTCGAACTCCCTCAACGACGCGGGCTTTTCGTACCCGAATGGTTCGCCATGCATCGTGCACCCCTTTCCCACCTTTTCAGGTTTACCTGTTACCGTTTGACGCGATTGTCAGCTATGTGATATATAAAAGCCTAGGCAATAATTTGTCCAGTACGCACTTTTATTATACGTAGTACCCTTTAAGATACCTATGGCCGACAAGGAGACGAAGATGGACGAACAACAACAGGTCAGGGAAAAGCTGCTGTATCGGGGGAAGGAGTACAGCTGTTCGGTTGAGGTCACACTGGCGATCATAGGCGGGAAGTGGAAGCCGGCCATCCTCTGGCACCTGAAGAGGAGGACCATGCGCTTCTCCGAACTGCAGCGCAGGTTCCCGGAAACGACCCGGAAGATGCTGACCCAGCAATTGCGGGAGCTGGAGGAGGACGGGCTGATTCACCGGGAGGTCTACCCCCAGGTCCCGCCGAAGGTGGAGTACTCCTTCACGGAAAAGGGGCGAAGCGTCAACCCGGTGCTCGATCTGATGTACGAATGGGGAAAGGAGTTCATCAAGATGTAGTATTCTGCGGGAGGTGCCGTGACGACCTGCCGCTCCCCATCGGGGATGGTGACCGGCAGATCATCATCGGTCAAGAAGTAAATTGCGGCGAGACCTGATGTCCGCTTTCGCCTTCACTCGTAGACGGACAGTTCCTCTTCCTTGTTGAAGAATCTCATTGCCGCATCCGCCAGCGCTTCCATCTCGTTTTCCCCGGGGTTCAGATGGATGGGGGCGATGAACGCAATTTTCCGCATGATGCTGTCGAGCAGAACCTTCGAATAGACCAGGCTGCCCGTGAGGGCGATGGCGTCGACGCGTCCTTCGAGGACCGCGGCGCAGGAGCCGATCTCCTTGGCCACCTGGTAGGCCATAGCTTCGTACACTTCGGCTGCCTTCTCGTCCCCCGCGGCGATCCTCTTCTCGACCTCGATGCCGCTGGTCGTTCCCAGGTAGGCATACAAGCCACCGCAGCCGGTCAGCAGTTTCAGCATCTGCTCCCTGCTGTACTCACCGCTGAAACAGATCCTGACCAGGTCCCCCGCCGGCAAAGTGCCCGCCCGCTCGGGAGAGAAGGCCCCGTCGCCATCCAGGGCATTGTTGACATCGATGATTTTCCCCTTCCGGTGGGCCCCCACCGAGATTCCTCCCCCCAGATGGACGACGATCAGGTTGACTTCATCGTACTTCCTGCCAAGCCCGGCAGCCACCTTCCGGCCGGTGGCCTTCTGGTTCAAGGCATGGAAGCTGCTTTGCCGGGCAATCTGGGGAATCCCCGAATACCTGGCGGAAGTGCACAGCTCGTCGGTCATGGGTGGATCGGCGGTCAGCACCGGTATGCCGTACTGGTTGCCCAGGTCGAAGGCGACCAGTCCACCCACGTTGATCGGATGGCCGCCATATTTGCCGCTTTTCATGTCGGCGATCATCTTCGGGCACACCCGGTAGATGCCCCCTGGCAGAGGCTTGACATTACCCCCGCGACAGGCGATGGCATCCATGTCTTCCAGGCCGAGATCGTTGTCTGCCAGCACCTTGAGGATGGCCTCTTTCCGGAAATCGTACTGGTCCCATATGGTCGGGAACTTTCTCAATTCTTCGTCGTCATGTCTTACCGAGACGTTCACCCTCATTTCCCCGGCGGCAAAGATGCCGACTTTTGTCGATGTCGAACCGGGATTGATGATCAGTATTCTCTTGTCGTTGGCCATTGTTCGTCCTCCAATCCATTTTGTTGGTTCCGCGACTGACCTGCAATGCGGCGTCTCTGCCGGGCGGATGCGGCGAAAGGCCGGGTGCGTGCCTATTTGCCCAGATAATGGATCGCCCGGTCCAGCCCGGCGGAGGTCAGGGGGTACATCTGATCCCCCATCAACTGCCGGACCATCTGGACCGAGGTCGTATAGGGCCATTCCCGCTCCGCTCCAGGGTTCAGCCAGACGGCCTGGTGGTACTGGTCGAGCAGCCGCCGCAGCCATACCGCCCCCGGTTCCGGGTTGTGATGCTCGACGCTGCCGCCGACAAACTGGATTTCGTAGGGACCCATGGCGGCGTCGCCGACAAAGATCAGCTTGTAATCGGGCCCGAACTGGTGGATCACATCGAGGGTGGGCATCTGCCGGTCCCAGCGGCGCCCGTTTTCGCGCCAGACCCGTTCATAGACGAAGTTGTGAAAATAGAAATACTCCAGGTGCTTGAACTCGCTCCTGGCCGCCGAAAAAAGCTGCTCGCACAGCGCCACATGCGGGTCCATGGAGCCGCCGACATCAAGGAACAAGAGCACCTTCACCTTGTTATGCCGCTCCGGCACCATCCGCAGATCCAGGCAGCCGGCGTTGCCGGCGGTTGCCCTGATCGTGCCGGGAAGATCCAGCTCCTCAGCCGCCCCTTCCCGGGCGAAATTGCGGAGACGGCGCAGGGCCACCTTGATGTTGCGGGTGCCCAGCTCGACCGAATCGTCCAGGTCCCGGAATTCCCTCTTGTCCCAGACCTTGACCGCCCTGCGGTGGCGCGAACCGTCCTGGCCGATCCTGATCCCCTCCGGGTTGTAGCCATAGGCGCCGAAGGGCGAGGTGCCGCCGGTGCCGATCCACTTGCTCCCCCCCTGGTGCCGCTCCTTCTGCTCCTCCAGCCGTTTCTTCAAGGTTTCCAGCAGCTTGTCGAGACCGCCCAGGGCCTTGATCTGCTGCTTTTCCTCCTCGGTAAGGAAGCGCTCCGTCAGCTTGCGCAGCCACTCCTCGGGGATCTCCCCGGTCAACTCCTCCAGCGGGTCGATGACCCCCTGGAAATATGCCATGAACACCCGGTCGAACTTGTCGAAATTGCTTTCGTCCTTCACCAGGCAGAGCCTGGCGAGATAATAGAACTCCTCGACGCTGCCGAAGGCCAGTTGCCGCTCCAGGGCCTCCAGCAGGGTGAGGAATTCCATGATGGTGACGGGAATCCTGGCGCTCTTCAGGCGGAGAAAGAAATCAATCAGCATGGTCGTAGTTAATATCCTGATCCGGTGCGTCTTCTCGGCATCTCAAAGAGCTGCACGTCCTGCTCGTTTTTGAGCAATGCCCCGTGCAAGGGGGGGATCTGCCTCTCCTTGCGGCTGCCTCTCAGGAACTCGGGAGCAATCTGCTCCGAAACCAGAACCTTCAGCCAGTCGAGCAGTTCGGAGGTGGACGGTTTCTTCTTCAGCCCGGGAATTTCCCGGACCCCGAAAAAGACCTCCAGCGCCTCCTTCACCAGCGATGACTTGATGTCCGGATAGTGGACGTTGACGATCTGCTCCAGGGTTTCCCGGTCGGGAAAGCGGATGTAGTGAAAAAAGCAGCGGCGCAGGAAGGCGTCGGGGAGCTCCTTTTCGTTATTGCTGGTGATGATGATAATGGGCCGGTTTTTCGCCTGCACCAGCTGCCGCGTCTCGTAGACGTAGAACTCCATCCGGTCCAGTTCGCGCAGGAGGTCATTGGGGAACTCGATGTCGGCCTTGTCCACCTCGTCGATCAGCAGCACCGCCTGGCTGTCCAGCTCGAAGGCCTCCCACAGCTTCCCCTTGATGATGTAGTTGGCGATATCATGGACCCGCGGGTCACCCAGCTGGGAGTCGCGCAGGCGCGAGACCGCATCGTACTCGTACAGCCCCTGCTGGGCCTTGGTGGTGGACTTTATATGCCACTGGAACAGCGGTTTCCCCAAGGCCCTGGCAACCTCCTCGGCCAGCATGGTCTTGCCGGTGCCGGGCTCCCCCTTGACCAGCAGGGGGCGTCCCAGAACCATGGCTGAATTCACGGCCAGCATCAGATCATCGGTTGCAATGTAAGAATCGGTTCCGGTAAATTTCATTTTCCCACCCTGTTCGCTGCATTATGATATTTTGGTACTCTTATACCACATTTTATGGTTCATCTCAATAGATATTAGCAACGGCAGCTTTCCTTTGCGCCTTTGCGTATTGAGAGAGCGGAGCGAACGGCGAGAGACAAGAGCCTTTCCGCGCCCCACTATTTCCGGGCTCATTAGCCGGCTGGGTGTGATATAATAAAGTTACACCAGCATAACCTGAAAAGTAGTCCTTAAGGAGGTGTTGATCATGGCAGCAAGGACATTTTACAGCATGCTGAATCCTGCCAGTTGCGCAGTGGCGCTGATCGACTACCAGCCGGCAATGTTCTCGGGGATCAACTCCCACGACCGTACCACCATTGTCCAGAACATCCAGATCATCGCCAAAACCGCCAGGCTCTTCAAGGTGCCGACAATCCTCTCGACGGTGGCGGCAGAAAGCTTCAGCGGCCCGCTGATCCCGGAAATCACCGCCATTTTCTCCGGTCAGGAACCGATTGACCGGACAGCCATCAACGCATGGCTCGATCCGAACTTCAAGAAAGCGGTAGAGAAGGCCGACCGTAAGAAAATAGTGGTGGCCGGTCTCTGGACCGAAGCATGCGTGCTCTTCCCGGCACTCGAACTGCTCCAGGCCGGTTATGAGGTATACGTCCCCACCGATGCCTGCGGCGACATCACCGTTGAAGCTCACGAACGGGCAGTGGAGCGGCTGGAACAGGCCGGTGCGGTTCCCATCACATCCCTGCAGTTCCTGTTCGAGTTACAGCAGGATTGGGCCCGCAGCGAGACCTACGACGGCGCAATGGAGATCATGAAGGCCCACTCGCCGTACGGCATCGAAGTACGGTTCGTCAAGGAATTCCTTGAAGGGCGTGCTGAAAGACCGAGACTTGCCCGTGCGGCCTGACCATCCCTGGCAACGGGGGTGCACGGAATGACCGGCATGTTGCTTACGTGCCGGTCATTTTTTTTCAGCCTGCTATCAAAGCCGGAAGTGTAATAATAAACATCGGCCATGGTATCGGCCATGGGGACGTTGGTATCTTCTGCTTCAGGGACTTTCACCCTGCTAGATACGCCGTTCTTTCTTGGCGCGAAACGGGGCTGGGTTTGACCCGCCAGGTTTTCGGACGGGTCGTAACCCTGGTTGGGAACTTCGTTAATCTATTGACTTGTTGTAAGATATAAATTACAATATCGATAATGCAAACAGAGCCATTCCGAATAGCCTATTACACCGACGAACACGGGAACAAACCATTCAGGGAATGGCTTCAGGGTTTGCGTGACCAAATAGCAGCGGTACGCATCCGCGCCCGCTTGACACGGGTGAGGACAGGCAACTTCGGCGCGGTCCGCAATGTCGGTGAAGGTGTTGTGGAACTGAAGATAGACCATGGCCCCGGTTACCGAGTCTATTACGCGATTGATGCCGGTATAGTTGTTCTGCTTTTATGCGGCGGTGACAAGCGGACTCAACAACGAGACATAGAAACCGCCCAGAGGTTTTGGAAAAAGCATCAGGAGCTAAGAAAATGAAACATA
>JAMPXD010000124.1 GCA_023701365.1 Geobacteraceae bacterium
GATTTTTTCCGAGTTTGTCGCCCATCTTGCCAAGAGGAATATCCCCCCCGCCCGTATAACCGAATACAAAAAGTGGCTGCTGTATTATCTCGACTTTTGCGACAAGTATCCGGTCCCGGAGAGCAGGACCGAACGGGTTCGCATGTTCTGTGAAAAATTGAAGCAAACCAGAAACTGGGTGCCGGACAACAGTGAGAATTTGTGGTCTAATTTTCTATTTTCACTTTTATTCCCCCGGAACAAGAAAGGCGGCCAAATGGCCGCCTTTCTTGTTCCTGTCCCCTTCCTTTTTTCTCAGTGCGACTCCTTGAAGACCGGCAGGACCTTGTTGATGAACCAGAACAGGACAAAGGGGGTGACCGCCACCGTGAGCGCGCCGAAGAATCCCTCCTTGAAGGTCTCCAGGCTGTGGGGCCAGATCGGCAGGTGATAGTGCATGAACCCGGAGAAGGAGGAGGAGAACGCCTGGCCGCCGATCACCACGTTCCAGCGCATCATGAAGACCCCCAGGAGGACTAGCAGGGTGCCGGCGACCGCCCTCCTGATGGTGAGCCGCGGCAGGAGGAAGAGGATGAACGGCACCAGGTTGCCGAGGCCGTACTGGATCACGAAGATGCTGACGAAGTCCTTGCCGTAGATGACGCTCCTCAGGATGTCCCACGACTTGACCGCCGTGTAGCCGCGGAAGACCAGGTCGAGGAGCTCCAGGGTGATGGCGAAGACCAGGAACATGATCAGGTACCTCGCCGTGATGGTGACCACCTGGATTTCGGCGCTCTTCAGCTCCTCGGTGGAGGGGAGCCCCGGCTCCTGCTTGCGCCGCCAGGCGACCAGGAGTTTGCGCAGCTCCATGGTGACGATGTAGGTGATGATGCAGAGGGCGATCCCGGAGACCACCGCCGAGCAGATGAAGATGACCGGCATGAGCGGGGTCATCCAGAGGGCGTTGGCCTTGACCGAGCCGAAGATGAAGCCGGCGTAGCCGTGGAGAAAGCAGGCGACCGGGATGCCGGCCCCCGCCAGGACCCGCACCGCCCGTTCGTCCTTTTCCAGGGCATGTTCGCTCACGTCCCAGGCCCCCAGGGTGAGGGCGGTGAAGAGGAGCAGCCGGAGTCGCAGGGCGAGGGTCGGCTCACTCGCCTGGCGCAGCTCCAGGGCGGTTTCCACGAAATGCTGGCGATAGACGAACCAGAGCTCCGAGGCGACGATCATCCCGTAGGTGGTGAAGACGATGCCGAAGGCGGCGATGGCCGAGGTGAAGTGGGGGGTCATCATCACCTCGATCCCCCGCTGCGGCTGCAGCAGATGCATCAGCAGCGGCATCATCGCCACCGGCAGGAGCGCGAAGGAGAAGACCAGCGAGAACCGGGCGATCCCCTTCAGCTGCTTCACCCCGAACACGTGGTAGAGCGAGGAGAGGACGAAGGCGCCCGCCACCAGGCCGGTCATGAAGGGGTACATGACGATCTGGATGGTCCAGTAGATATATTCGTTCGGGTAGACGAAGTACTCCTTGACCGTCCATAATTCTCCGTGGACCATGGCTATTTGACCTCCTTGGAGAGTCCCAGGTAGTAGACCTGCGGTTTGGTGCCGTATTCCTCCTTGAGGATGCTGACCCGCTCGGTCACGATGATCCGCGTCACCGGGTCAGCGGGGTCGTTGATGTTGCCGATGCGCCGGGCGTCGAAGGCGCAGGCGTCGACGCAGGCGGTCTTCATCCCCTTGGTGATCCGGTGATAGCAGAAATTGCACTTCTCCGCCACGTGGTACACCGGGTGGAAGAAGCGGACCCCGTAGGGGCACCCCATGATGCAGTAACCGCAGCCGATGCACCATTTGCGGTCCACCAGGACCACCCCGTCGGCGGTGGCGTAGGTGGCGCCCACCGGGCAGACCTGGACACAGGGGGGATTCTCGCACTGGTTGCAGAGCTTCGGGACAAAGAACGCCTTGTTAACATCCTCTCCCCTGATTTCCTCGTGTTTCCCCTCGCCGATCTCGATCCTGCCGGCGGTGAAGCCGTCCCGCCCCCCCTTCGGCGAATCGATATGGGACTTGCCGTCCTTGGTCACCACGTAGCGCTCCACCCAGGTCCTGGTGACGTTGGCTTCATAGGGTATTTCGTTCTCGACCTTGCAGGCATGGACGCAATAACCGCAGCCGACGCACTTCTCGGTGTCCACCAGAAACACCCAGCGCTCCTTGGCCGGGTCCGACTTGTCGGCCAGAAGCTTGCGCGGGTCGAACAGCTCGAAGGCGGCCAGCGGCAGGGCCAATCCCCCCACCAGAAGCATGCTTTTCTTGCAGAAAGTTCTCCGGTCGATCATAGGCTTTTCCCTTCCGCTTTCGGGTTGTGCGGCCAGTGGCAGAGGACGCATTCCGCCTCGGGGTGGTGGGTCTCGATGTTGATGCCGCGGATGTCTGACCTGCCGCTGGTCTTATAGGGGAGGAGGGCATGGCACCTGGCGCAGAGCGAGCGGTGCCGGTCGATGGTCAGCGTGGGGGGGTCGTCGGGATGGTCCAGGGCCGGGCCGTGGCAGTTCTCGCACATGATGCGGCTGTGGGGCGACCCCTTGATGGCGTCGTACTCTTTAGCGTGGCACTCCTTGCAGTATGCGGCCGTCCGGTATTTGACCTTGACCGCCCGCCACTCCGCCTCGTTCCCCTTGCGGTACCAGCCGTACATGTATCCCCGTTCGTGGACGCCGAAGTCCTCCGGTACGAGGAACAGCCGGGCCGTCAGGATCAGAAGGACGATGGCGAGTGCGACGTAGAGGGGGCGCCAGACATGGTTTTTCACAGATTTCCTCCCTGGGTGTGCTGTGGCTATGCCGCCGGTGATCGCTGCGTTACTAAAATCTACCAGTTTTGCCGGTTAATACAACTGCGGCGGCGAAAACAGCGGCGGTCACTGCCGCTGCCCGGCAGGCACCTCATCGTCCGCCTGTTCCCGGTCGCTCCCCTCCCCCTCCCCTGCCGCAGCCGCACGCGGCCAGCGTCCCAGGGCGATCGATTCCAGGGCGGCGGCCAGGCCGAAGGTGAAGACGCTCATGACCAGCGGCACTCCGTGGGTCCCCAGCATGTCGTAGAGGAAGACCTTGCCGGCGCCGATCAGGGTGACCAGGATGGCGACGTTGCGAATCTCCCTGTTGTGGCGGCGCACGGCATACAGCATGAGGCCCGCCGCGGCGACATTGATCAGGATCGACTGGGCGCAGCGGAATGCATTGGTGATATCCCCCGGCATCATGACCAGGAGCTGGTAGACCGCGGCCCGCAGCATGAAGAACCCGCTGGCCAGCGCCGCCATGAGAAGCAGCGCCGCGCTCCGGTCGTGCCGGTCGAAGCGGCCGAAGAAGGTGGAACTGGCAGGGGGAGCAAACCGGCGGCACAGCTGGTAATGGTAGAGGCTGATAAAGGTCAGCAACCCGGCCGGTATGACCGTCATAAAATCGACGGCTGCGGTGCCGCTCCCCTCCAGGTAAACTGCCATTGCCCCGGCGGCATAGAGTTGCACCAGGTAGGAAATGGCGCGGGTCCCCCCGTTCTGCCAGTGGCGCGACATGATGATGAGGAAGAACGCCACCGCTGCGAGAGCCGGCAGAGTCAGGAGGAAGCTGCCGCTTGCCGCGGGGAGGGCCAGCGCCAGCAGGGTCGCGCCGGCAAGGAGGAAGGAGTTCGCACCCGCCCCTGCGGCAGTCCCGCGCCCGGCCAGCCAGAAGGCCACCCCGAAATGGGCCAGGGAGCAGGAAACCGCCACCCAGCCGAGCAGGGGCCTGCTCGCCACCCAGGCGGCCACCACGTAGTAGGCGATGGGATAGGTGAAGGCCGCGTTGACTGTGGGGAGAAGGAAATCGAAGCGGGTTATCCGCCCGGCGCCGTCCCGGAGAATGCCCGCAAGGGCTAGCCCCGCGTAGGTGGCGGCGAAAGCCGCAATCACCGGCAGGAACCAGGACAGGGCGAGCGTGGCGGGGGGAGTCTCATTGCCCAGCAGAGTCATGCCGAGCTTGATCCCCCACTGGGAGAGCATCGCCATCGTGACCACCAGTACTATCCAGCGCAGCCACGAGCAGCGCTTGAGGCGGACGGCAAAGAAACCCAGGATGTTGGCGGTCCAGAGGACCATGGCCAGGTAGGGAAAAAACGGGTCGGGATAGTCGATGGCCGCCCCGGCAAGGCAGATGCCGAGGGTGCCGAGGGAGATCGGGAGAAAGACGTTGAACCGGTAGCTGATGAATGTCATGGCCGCGCCGCTCGCCATCAGCGTCATGTAGGCCGGGACCAGGGGGAGGGACTGGAAACGGGAGTGGGTCTCGACCACGATGACCGATATCAGAACGGCGCCGCAGGCGGCAAACACGGGGGCGAGCGAGCTTCCCCGGCGGTACTTGTGCCACCCCAGCGCGATCAGGGCGGCGGCATAGCCCATGCCGAGGGCCGAGCCGAGCAGGGTGTTTATGATATTGCTGTCGGTAATGGTGCGGAGCACCAGGGCCACCACGAGGAGAAAGCAGAGGGTGGAGAGGCGGGGCAGGAGCGAGGCCTTGCCGGCCCAGCTGAGGATCTCTTCCGATACCCCTTCGGCCACTTCGGTGAAGACGGGATTTTGGGCAGAAGCGGCTGCGGCGTGGAGCGGGGCGGCGACAGGGGGCCATGCATCGGCCGGCCTTTCCAGCCGGGCCTCCAACTGCTCCACCTTCTGAGTCAGGGACTGCAGTTGTCTGGAGAGTTCTTCAACCCTCGTCTCAAGAGCGTTTCGGTCTGCCATGCGCTTTCCTCCTCCGGGAAAAAAGCTGGATCGGCAAGGTGGTGCCCCATTGCGGTACGCTGGATTGAGGGGGATGCGGTACGGTTACGTTGACATGTTAATTAAAGATAAAACAATTTACTAAAAAATCAACTAAAAAGATTCTTAATAGAATTGATAAGGAATAACATACCAAAAAACAGGCAGTTATTTATAGAACATATATTTATTCGGAAAAGCGTTTTTCGCCGAAACCGTAGCGGAAAAAAGGAAGCGGCTGAAGAATGGAATTTTGCAGAAAGAAGCCCTCTCGCCGCTACCCAAAGGGCAGAAAGGAGAGGGTTGAGGGGGAATGTGGCAAATGGTGCTGACAGTGTTCAGGGGCGCTGGGTCTTGACGATCTTGATCTCGCCGCTGTGCATGTCGTAGACCCAGCCGTGCAGGTTCAGCTTCTTGTCCTGCATCGCCTTGCGAACGAAGGGGTATTCCTGGAGGTGCTCCAGCTGGAGGCGGACGTTCTCCTCGACGATCAGGTTCATTCGCTGCTCGCGGGGAATTTCGATGTGGAGCGCCCGGATCTTCTCGTCCACCCGCTCCTTCGCCTTGTAGGCGTTGATCAGCCAGATCGGGATGTACATGTCGTCGCCGTTCACCTCTTCCAGGGCCTCGATCCCGCCGCAGCCGTAGTGGCCGCAGATGACGATGTCGGGGATGCGCAGGTGGTTGATGGAGAACTCCAGCACCGCCGACAGGTTCCAGTCGTTGGTGGCGACGATGTTCCCCACGTTGCGGTGGGTGAACACCTCCCCGGCCCTGGTCTGGGTGATGGTGTTGACCGGCACCCGCGAGTCGGAGCAGCCGATCCAGAGGACGGTCGGCTTCTGCACCTTGGCCAGCTCGCCGAAGAACTCCTTCTCCTTCTCGAAGGTCTCCGCCACGAACCGCTTGTTACCTTCCAACAGCGTGGTGATCATAAATGTCTCCGTGGGCACCGTGCCGTATGCCGGTATTGATCATCCATTGGGGGGCGGACGATGCGGGGCGCCTGGCAAAGGGCTAAAGGCCGAGGGCGAAAGGAAATGCGCCATTGGGTGAACTTACCTTTAGCCTTTAGCCTTTAGCCCTTGGCCTGCCGTTACGATTCGTAATCCACCGCAACGACCGATTCGCTGACCGATTTCATGTAGGCCGCCACCTCTCCGGCGTGGTAGGGATGGACCTGGTAGGCCTGGAGGTCGGCCATCGAGTCGAACCTGGTCACCAGCGCCAGGTCGTAGGAGCGCTCCGAACGGATCACGTCCGCTCCCACCTCCAGGTGGCGCAGCAGCTCGATCCTGCCGTCCATGCTGAGGAGTTTCTCCCTGGCGGCATCGATGCTTGCGGCGGATTTGTCTTTCAGTTTGAAGAAAACGATGTGGGTGATCATGCGGTCTCCTTTTCTTGTCTTAACCTGTCGGTAAGTATAAGTTATTTCTGCTCTGTTTCAATTCTTCCAAGAAGGCGTAACAGTCCGTCCAGGATGGTGATCGGATGGGGGGGGCAGCCGGGAATGTAGAGGTCGACCGGCAACAGGCCGTCCACGCCGTTATGGACCGCGGGGGAATCGATGAACGGCCCGCCGTTCACGGCGCAGGCGCCCGAGGCGATCACCAGCTTCGGCTCTGGCACCGCCGCCCAGGTCTTGAGGAGCGCCTCCCGCATGTTCTCCGAGACCGGACCGGTGACGAAGATGCCGTCGGCGTGGCGCGGGCTCGCCACGAACTGGATGCCGAACCGGCCGAGATCGAAGCCGACCGTGGAGAGCACGTTGGTATCCGCCTCGCAGGCGTTGCAGCCGGCGGCGGAGACCTCCCGGAGCTTGAGGGAGCGGCCGAACAGCCGGAGCATCTTCTCATCCAGCGCCCTGGCCAGCCGGCGCTCCTCACCGGCGGTGACTATCAGCTCCTCCCGCTTGCTGGCGGCGAGCCGGGCGTCGCGGCTGAAGGAAATGGCGCCGTGCGGGCAGGCCTCCGCGCATTCCGGGCAGAACAGGCACTTGCCCATGTCCAGGGAAATGGTTTTCCCGGCCCCGGTCGTAATCGCCCCGTGCGGGCAGGCCTCCGCGCAGAGGCGACAGTCGGGGGGGCAGTTGTCCGGGCGGAGCTCCGGGTAGCCGCGGAACAGCTCCGGCAGTACCGCCGGCTCATCCGGGTATCTGATGGTCCGGTGCCCCTGGTGGATGCGGGCGAGGATCGCTTTGAACATTTGTTAAATACCCCGTATTCAATCTACGCTAAGTTAGCTCTCACTTGCCCGAATAACCCAGCTTTGCGGAAACCTCCCGGGCTGCCTTGATGGCGAGCGGCACCAGCCCGTCCTTCAGCCGTTCGTCGGACAGGCGCATGGCAGGACCCGAGATGATGATTGCCCCGACCACCTGGTCGTCATAGGTGCGGATCGGAGCGGCAACCCCGCGCACCCCTTCTTCCAGTTCCTCGTCGTCGATGGCGAAGCCCTGGGCGGCAATTTGCCGCAGATGCTCCCTGAGCGCAACCGGATCGGTGATGGTTGCGGCGGTGAAGCGGGTCAGCTCGCGGGTAGCGAAGAACCGTTCCAGCTCCTGTTCGGGGAGGTAGGCAAGCTGGACCTTGCCGGCTGCGGTGCAGTGGGCCGGCAGCCGGGAGCCGACCCGGGAGACGATGCGGACCACCTGGGGGGGCTCCACGACGTCCAGATAGACGCAGCGGAAATCCTTCAGGATCGCCACGTAGCAGTTCTCGTTGCTCTCGTGCGCCAGGGTGGCCAGGATCGGCCGCGCCTGGGGGAGCAGCGCCATCTGGCGGATGAAGTTTGTCCGCAGTTCGAGGGCCTTGAGGCCGAGCCGGTAGTTGCCGGTCAGCTTGTTCTCCTCGATGTATTCCCGGGGCTCAAGGGTGGCGATGAGCCGGAGCACGTTGTTCTTGTGGAGCCTGAGCCGCTTGCTGAGCTGGGCGATGCCAAACTCGGGGGACGCCTCGCTGAACAGCTCCAGCAGGTCGAGTGCGTGGGAAACCGCCTGGATCATGTAATCGGATTTTTCTTTCTTATGCATGGCTTCTCTCTTCCTTCAAGGGAAAATCTGCTCCTTCACAAGTCAAAGCCGCAATACGACAGGTTGAAACTCTTGTTGCAGAGCGGAAAATCGGAGATCTGCTCGTTCCTGAGCGCCAGTGCCAACCCGCTCCAGTTGTGGAACGACGGATCGACGATCTTGTAGCGGGCGAAGCGGCCGGTCTGGTCGGTAATCGCCACGTGGCAGACCTCGCCCCGCCATCCCTCGGTCAGCGCCACCGCAATCATGTCGCCGGCCGGCGCCTTGGGCTGGTTCCGGAGCGGACCGCCCGGGAGCTGGCGGAGCTGCTCCTCCAGGAACTCCATCGACTTCTCCGCCTCCAGCCACCTGACCAGGGTCCTGCCGTAGACGTCGCCGCTTCCCGCCATGACCGACGGGATATGGCTCATCCGGAAGATGCCGAACGGGTGGTCGCGGCGCACGTCCCGGCTGATCCCGCACGCCCTGGCCGCCGGCCCCACCAGGCCGAGATCCTTGGCGGCATCGCTGCTGACCGTGCCGGTGTTTTCCAGACGGGCCATGACCGACGGGGTGGTCCAGAGGAGGTCCACCGCGTTGGCCAGGTCGGCACGGGCCGCTGCCAGGCGGGCCAGCAGCTCGTCCGCCTGCGGCTTGCTGCAGTCGAAGCCGACCCCGCCGGGACGGATGAGTCCCCGGCTGAACCTGCTGCCGCACAGCACGGCGCTCATGTTGAGGAAATCCCCCCTGATCCTGCCGCAGAAGGAGGCGGTGGGGAGGTAGCCGATGTCGCCGGCAATGGCGCCCAGGTCGCCGGCGTGGTTGGCGAGCCGCTCCAGCTCCAGGGCGATGCCGCGGATCACCTCGGCGCGGGCCGGGACATGGGAGCCGGCGAGGGCCTCCAGCACCATGCACCAGGCCTGGCCGTGCCCCACCGTGGTGTCGCCGGCAGCGGTTTCCATCTGGCAGAGGGTCTTCGGAAACGGGCCGCCGCTGAGCCCCGCCTCGATCCCCCGGTGCTGGTAGCCGAGCGATATCTCCAGGTGGAACACCACCTCGCCGTGGCACTGGAAGCGGAAATGCCCCGGCTCGATGATCCCGGCGTGGACCGGGCCGACCGCCACCTCGTGCACCTCGTCCCCCTCGACCCGGTAGAACTCCATCACCCCGGGGAGCAACTCTTTTTCTGCGTTATTCGCTTCTCCTCTTGATCGGAGGGGGGGCTGGAACCGGACCGGTTTCAGCCAGGGGTGCCCCTGCGGGGTGATGCCGTACTGCTCGGCGATCTCCCGCTCGAACAGATGGAGCTGCGGGCAGGACCGCGCCAGGGAGGGAAAGGAGTCGCCGACGGCGGTCGCCATGAGCCCCATCAGCCCCTCGGCCTTGTAGGAGAGGACGCAGTAGAGAGTCAGCCCGTCCCCCCGGGGCGCGCCGAAGTAGGCGGAAACCCGCCAGCCGCGGTCGCAGGCGTCGATGAGCCCCTGGAAGAAGTCGTCGCCGGGAAGGAGGGGAACCGCGGCCAGCGGCATGGCCTCGCCGTTATGAAAGGTGGCCAGGGTCCGCTTCATGGCTGCACCTCCAGGAGCTTTGCGGCGTCTTGGAGGAGTTGCCGCAGCGGGGCGGGAAGCCAGAGTCCGAGGAGCAGGACAATTCCCATCAAGAGGAACGGCGGGGCCACGGTCAGCAGGCGGTCCCGGTAGTCGGTGGGCGCCAGCCCCTGCGGTTCATCCCCCATCACCACCGGGAGGACCGTGGCGGCCATGCCGATGAAGATCACCGCCAGGAACAGGAGGAAGGCGGCGCCGACCAGGTAGCGCCCCTCGCCGAAGGCGCTGCTGATGATGGTGAACTCGCTGATGAAGGGGGCGAACGGGGGAGAGCCGGTGATGGCGATGAAGCCGGCGAGAAACAGCCCCCCCGACCAGGGGACGCGGGCGAGCGCCCCCTTTACCACGTCGCAGCTCTTGCTGCCATAGGAGCGGTGGATGTTCCCCGAGGAGAGAAACAGCACCCCCTTGGTGAGGCCGTTGTTGACCATGTGCAGGAGTGCCCCGAACAGGGCGCCCTTGCCGAGGCCCAGGGCGACGGCGAGGATGCCCACGTGCTCGACGCTGGAATAGGCGAGCATCCGCTTGAAGTCCGCCTGGCGCACCACGAACACGGCGGCGAAGGCCATCGAGATGAGCCCCATCATCACCATGGTGTCCTGGAAGAAGCGGGGGTTGCCCGCGGCCATGCAGATCTGGTAGATCCGCATGATGCCGAGGAAGGCACAGTTCACCAGCCCCCCGGCGAGCAGCGCCCCTACCAGCCCCGGCGCCTCGCCGTAGGCGTCCGGCTTCCAGGTGTGCAGCGGCGCCAACCCCATCTTGGTGCCGAAGCCGACCAGCAGGAAGATGAACGCCGCATTGAGCCAAGCGGGTGACAGCTGGCGGGCCGTGGCGATCAGGGGATCGAGGAGCAGGGTCGCCTCCCGGCCGGCCACCATGGTGGAGTAGGCGAGGAAGTAGAGCCCGAGCAGCGCCAGGGCGATCCCCACCGAACAGATCAGCATGTATTTCCAGGTCGCCTCGATGGAGCGGGCGTTGCGGTTGAAGTAGATGAGCGGCGCCATGGCCAGGGTGGTGGTCTCGATAGCCACCCAGAGGAGCCCCAGGTGGTGGGCCAGGGAGGCCAGGGTCATGGCCGACAGGCAGGTGAGGAGCCCCATGCAGAGGACCCGGTTGGAGCGCTCCTGGCGGTAGCCGAGGTAGCCGACCGAGTAGACCGCGCAGACCATGAACAGGACGCTGACCACCAGCAGGATCAGCTTGCCGATCGGGTCGAGGTGGATCCAGCCGGCGTGGGAGGGGGGGGGCGACTGCAGCAGCGCGTCGATGGTCATGGCCAGGTGGAGGGCGCCACAGAGCGGCAGCACCAGCGGCCGCTGCCGGTTGCCGGGGATCAGCCAGGCGATCACTGCGCCGACCAGGGGGGTAAGGACGAGACCGTAGAGCATGTGGTTTCCTTATTCTTTCAACGCCGTCAGCCGGGAGGTGTCGATGGATGAAAACTCGCGGCTGATGTGATTGATGATGATCCCCATTACGAAGATGCCCACCAGCAGGTCGAGGAGCGCCCCCGCCTCGACCATGACCGGCATCGCCTCGGTCAGCAGCAGGCCGAAGATGAAGATGCCGTTCTCCAGGATCAGGTAGCCGATCACCTGGTTGATCGCCTTGCGCCGGGTGGTGAGGACCAGGAAGCCGGTCAGCAGGGTGGCGATGGCGGCCGGCACGAACAGGAGCCCCTGGTGGCCGGGGAGGAGCGGCAGCTTGACGGCGAACAGGAAGGCCAGCGCGGTGAAGACCGCCCCGAGCAGCAGGGTGGCGACATAGCCGATGAAGGGCTCCACCTCCCGCCTGATCTCCGCCCGTTTGATGGCGCCGGTGAGGAGCCAGGGGATCAGCACCCCCTTGGCAACGATGATCCCCGCCGAGATGAGGACGAGGTGCCAGGAGAAGCTGTGGAGTATCCCGGGCAGGAGCCCGAGCGC
>JAMPXD010000125.1 GCA_023701365.1 Geobacteraceae bacterium
AAGGGGGGCGACGCCCACAAGGCCGCGGTCACCGGCGACACGGTCGGCGACCCTTACAAGGACACCGCCGGCCCGGCGATCAACCCGATGATCAAGATCATCAACATCGTCTCCCTGATGATCGTTCCCCTGCTGAGCCGGATGGGGTAAGTTTAACTTTTTGGGAGGTCAGATGTCTTACGTGGGCGCCGGCAAGGACCGGCACATCGAGACCTGCCTCACCCGGCAGGTGGAGTCGGAGTCCGCCAACGGCTTCGAGCGCTACGAACTCATCGGAGACTTGCCCGACTTCAGCTTCGCCGAGATCGACCTTTCGACCACCCTTCTCGGCCGTCCCCTCAAGCTGCCGATTATGATCTCCAGTCTCACCGGCGGCGGCAAGAAGTCGGAACGCATCAACCGAAACCTGGCCGAGGCCGCCCAGCGCCTGGGGCTCGCCATGACCGTGGGGTCACAACGCATCATGCTCGAGCACCCTGAGACCCGCCCAAGCTTCGAAGTGCGCCGGTGGGCGCCCGATATCCTGCTTCTGGCAGACCTTGGGCTGGTTCATCTTAATCACGGCCTGACGGTGGAGAAATGTCGCGAAGCCGTTGAGGCCATCGGCGCCGATGGTCTCGCTCTCTACGTGAACCCCGTACACGAAGCGGTTCAGCGCAACGGGATGCTCGACTTCACCGGTCTCATCGGCAAATTGGCAGCCCTGTGCGAGGGTTTCCCTTACCCCATCATGATCAAGGAGGTCGGCTACGGATTCTCTGAGGCGGCACTCCGAAAGTTTCGGTCGTGTCCGTTCGCGGCGCTCGATGTCGCGGGGATGGGGGGCACCGACTGGGGCCGGATCGAGGTCGAGTCCGGCCGCGCCCGCCTCAGCTCCGGCCTTGAGTTGGGTGTCCGCACGGCCGAATCTCTGGAGGCGGCCCTGCGAATCCTCCCCCCGAATGTAGCGGTACTCGCCTCCGGGGGGATCCGGACCGGGGTGGATATCGCCAAGGCCCTGGCCATGGGAGCCACTGCGGCGGGCATGGGCCTCCCCTTCCTCAGATGGGCGCACGATTCGGCGGACAGGGTCGTGAGGGAGGTCGAACGGCTTGCCGAGGAACTCAAGATCTCCCTGTGGTACACAGGATCGCGTACTCTCCCGGAGCTCAAGCGCAAGGTGAAGCTCGCCGGTGTCCTGTGCGGTTAATTCCTCCCTTTCAATTGCGGGCACTTCGGCCCTGGAAAAGGCACGCGCATGCAAAAAATGTTGGCAGTTTATGAGAAGATTTATGCTTTGGCTAAACCGTACTTAACTACCCGGAAGAATGATATTCATGTTGAAATTTCTTATAAATTTGCCTGCCGATTGCTTGAAGACGAATCGGGTGATCCGGAAGTGGTTATCCCGGCAATTATTTGTCACGACCTGGGGTGGATACGTGTTCCCGAACACCTGCAGCTAAAGGCATTCGGACCTGGTTTTGATCCGGATTTACGGCGGATTCATGAGGTAGAAGGGGTTAAACTGGCCCGGGATATCTTGCGCCAGGTACACTATAGTCCGGTCAAGACCGCAGAGATACTGGATATTATTGATGGGCATGATTCCCGATCCCTGGCAATCTCGGATAGCGACAAAATTGTCAAGGATGCCGATAAACTGTTTCGTTTTACGGCGACAGGTTTTGCAATTGATGTGGAAAGGTTTCGGCAGAACAGGGAATCCCACCTGAAATGGATATCCAATCAAATTGATTCCTGGTTCTTTACCGAGACGGGCAAACAACTGGCTTGGTTGGAATTACGTCAGGCAAAAGAAGTGCTCGAAGAGGGGAGGCTCCTAGACGATCTTGAAAATGATCATTGCGACATCGTCTGAAAGCCTGAAGTGGGCCAATTTCCGGAAGATTGCGGTCATGATCTCTTGCGGATGCCGTTCGCAATTGTCGGCGATGACTCTTCGGAGCCGGCCGGTGCCGAACAGTTCCCCCTTGACATTTTCCGCCTCGGTTACGCCATCGGTATAGAGGATAATGATGTCTCCGGTTTCCACCAGGGTGAACTTTTCCTCAAAACAGACGTCCGTTTTGACCCCCATGAGCAGGCCATCGGCATCAAGTTTTATGAACGCGCCTTCCCTGGCGCGAAACAGAAAGGCAGGGTTGTGTCCGGCATTGGCGTAAGCAAGGGTATGGTTTTCGGTGTCCAGCCGGATATAGAACATGCTGATCAGGAGCTCTGCCCGTGAAAGGTCGTCGTGGAGGAGGTCGTTTACCGCTGCCAGGAGCGTTCCTGGCGAACGGCTGGAACTGACCTTGGCGTGGAGCACGCTACGCGTCATGGTCATCAAAAGGGACGAACCGACACTATGGCCGGTAACGTCGGCGATGACCGCATCGACGATCCCGTCCTCCAAGGTGAAGAAGTCATAGTAGTCGCCCCCCACGTGAGCGGCCGGAACGCAGCAGCAAGTCATGAGCATCCCCGGAAGCGCTGACGGACATGTGGGGAGGAACGACTGCTGGATCTCCTTGGCTATCTCCAGTTCCCGGTTAATCCGTGCGTTATCCAGGAGAGCGGCCTCGGCTTTCTTCTGTTCGGTGATGTCGCGTCCTATGGTTGACACGGCAACCACCCTTCCCTGCGCATCCCTGACAGGAGAATAGGTGAGGGACATCTGAATCAGTCCCCCGTCCTTTCTTCTGCTCACGGTTTCGAAATGTTCGACGTGTTCGCCATGCTTGACCCTCTCGTGAACATGGAGCACCTGCTCTTTGTATTCGGAAGGGACGAGAATTGTTACCGACTTACCGACCACTTCGCCCTCGCTATAACCGAATATCTTTGCCGCGCCTCTGTTCCAGCTGGTGATGATGCCATCCACCGTCTTGCCGATAACCGCATCGTCGGAAGACTCCACGATGGCCGCCAACCGCAGATTTTTCTCCTCGGCCTGTTTGCGGTTGGTGATGTCCGAGAAGCTTCCCCGCGTACCGAGGTGCATTCCGTTGTCGTCGAAAACCGGCATGCAGACGTGATGGATCCAGCGGATATCCCCGTCCCGGTGGAAGATGCGGAATTCCACTTCGCCCAGGGCGTTGGTCTGGGTGATGTCGTGCCTGTGGCCGGCCAGAAGCTGCCGGTCGTCCGGGTGGACGATACTCCAGATCAGGCCGGGGTCGGCATTGAACTCTTCGACCTCATAACCACTGATACGCCGGCAGGAAGGCGATGTGTAAATGAACCGCCCTTCCGGGCTCAGCCAGAATTCCCAGTTGTACGTGTTGTCGGCGACGATCCTGTATTTGACCGCGGCCTCCCGCAGGGCCGCTTCCGACCGCTTCCGCTCGGTGATGTCGTGACCTTCGGGCACCATGTAGACCACGTTTCCCGTTTCATCCTTCACCGGTTTGAGAGAAAAATCGATGTAATGAATGCTTCCATCGGCTGCCGGATGGGTTGTCTCATAACTCACGACTTCTCCGTGGGCGGCAGCCTTTATGGCCCCACGGAGCCGCTCCTGTTGCTCGGGGGAATGGGTCCACCACGGAGTTTCCCAAAATGGTTTTCCAAGGACATCCGGCTCCTCTATTCCAATAAATCTCAATGCGGTTCGATTTATCTGCAAGGTCGTCCCATCAACGGTCAGCAGTCCCATAAACTGGAATTGCTGGTCAAAGATTGCACGAAACTTCCACTCGCTTTCGCGCAACGCGTTTTCTGATTTCTTGCGCAAGGTGATGTCACGGATGGACTCGATTGCTCCTGTAATGTTCCCTTCGGAATCGTACAGGGGCGCTGCTGTGCCCAAAATATACGCTTCACCATGCCTGATGCTGCGCGTATAACTCTCGCCGATAACCATCCCATTCTCTCTCTTGACATAAGGATACAGTTTTTCGATTTCCGGGGAGGGTTTTAGCACCAGGTCGATAAGTACGGGTCGTCGAATACCGTAGAAGGGAATGGAATATTCATGGTTTCCTTTGCCCAGCATCTCTTCTGCCTTCACACCGGTAAACTTCTCGGCAGCGCGGTTCCATAAGATGATTTTCCCTTCCAGGTCTATGGCAAACGTTGCGTCGGGAAGCAGGTTGATAATATCCGCCAGTCTCGTTTCGGAGTTCCTGAGCGCCACTGTCCGTTCCGCGACTCTATTGGCCAGAGACTCTCTCGCTTCCTGCAGCCTGCTCATCAGTTCCCGGATGCGCAGATGCACGCCCACGCGGGCCAGTATATCTTCTCGCTGAATGGGCTTGGTAATATAGTCATCAGCTCCCGCCACGAACCCTTTCACCTTATTATCCGTATCCCCGAGAGCCGTCATGAAAATTACGGGGATGTCTTTTGTGCTTTCCAGAGCCTTTAGCCTGCGGCATGTCTCATCCCCGTCTATCCCCGGCATCATTATGTCAAGAAGAATGAGGTCCGGCTGGGTAGAAGCGGCTATTTTCAGTCCGCTTTCGCCATCCTCGGCGACGAGGATTGTAAAATTGAAGTCCTCCAGATAACTTGCCACTAACGCCAGATTGTCAAGGTCATCGGCAATTATCAGGACAGTGGGTTCCCGCATATCTGATTTGGCATCATTTGGTAAGTCGGCAGCCATCATCTTTCCCCTCGTGTTATACAATCTGCGCAGGAATCGCCTTCCCTGTACCCTCCTGCCGGCTCACGTCGCGTTCGTCGAACTGGCATCAGGGGCTCTCTTTTCCCTATTCCGAATCTTTCACCGTGGCCAATTATTTTACAATTATACACCATTTCGTGCCGAAATACCTCGTCTGGGCATAGGTCGAAGCTGTCGGCAGGATGATTGGGGCATGGTCGCTCTTTTTGTGGCTCAGGTTCTCAGACGCCATGTCGGCTTGATAACGCCAATGAACTTCACCGACCGAAACGAGTTCATAAAACAGCTGGGGAATATAGCCATACAGGACTATGCGCTGGAGGATGAAGAACTGGATGTGGAAGTAAGAGGCGTTGCCGCGGCGATTCGCGATTACACCAGGGGTGTCATTGGCGCGCTGAATTACGTCAGACAAAAGAAGTGCGCGAACGCCACGCTCAGGCCGACGCCACTATGGCGGACAACCTGGCGTGCGATGAAGCCAGCCGGTCCGGCCAATAGGTCGACAGCATGGCGCTGTCACCGGCCCCCGTGAGCACGCCTACTACGCGCACGCCGGCGGCGCGGCTTGCCTGGATATCGATCGGGGTGTCGCCGACGTAGACCGCCGCATCGGGCGCCACGTCGAGCTGGCTCAGGCACTTTAAGATCCCCTCCGGATCGGGCTTGCTTCTGGTTACGTCGGCACCAAGAATGATTGCGTCGAACCGGTCCAGGACACCCTCCGCGCGAAGCAGCTCCAGGACTTCCGGCCTGGCGCCGCTCACGATGCCGAGCATGATCCCGAGCCCCTTCAGCGCGTCCAGCGTTTGGGCAACTCCCTCAAATACCTTGCCACGCTCCCGCAATACCCGCGGCCATTCGCGCGAGGCGTGCGCCGACATCGCTTTCGCGACAGTATCGCCATCGCGTCGATCCTGCGGCACCACGCCTTTCCAAAAGTTGCTCCCCGTGGCAAGCGCCCGGCGTACGTGTTCCTCTGTGACTTTGAGCCCGAGCGGCTCGGCAGCGACCCGCGCCACCTCGAGGTAGGCGCCCACCGAATCGACCAGCGTGCCGTCGATATCGAACAGGACGGCCCTTGCGGCAAGCGGCCGACACAAATCCACCCTGATTCGCGCATCTTCAGCTAGCGACAGATGCCTGCGTATCGGCAGCGCGGCAACGAGCTCGACCCTGTCCTCGGGATGATCCGGGATACCCGGCACCAGCACAGCGGCCGGCAGGCGTCCCGCAATGCGCACGGGATAGCAGCGGGCGCGGCAGCAGGCCCCATCCTCTGGCTCTATCGTATGGCCGGGCATGCTGCGCCAGCTTCGCCAGTTCGCCCGGTTTAGCTCGTCCCTCAGCGCCAGATTGAGCGTACCGGGGTGCGGATCGATTCCGACAAGGTCGATGAGCTGGCGCCGTACCCAGTCGATCTGCGTGAAATCCGCAGCCCGACCCAGGCCGCTGACCAGATGCCCCTCTATTGCCGTCATTGACCCCACCTGTGATTACCTTGAAGGACTAAGTATTGGTTAGATCAACCTCGTCGCGGTGACCCAGGCCGGCCGAGTTGTCGATGAAATAGAGGCGGTGCGGCACAACCTTGTACCAGCGCACCTTGGCCAGGGCCTTGACAATGGCCGCCGGGGCCTGCGCCAGCAGGCCGACCACCGGAAACTTCCGCCCGTAGAGCCTGCGGGCCCGTTCTTCCTCTGCGCCCGAAATCTCGCTGGCTACGCCTTCGAGCTGCACCCCCTTGATGTCCAGCCAATCGGAATAATCTTCCTGGATTGTCATGGCAACGCGCGGGTCGTGCGCCAGGTTCATACAGTGCCGGCTCGTTGGCGCTGACAGGAAATAGAGGGTGTTGCCATCGTTCACATAGAACACCGCCGCCGCCCACAGATCCTCGCTGCCGCCAGTGGCCAGGGTGGCGACGTTATGGTCCCGCAGGTAGCCCTGTATCCGTGCGTGCAGTCCGTTTTTCATTTGCGCGGCTCGCTTGGCGGATCGCCGGCTGGTGCCAAGGCGACGTCGGGCCGCGCTGAGTCGTTTTCTTGCAGGCGTCCCAGGCGGTAGGCGAGCTGCGGCCGGGTCAGACCGAGCACCCTGGCCGCTGCGGACAGGTTGCCTTGCGCCTTGTCCACGGCGGCTTCAATCAGCATGGTCTCGACCTGGTCCAGCGTCATGACGCCGTTCAGGACCGCCTCGCAGAGATCTTTTCCGGCCTCCGGGTGGTCGATGCCGAGACTGCCGTTGCTGTCGAGACCAAATTCCAGGGCCTGATCGTCGCTGTATGCCGAAAACATCTGGTCCACCTCGATGCGGCTGCCGTTTGGCGCGAGAATGACGCCGCGATCGATCATGTTCTGTAATTCGCGGATGTTGCCCGGCCAGGGGTAGGCGAGCAGCGCCCGCTTGGCCTTGTCGGTGAAACCGCGCAGCTTCTTCCCCTGAATCGCGGAGTATTTCTCCATGAAGCGCTCGGCGAGGAGCAGAATGTCTTCCTTGCGCTCCCTGAGTGGCGGGATCTTGATCTGGAAGGCGTTGAGCCGGTAATACAGGTCCGAACGAAATTTCCCCTCCTTGACCAGATGTCTCAAGTCGACGTTGGTTGCCGCGACCAGTCGCACGTTGATCTTGCGGGTCTTGTGGTCACCGAGCCGCTCGATCTCCCCTTCCTGCAGCACGCGCAGCAGCTTGGCCTGCGCCGAAAGAGGCAGGTCACCGATCTCGTCGAGGAACAGGGTGCCGCCGTCGGCCCGCTCGAAGCGGCCGGGGCGGGAGGCGAGGGCGCCGGTGAAGGCGCCCTTTTCCACGCCGAACAGCTCGGATTCCACCAGGTCGTGAGGAATGGCGGCGCAATTGATGGCGATGAACGATTCGTTGCGGCGGGCTCCCCTGTCGTGCAGGGTGCGGGCGAACACTTCCTTGCCGACGCCGGTCTCGCCCAGGAGCAGTACCGTGATCTGGCTGGTTGCCGCCTGCTTGAGCAGTTCATAGGCGGCACGGAAGGCCGGTGAATTGCCCACTATGTCCGCGGGGAGCTTTTCCTTCTCGTTTATGGCCGAACGCAACTGCACGACCTGTGTCTGCAGGTCGATGAGCTGGTCGGCAATCGACTCGCCGTTGAAGATGCGCACGTAGTCGGCCGCATCCTCCCATTCCTCGATCGGCTTGCCGATGACGCGGCAGTTGTTGTCGCCCATGCCGACGCATTCTACTTCCTTGTACAGAATCGGGCGGCCCATCAAGGCCGTGGTGTAGCCGCAGGCATAGCCGATCTGGCTCCAGCATACCGGTTCGGCATAGGTGCCGTAGTGCTTGCGGTGCCATTGGCCCTCCCAGGAGTTTTCCCAGAGGAACTCGCCGTAGTACTTTCCGGCGGCGCGGTCTGCTTCCAGCTTGAGGGTGGTAACCTTGACGATACCCTCGAGGGTATGGAGCTGGGTCCCGGTCATGAAAGCCTCGTAATCAGTCGCCCCCTGATCCCGTCTGCTGAAGACCTCGGCATCGTGCATGCCTGATGCGAACCCCATCCGGATGAGCAGTCCCCGTGCGCGCTCCATGCCAAGGGTGTCGATCAACTCCCTGCGCATCCCCCCCTGGGCCTCGGCATGAACCAGGAGCATGCGGTGCTCGTGCAGCCATATCTGGCCGGTTTCGGCACAGAAATGCACCAGCCCGCGCAGGTCGCTGCTGGTCGCGTCGCAGGTGATTCTCTTGATACTGCGGGGCTTGGTCATGGTCCCCCTCTCTTACTGATCCGACATTGACTGGGGTCCTTATCGCTAAAACAACGTCACAATTGTGTCTGTGTCGCGCCATAAACTTGCGCAAAGGGAGGCGCACAGGCACCGGCAGCAACCCTGGGCTCACTAAAAAATCGTTGTAAGCGCTGGATAAATAGTAGTGAACCGGGTGAGGGTATCGTGCGGAATGCATTGTAACAATGTTACATTAGCATCGTTTGTTGCTGTTTTCAAGCATGAAGAGGGGAGGCTGCTAGACGATCTTGAAAATGATCATCGCGACATCGTCTGAAAGCCTGAAATGGGCCAATTTCCTGAAGATTGCGGCCATGATCTCCTGCGGATGCCCCGTCTGGTTTCAGAAGCCCCATCAACTGAAATGCCTGATCGAAGATGACGCGCAACAGCGCATAGCTCTCATGGAATGCCTCTCCTTCGCGCCTGCGCTCGCTGCCCAGCAGTTTCTTGAAGAAATCTTCCAGAATTTTCGTGCGCATGGGGTGATCCTTCGTACGGCAAATCTGGCGGAACATGGTTCTGCTTTCATTATAAATTAAAAACTGATGATGTCATTCCCGCCGCTCGCTCCAAAGCTGATATCTCCAGCTCTCCAGCCTTCGTAATCAATGTGTGCGCCGTAGTGGGGCGTTCCTGCCGCATTTCATCAAATGATAAAAAAACACCGGCGGCCCGTAGGAAATTTCATGAAATGAGCAATTTCGCTGGGCACCGGCCGGGTTGCCAGCGATCGCATCCGGCTATCCGGGGGGGGATTTCGGACAGCGGCAGATCACCGAACTCATTAATTCAACGAGCTATCCGCCGACATGGGGGTGGCTGCCCAAAATAAACGAACGGTGTTTGGCATGCAGCATGCTAATAGAACAACAGAGCGTTCAAATGGATCATTTAAGCCGTATCGGATCATTCGGCAACTAAACATCATTATAAGTAAAACCAGCATAAAGTGCACGTAAAAACAGGATGTTGATGCTTGTGATGGCTTGCACTGGCGGCTTGCAGGACATTGGCAAAACATAATTCTAGCAAAGCCGTTCAGGGCAGGGCGGAATCAACACTCAAGTCGTGAGTGACTAAGGGAAAAGGAGTCGGTCTATGGGCGTACCAGGCGATGGGCAGGACGGGGTGACCATTGGCGGGATGGCAACAATCGGCAACGAGGAGGTTCGCGAGGCGAGGGGCGGGGTCTTGGCGGTTCCGGGCATCGGCCAGCTGGGGCTCTATCTCATGGTATTCATGGCGGTGAGTTGGGCGCTGATGTATTTCATCCCGACGAACTTCCTCTTTACCGTCATTCTGCCGGCCTCCTTTTACGTGCTTTACAGCCTGGTCGTCTTTTGTCCCCTGATTTCGGGTGGCTGGCCCTTTGCCCCGCCGCTTGGCAGCTGGAAGCACGGCCAGGGCATCTGGAAGCCGGGGCTTGGGACAACGGCCCTCATCATTGCTGCCGCCATTGCGGGGCCGCTCTTTACGACGCATATCTATCCGAAATTTCCACTTTTCCCCGTGGGCTTTTGGTGGGGCATCATCCTCTTTACCGTCACCCTCTGGTACGCGTTTGTCTGGAATGGCTGGCCTCTGAACCAGAAGACATCTCCGGCTGTGCGCTGTATCGGGGGAGGGGTGATAATCCTGGTGGTTACCGCAATACTCTGGCAGCTGCTCAATCTGAGCGGCACACCCTTTGCCGGAGCTGCCTTCGATCCCCGGGGGCCGTTCCAGGCTGAATGGTTCTTCGGCTTTCTGGTCTGGACCATTGTCTGGATACAGGCCTTCTCCAATGTTCTGACCTTTCAGCAGTGGCCCTTTTACAAATTCGGGCAGCCCTGGGGCGAGGTCGCCAACACCCTGCTGTCCATTCTCCTGGGTTGGGGCTGCTGGGTTGGAAGCCTCCAGATCATGAGCCCGACCTTTTCCTTCGCCGCTGTGGCCGGTTCCATCATCGGGATGCAGAATTTCCACGGGGCAATATTCGGCTACTACCCATTTCTCAAGTTCAAGCAACCGATCCGGGGCATCTGCAACTTCTTCACGGAAATCGCCCTGGCGTCTGTCTGGATCGCCCTCCTTCGCGTGCTGATGCAGCCTGTCGTCGTCAAGGTGCAGGCTGCGGGATTGCCTTTTGACATCAACGTGGTTTCCGTCCTTTACACCTTGCACTTCATAGCCCTGCTGACGCTGATTCATAACTTCTATTTCCTGCGGGCGCCCCTGCCGCCGTCCGGGCCGCCCCCGTCTCCGGAGTGACTACGGGAAGGCTGTTCATGACGGCATTGTGTTAACGGCGGCTCCCGAAAGGGCAACATACCCTTTGTGACAATCACTGCCATCAGGCGCCGGACAACCGATCGCACAACTGACAGAGGAGAGGAAAAGTGGCAGACCTCAACGGCAAGTATCAGGTGAAGATTCTGGGGATCGAGGACTATCAGGCCTTGATGGCATGCCAAAGCGCCTGCCCCCTGGCAACCGATACCAAGAGATACGTAAGAGCCATTAGCGACGGGGATTACGAGAAGGCCTACCTCATCGCCAGGCAGACAAACCCCCTGGTTTCCGTCTGCAGCAGGGTCTGCACCGCCCCCTGCGAGAAGTCCTGCCGGAAAGCGGCTGAGGGGAGCCCGGTGGACATCCGCGCCCTGAAGCGGTTTGCCTGCGACCGCCATGGGGTGGCCTCACCCCAGGCCGTCGCGAACAGGCTCGCTGAGATCGCGCAGCGGGATGAGTGGCTGGGCGACCGGACCGGCAACCATATCCTGACCATGTCCGGGCTGCGCAAGGCAAAAGAGGCGCGGGAGGGTTCCCGAAAACCTCCCGCCCGCGTTGCCATTGTCGGTTCCGGCCCGGCGGGTCTGTCGGCCGCTCACGACCTTGCCCTGCTCGGCTACCGGGTGA
>JAMPXD010000126.1 GCA_023701365.1 Geobacteraceae bacterium
TCCGGAAAGCAGGTTCGAGGTTCGAGGTTTTTCCTCGATCCTCGTTCCTATTTTATTTTTTCCGCATGTCGCTGATCCCGACACAGACAAGGATCACCACCATGACGAAAACGATGAAAATCCAGTCGCCGCTGCTGTATCCGAACATAATCCCTCTTTACCCGGAAAGTTCCGCCAAGGCGGTCTGGGCCTCGGCGTAGGCGGGGTTTGCCTGCAACGCCGCGCGGAAATAATCCTCGGCATGGCGCGGCATCCCCAGGTTGGCACAGCAGAGCCCCAGGATGTAGGAGATCTCGGGAAGCGGGAACTCCTCGCGAAAAGCCGTGTCGTCCAGCACGTCGAGGAGAATTGCCGCAGCCTCTTCGCATTCCCCCTGCTGGTGCAGGGCAAAGGCGGCCCCGACCGCCTCCAGATAGTCAACCGCCGGCACCCGCGGGAAAACGCCCTCCTCGATCCGTGCCAGGCGGCGCTCCATCTGGTCCGCCTCCTCCCCTGCCAGCTGTGACAGTATACCACGCCAGCAGGAAAGGGTGTCATCGTATTTTCCCAGGAGATAGCAGACCTCGCCGAGCTGGTGCCTGACCGTTACGTCTGCGGGGGAGAGGGAGTGCGCCTTGCGGAAAAATTCCTCCGCCCGGTAGAAGCTCCGGGTGACCTGGTGGAGGGCGGCCAGACGGAGTCCCTTGTCCAGATAGGTCATGCCGATTTCCAGGGGGAAGCGGCAGTTGTCCGGCTCGATCAGGGCGAAAACCTTCAGGTAATTTATTTTCCTGTCCAGATAGGCGATATCCACATCCTTCTTGTCGAGCATCACGATATGGCTGGCCATTTCCGCCAGAAAATGGGGATAACCGTCCCGGAGGATCACTGCATACCTCTCCCGGTTAGCGCAGTCGGGATTGGCCCGCAAGGCATGGTAGATGCCCCGGCCGACGGCGTCGTAGGAAGGGCGTTCCCCCGCCAGGGCGAGATAGTCTTCATCCAGGAGCGGCAGGGGAAGACCGCCGAGCGGTATCCGCACCCTGCCGTCCAGGCCGGTCACTGTTCCGTCCCCGGAAGAGGTGTAGTAGCTGATGCCTGATATGGGGGTCGGTCCCCCGCTTTTCAAAGTCGCGATGACAGTTCCTCCTCCCTCTCCCTGTGCGGGAAAGTAAACATTCTGAATTTACAATCATCACCAGCACCCGTCAACAGATATTTCCGCCCCTGGATAGCCCATATTTTAGGCAGGAGCGACCAAAAAACAGGCAGCAGCTGACGGCAACCACCCCCGCCATGATGGCGACTCCCATTCTTTTCAGCGAGTTATCGTCTTGGCAAAGAGGTTGCTTGCTAGGCGGGGATGTCCTGCACAACGATGTGCCGGGGCTGACAAACCAACGGGGGTTTAATGTATGGATGCAATGTCAACGGTGACAAGTCTCAAGAACAGTTCCGACGTCCTCTTTCTCATGCTCGGCGCGGTCATGGTGTTCGCCATGCACGCCGGCTTCGCCTTCCTGGAAGTGGGAACGGTGCGGAAGAAAAACCAGGTCAACGCCTTCGTCAAGATCCTGACCGACTGGTCGGTTTCCACCATCGCCTATTTCCTGGTGGGGTTCCCTATCGCCTACGGCATCTCCTTCCTGATGCCGGTGGAGCAGATCCTGGGCGGGAATCAGGGTTATGACCTGGTGCACTACTTCTTTCTCCTCTGCTTTGCCGCCTGCATCCCGGCCATCATCTCGGGGGGGATCGCCGAGCGCGCCAAGTTCTGGCCCCAGGTAATCGCCGGGGCGTTCTTCGCCGCCCTCTCCTACCCCCTGTTCGAATCACTCATCTGGGGAAAAAACGCCTCTCTGCTGCAAGGGCTGTTCAAGAGCATCGGCGGGGCGGAGTTCCACGACTACGCCGGCTCCGTGGTGGTCCACTCGATCGGGGGATGGCTGGCCCTGCCGGCAGTCCTGATCCTCGGGCCGCGCGCCGGGCGGTATGTCCGCAGCAAATCCCACCCGATCCCGATCAGCAACATCCCGTTCCTGGCCCTCGGCTCCTGGATCCTGGCGGTCGGCTGGTTCGGCTTCAACGTCATGAGCGCCGGCCATCTGGACAAGATTTCCGGGCTGGTGGCGGTCAATTCCCTGCTGGCCATGGTCGGCGGGGTCCTGTTCGCCCTGGTGGCCGGCAGGAACGACCCCGGCTTCGTCCACAACGGCGCCCTCGCCGGCCTGATCGCGGTATGCGCCGGCAGCGACATCATGCACCCCCTCGCCGCTTTCCTGACCGGCGGGATCGCCTCCCTGATCTTCGTCTACGGCTTCCATATCGAGCAGGAGAAGCTCCGGATCGACGACGTCCTGGGTGTCTGGCCGCTCCACGGCATCATTGGCTCCTGGGGGGGGATCGCCGCCGGCATCTTCGGCTACCAGGAACTCGGCGGGCTGGGGGGGGTGACCTTCCTCTCCCAGCTCCTCGGCAGCGCCGCCGCGATCGTCTTCGCCCTGGCGAACGGTTTCATCGTCTACGGCATCCTGGCCAAGACCGTCGGCATCCGGCTCAGCGACGAGCAGGAATTCGCCGGCGCCGACCTCGCCATCCACAACATCGGCGCCTACCCCGAAGAGCACGTCGGATAGCCGCACTCCATACCTTGACGAAAAGGCCTCCGTGGAGGCCTTTTCCTTTTCCGCATAATATCTGGTAAATGTCCCGGATTTGTGTTAAGAACTGTGCATCTCACATGCGCGGGGAACCGGCAGATGCCCTCCAGAAAACAGTTAGGCAACATTCTCGTTGAGGCCGGCATAATAACCGTCAAGACCCTCGAACGCGCCCTGGAACGACAGAAGGGGAGCGGCAGGCGCCTCGGGATGGTCCTCGAAGAGATGGGGGTGATCAACGAGGAAGAGCTGATCGAGGCCCTCGCCAAACAGTTCGGCTTCAGGACGGTTGCCAACTTCGCCCCCCATACCTTTCTCTGGGACGTCCTCGGCCTGGTTCCCGAAGATATGGCGATACGGAAACTGGTCTTCCCCCTCAAGCAGAAGGACAGCATGCTCGCCCTCGCCACGACCGATCCCTTCGACAACGACACCATCGACTTTCTGGCCAGGAAGACCGGGATGAAAATCATTCCGGTCCTTGCCACCAGGAAGGACATCATGGCCGCCGTGAGCCAGCACTACCTGGGGGGAAAACCTGTTGCCGGGGACAAGCTGAAGATCCTGGTAGTCGATGATTCCCTGGCGATCGCCACAGTCATCCAGACGGCGCTGATGAAGGAAGGTTACGAGGTAATCATCGCCCATGACGGCATTGATGGGCTGAAGATGACCTTTACCGAGCTTCCTGACCTGATCATCTGCGACACGGTGATGCCCCGCCTGGACGGCTACGGCATGAAGAAAGCGGTGCACGAAAACCCGGCAACCGCCGCCATCCCGATCATCCTGCTCACCTCGAAAGCGAGCGGCGAAGACGAGCAGAAGGCGCTGGAGGCCGGCTTCCTCGATTTCATCCCCAAGCCGGTCCAGCCGATCCGGGTGGTGTCGCGGGTGAAAAGGGCGTTCGAGATCATAAAAAACACAAGGAGATGATGCATTCATCTCCCGCTTCCCCCCTCCGCCTGAGCTCCACCACCCAGTCGCGCATCCCTCTCTTGGCCAACCCCTCACCGGCGCCGCTCATGGCGGAGATGGACGTACCAGTAGGCAAAGGCAACGAACACCACCCCACCGAGGATGTTCCCGAGTGTCACCGGCAGCAGATTTCCCCCGAAAAAATTTACCCAGGTGAGCCCCGGCTCGTTCCGTCCGGTTTCGGCAGCCAGCAACAGCCCGGTCGGAATGAAGTACATGTTGGCGATGGAGTGCTCGAAGCCGCTGGCGACAAATGCCATGATCGGCGCGTAGCAGGCAATGATCCTGCCGGTCACGTCACGGGCAGAGGTCGCCATGAACACCGCCAGGCAGACCAGCCAGTTGCAGAGGATGCCGCGGACAAGCGCCACCATGAAGGGAAGCTGGCACTTGGCAGCCGCTGCCAGGATCGCCTGCTCCGCCACGTTTCCGCCCACCCAGAGCCGTGATTCGAACATCAGCCAGGCGAAGAAGAGGGAACCGAGAAAGTTGCCGAGGATCACGATCAGCCAGTTTTCCAGGAGCTTTCCCCAGCTGATCTCGCCATGGAGTGCCGACGAAGCCAGCAGGCTGTTGCCGGTGAAGAGCTCCGCCCCGCAGATCACCACCAGCATCAGCCCCAGGGAGAACACGCTCCCCGCCAGGAATCGGGCGATCCCCTGACCGACAAACGCCGCGGCATCCTGGCTCACCACCGTCGCCAGCTGGGCGCCGAAGGCGATGTAAAAACCGGCCAACAGGCTAAGGACCATGGTACGCGCCGGCGACTGGGTGAGCACCCTCCGGCCGTTCTCCACGATCGCCCGCACCGTCTCCGCCGGAGTCAGATAGAGCCTCTCCATGCGATCCCTCCTGTTGCCCTGCCGCTTTGGACCGTAGCCGGTGGGCCTGAAATATCACTAGGATGCACGGGTTATACACTGTTCCGGGGATGGGAGGCAAGGGAGAAAGAAGCGGCCTGCTTCCCGCGTCTCTCCGGGATAACCGCAGCTATCCCTCCTCCGAATACTCCGCCAGATAGCGAAGCGTCTCCTTCAGTTCGAACGCGACAATGGCGAACAGCCGGTCGAGCACCCTTCCCGTGAGGGCGGGAGGATAGAGGGGAAAGCCGAGGCGGTAAATGAGGTCGAGGAAACCGTCCTGCCGGTTTTCCTCCAGGAACAGGGCGCCGTACTGGAAGACCGGCGAGAACAGGAGGACGTCCTCCATGACCGATTCGTCCTCGCTGTAGAAGGGGAGGATCATCTCCAGGGAGAGGCAGAGCCCCTCCCCCGCCACATCTTCCGTCACGTAAAGAAGAATCTCGTCCTGGTGCGCCGCGCCGGGCGCCCCCGCCTCCGGGCAGACGGCGTCGGCAGGGAGGACCAGGAGCGGTCCGTGCTGGGGGTCGAGGCCGTACGGCCAACCCTTGCGACTGAGGAACCGCTCGAGCGCCTCGTATGCCTTGACGTAGCGGCGCTCCATGTCGCGGTAGAAGCCGGGGCGCAGCTCATCCCGCTTCACCACCAGATCTTCGAGGGCGATGAAGATCTCCTCCCCCCCCGCGGGGCGCGGGTTGCGCTTCTCCACGTTATCCACCACCAGCCGCAGCTGCGGCCTTTTCCTATCATCCTTGTCATGTGCCATGGGAAATCAACCTTGCGAACGATATATTTGGAACCGACTCCACTTTACCGCCATAACCGAACGGAAGCAAGGATTTCGCACGTTACCGGGAGCCCTGTTCCGGTGCCGCAGCCGGGGGGGGAGATTCGGCGGATGCCGGGACCTCGCGCCGGTTGGCCTTCTCGAACATGGCGAGCACTCTTGTCTTGATGGAAAAGTAGCTGTTCGTCACATGCTCGGCGTAGGATTTATAGGCGAAGACAAAGATGGCGAGGAAGAAGGCGAGATAGACCACCCTGGCAAGTAGGGGGGAGGAGATGAGGGATGACAATTTATTTACGATGAGGAATGCTGTGACGATTATGCAGACGACCAGCAGCGGCCTGGACCAGGGGAAACGGCTGAAGACCTGCCCCAGCCTTGAGGCCGGCTCCTCTGGCGCGACGGCCTGCTGCCGGGACTGGGGAGAGGCTTCCGGCGCCGTCGCGTTCTCCCGGGGGGCCTCCCTGGTCGCCCCTTTCTCCTTGCCGGCGACGGTTTCCTCTCGGATCACTTTCATGGTGGCGCGGTATTTCGGCGGAACCGCATCGATCCTGTTGGTGATGCACACCGCCCCGCTGCCGTCGGTATACTTGTAGTAGTCGGCGCGGGCATCCCCGCAAAATGTTGCGATGCAGAGCAGCAGCACCAGCGCGGCAACTACTGCGGTTTTTACGGTCCCGGCAGACATCTCTCCCCCCTGACCCAGATCTGAAGCTGAATACGGCATAATGACAGCGCGCCAAGGAGCGCCGCCTCTTTAGATACTCCTCATATGCGCCCCTGTCAACCGGTTATTCCGCTCCAGGGACGATTCCCGGCAGGGCTGCCGCCGCGACTGGCGATCTTGTCACGCAAAAAGGCCGCTCTCTTAATTGCTCATTGGAGAACGGCCTCGTGCCACATCATCCCCTCGCCTCGGTAAAAACCGGGGCACCGGGAGAAAGATGCCTTACTGGACGACGGGGAGGCGATTCATCGCTCCCACCTTGCGGCCCTTGGGACTTTCCAGGGTTTTCCGGATCGCGCCCAGCAGCTCATTACCCTTGAAGGGTTTATGCAGACAGGCAGCCGGCTCCGTCAGCATGGCCCTGTCGATAACGGCCTTTTCGGTGTGGGCGGTGACGTAGATGATAGGGACGTCGCATTGTTCGCGGATCAACTCAGCCGCCGCAATGCCGTCCATAACCCCTTCGATCTTGATATCCATGAGAACCAGGTCCGGGCAGGTCCTGAGGGCTGCGGCAACCGCCTCCTCCCCCGAGGCAACAACGCCGGAGATCCGGTAGCCGTGATGGGACAGAATCAATCCCATGAAATCAGCTATCATCCCCACGTCCTCCACTATGAGAATCCTGTATTCCCTCATGGGCACCTCCCAGGAGATTATTCCGCCGGATTACCCCCTATACCAGAACCGTGCCAACGGCTCTTACTCAATATTTCAGCAGGTTACAGGATCGCGGTTGAGGAGATACAGCAGAGAAATGTAAACATAGTTTACAGGTAGAGCGCCAGATACCCCTTAAAGGCCCGCTGGGCGGGAATTCAGGGGTGATGTAAACAAAGTTTACACAATTAGGCCTTGTAAACTTTGTTTACGCCCTGACCGGAGAGCCGGGAAAATGAGCATGGGGAGAATTGACAACAAGGGGGGTGCAAGACATATCCGGGGAGGATGGGTTCGATATGACGCACTCAAGGCGCCCGGGGTGCCGGGCGCCTTGAGTGCCTGTCAGCTGTGCGCCTTGATGAACGCCAGGGCCCGCGCGATTCTCTGCAAGGCATCTTCCCGGCCCAGGACCGCGATCACTTCGAATATGGACGGGGAGGTCGTCCCTCCGCAGAGGGCGACCCGGACCGGCGGACCGAGCTGCCCCATCTTGATCCCCTGCTCCGCGCAGATCTCCTTGAATGCGGCCTCGACCCCCTCGCCGGAGAACGGGTCGAGCCTCCCGAGCCGCTCCCGCACCGCCTCGAACAGGGGAACAACTTCCGGCTTCAGGAACTTTTCCGCGGCCTGGGGATCGTAATCGAACGCGCGCCGGTAGTAGAACAGCGCGCCGTCGGCCATTTCCAGCATGGTCCTGGCGCGCTCCTGGAGGGTCCTGACCACGTCGGCAAGCTCTGGCCCCTGGCCGACATCCACCCCCCTCTCCTGGAGGAACGGCAGCAGCAGGGCGGCAAGCCTTTGCGGGTCGCCGGTCTTGATGTAATGGGCGTTCAGCCAGAGGAGCTTGTCCGGATTGAAGACTCCCGCCGAGCGGCCGACCGCCTCGATGGTGAACTTGTCGATCAGCTCCCGGAGGGAGAAGATCTCCTCGTCGCCATGGCTCCAGCCGAGCCGCACCAGGTAGTTGACCATCGCCTCGGGAAGAAACCCCATGTCCCGGTAGGCCATCACGCTGGTCGCCCCGTGGCGCTTGGAAAGGCGGGTCTTGTCGGCGCCGAGGATCATCGGCACATGGGCGAATTTCGGGACCGGAGAGCCGAGCGCCTGGTAGAGGAGGATCTGGCGGGGGGTATTGTTCACATGGTCGTCCCCGCGGATGACCGTGGTGACCCCCATGGTGGCGTCATCGATCACCACGGTGAAGTTGTAGGTCGGGGTGCCGTCGCTGCGCTGGATGATGAGATCGTCCAACTCGGAGTTTGCGAAGGAGATCGTCCCCTTGACCAGGTCATCGAAGCTGGTCACCCCCTCGTGGGGCGCCTTGAAACGGACCACGTACGGCTTGCCCGGGATTTCCCCGGTCAGCCCGCGGCAGGTGCCGTCGTATTTGGGCTTCCCCCCCTCCTTTAGGGCCTGCTCCCGCTTCGCCTCCAGCTCTTCGGCGCTGCAATAGCATCTGTAGGCCTTCCCTTCGGCAAGGAGCCTTGCCGCGAACTCCTTGTAGAGCGGGAAACGCTCCGACTGGTAAAATGGGCCCTCGTCCCAGTCGAGGCCGAGCCAGCGCATCCCCTCCAGGATGGCGTCCACCGACTCCTGGGTGGAACGGGCCACGTCGGTGTCCTCGATCCGCAGGATGAACTTACCATTTTCCTTTCTGGCGAGCAGCCAGTTGAACAATGCGGTGCGCGCCCCCCCGACGTGGAGGTAGCCGGTCGGGCTGGGGGCGAAACGGAGACGGACTTCGGACATGTGATGCTCCTTTACGTGATTGCCGCAGAACTGTTTATGGTCAGGATTCTTCCGGCTCCTCGTCTGCGGGCTTCTCCCCCGGGACCCGGTACTCTTCGTTGGCCCAAGCCCCCAGGTCGATCAACCGGCACCGTTCGGAACAGAAGGGACGGTTGGGGTTACCCTCCCAGACCGTTTCTTTCCGGCACTGGGGGCACTTTATGGTTTTCGGTATCGTCATTTATCGCCACCGCCGCAAACAAAAACCCCGGGCATTGCCACTTCCCAGGGGTCGATATGAAGCCGCTTCAGCCGGACTCATCGAAGGGGATTTTATAGCGAAACCCCCCTGAAAGTCAATCTCCGATTGTTGCGCCTCCTTATGCAAAAGGAGAGCAAATCAATTTGAATCTTGCATTTAGCCGAAATAATTGATATGTAAAAAGGAACGAGGTCATGCCAGTATCGGCCTGGCCACGGGCCGGCAGCGGCAGGCCGATACGAATCGCGGAAAGAGGGGTGGTTCTCATGGCAGATGAATCGAAAACACACAATAAAGGGCAGGACGGCGTCACCCTGCTGATCTCGTTCCTGGCAGGCGCGGCAGTGGGTGTCGGCCTGGTCCTGTTCGCCGAGACGAAGGCAGGCAAAACGGATGAATCGTCCTACGGTGATGCCGACCTGTTCGTCTGAACTGAGCCCCTTCGCCCCATTCAGTCGCTTCATCCCTCCTTTTCAGGCCTGGCAACAAAGGCGCCTCCCTGCCCTTGCTGACGTTGCGCGGCCTGCGGGTTACAGCCGCCAGATCTCACCCTTTTCAGGGCATTTCCACTTTCCCCTCAGCTCCGGGGCGCGTGCAGCTTCGCCACGTAGACCACGTGCCGCAGCCCCCCACGGCCCGGCCGCTCACTGTTGACCGAGAAGCCGGCGGCGCGCAGGCGCTTGTCAAAGCCGGCGTCGTAGTTTTCACCCCAGACGGCGAAGACCCCGCCCGGCCTGAGAGCGGCGCGGGTACTCTCGATGGCCCGGCTTCCGTAAAGCGGGTCGTCGCGCTTGTGGGAGTGGGCGTCGGGGCCTTTGTAGAGGTCGAGAACGACCGCATCAAAACCTTCCGCCGCGGCGGCGGCTGACCTCCGGATCAGGTCGGCAACGTCGGCAATCTCCACGGTTACCCGGGGGTCGGCGGCGGCGCAGCCGGTGAGATCTGCCAGAGGGCCCCGGCACCACTCCAGTACGACCGGGTTCAACTCGGCGACCACTACCCGGCCAGTGGCGGGGAGGAAGTCGAGGACCGCCCTGAGGGTGTACCCCATCCCCAGGCCGCCGACGAGCACCCGCGGGCTCGCCTGATCCTTCAGGTGGCCGCAGGCGAGCCGGCCCAGGGCGACCTCGGAGCGATAGGCCGAGCTGGTCATGAGCACCAGCCCCCCCACGGTGATGAGGAAGTCCCGGGCGCCGCGCTGGCGCAGTTCCAGGGTACCTTGTGCGGTGGAGACGCTGTCGACTGTCTTCCAGGGCTGGGCCATCGGCTCAAACCTCCTTTTTCCCTCAGTGTCGCTGTGGCAGAAATGCCGGTTTCAGGATAAAAAAAACCACAGGGTTGATCCTGTGGTTACATCCAGCCTATCTATATCATCATTGCCCACCAGCGGCAATCCATTTTTTCACCGCTGCCGCTCCCGAGCCGGCATCCGCTCCATTCGGGCAGTCAGAGACAGCGACCCTCCTGCCGGGAAGTCTTAGCCCTCGCCGCGCAGGCGCGGATGACGACCCTTGCCCCCCTTCCTGCGGGGCTCCAGCTTGTCGGCCAGCTCACGCTGTTCGGGTGTGAGCAGGGCGTTGATCTGGCTCCGCAGCCGGGTCCGGGACACGGTCAGCTCGATCTCGAGCTGGGCCTGGTCCGTCGCAATGGCCCGGACCACCGCCTCGTCAAAGGTCGCGGCCTGCGCGGCCTCCTTGAGCTTAAGCCGGTTCTCCGCCAGCTTCTCCCGCAGCGGGGCTATCCGCTCCTTCTCGGCCTTCAGGATGGCCCCGGCCTTCTCCTTCTGTGTAGCGGTCAGCTTCAGTTTTTTCGCCATCCGGGCGAGGCGCTGCCCCGGCTCCATCCTGCTGCGCTCGCCGCACCCCTCGTGCAGCGCAACCTCGTCGATATCCGGAGCGGGTCCCGCCTGGACGCTCCATGCCCCCCCTGCCAATGCTGCAACCGCCACTGCGCCAATGATGATTTGCCGTTTCATGTCTCTTCTCCTTTCTTGTATCAGTTTCGGCGGCACCGAACCGCCATCCGGTGAGATAAGAAATAGCAGAAGATTGTGGCAGAAATGGGGAAGAAATGAGGAAATGCGGCTGGCGGCACAGGTTTGTGCGGGACGAGTGCCGGAGGGAAAGAGGCCCCACGAAAAAAGCCCCGCCGGGGAATACCCGACAGGGCTCTTCTTGGGAGTATGGGATCGGCGACTTTGCGAGCATGCGCTCTCGTCATCACCTCTCGGCGTTACCGCCTGCGGGCTTGCACCGGGACGTCCGGCACCCGGCTCGCCTACCCTTCTCCATCGAAAATTACGGATAGCAGACGATTCGTGGGTATTGACCTAGGGATGGTAGAGACGTTGCATGCACCATCTCTACATTCATTCCTTAGAAAGGAGGTGATCCAGCCGCAGGTTCCCCTACGGCTACCTTGTTACGACTTCACCCCAGTCACCGACCAGTCCTTAGGACGCTGCCTCCCTTGCGGGTTAGCTCACGCACTTCGGGACCAATCGACTCCCATGGTGTGACGGGCGGTGTGTACAAGGCCCGGGAACGTATTCACCGCGGCGTGCTGATCCGCGATTACTAGCGA
>JAMPXD010000127.1 GCA_023701365.1 Geobacteraceae bacterium
TGCCTCGCCCCTACATGATTTTATCCATCATAAAGTAAGGGTGGCGAAGGTGCAACGGTTTTTCTGGCCTTTTCCGGATCATCCGGCTACAATGCCCGGCGAATAATGAAGGAAGGAGCAGTCTCGATGCACGAAGCGATCAACTGGCTGGTGACCACCATCGGCGCCATGGGGTACCCCGGCATTTTCCTGCTGATGGCCATGGAGAGCTCGGTGATCCCGGTCCCGAGCGAACTGGTGATGCCGCCTGCGGGGTATCTCGCCCACCAGGGGGAGATGAACATCTGGGTCGCCATCCTCTGTGGCACCGTGGGGAGCCTGGTCGGCGCCTACGCCAACTACTTCGCCGCCCACTACCTGGGAAGGCCGCTTATCCTCAAGTACGGCAGGTACGTCTGGATCACCGAGGAGAAGTTCGCCAGGGTCGAGACCTTCTTCCACCGGCACGGCGAGATTTCCACCTTCATCGGCCGGCTCCTCCCCGTGATCCGCCACCTCATCTCGCTCCCGGCGGGGCTGGCCGGGATGCACCACTGGAAGTTCTCCCTCTACACCCTGCTGGGCGCCGGGATCTGGTGCACGGTCCTTACCTGGATCGGCTGGTTCATCGGCAAGGAGCAGGCGCTGATCATGCGCTACTCCCACCAGGCGGTGATCGGGGTGGTGATCTTCAGCGCCGTCCTGGTCGCGCTGTACGTCTGGCGCCACAAGCGGCAGAGCGCCAAGACGGGGGCATGAATAACGGAAGGAGAGGTGGTATGGATCATGCCGGTCGTGGCGCAACCATCCGGATTCGGACAGTGCCGGAAATGGCATCCTCTCTGGTGAGGATCGCGGCGGCAGCAATGCTGGTGCTGCTTTTCTGCGGCGGGGCCTGGGGCCAGCCCGCAGCGGAAAAGGGGATGGGGAAGGTGGCAACCCCCGGCGGTCATGATGCGCTGCTCGCCAGGATCGGCAAGAGTGGCAAGGTGCGACTCATCGTCAGGGTTGACGCCGATTTTCAGCCGGTGGCGGACCCCGCCTCGGAGGCGGCGCAGCGCCAGACGGGCCGCATCGCCACGGCCCAGGACTCCCTTCTCGCGAGCCTTGCCGGCGTCAACCCGAAGGGGGTCCACCGGTACCGCCATGTCCCCTACCTCCTCCTGGAAGCCGACGACCGGGCTCTGCCGGCCCTGCTCGCCTCGCCTCTGGTGCGCGCTGTTTACGAGGACCTCCCCCTGGTCCCTCAGCTCGATCTCAGCGTTCCCCGGATCGGCGCGCCAGTCCTCTGGAACTGGGGGCTCACCGGCGCGGGAGTCACGGTGGCGGTCCTGGATACCGGGGTGGACAAGAACCATCCCTTTCTGAGCGGCAGCGTGGTTGCCGAGGCCTGCTACTCCATGAACGACGCGGCCGAGAACGTTTCCTCGCTCTGCCCGGGAGGGGTGACGGAGTCGGTGGCGGCCGGCGCCGCGCTCCCCTACGGCGGCAACTGCCCGGCCGGCGAATGCGACCATGGCACCCATGTGGCGGGAATCATCGCCGGGAGGGCCGACGTTGCCGGCTCCCCGGGACCGGGCGTCGCCCCCGAGGCGAGCCTCATCGCCATCCAGGTCTTTGCCCGCTTCGACGATAAAGCGGACTGCGATCCCGAGTCGTCACCCTGCGTCAGGTCGTACACATCGCTCCTGCTGAAGGGGATGGAGAGGGTCTATGCCCTGCGCACGACGCACAACATCGCCGCCGTCAACGCAAGCCTCGGCTTCGGCCAGTACCCGGGCAACTGCGACGAGGACTTTGCCCCGAGCAAGGCCATCGTCGACACCCTGAAGGCCGCGGGAATCGCGACGATAGTTTCGTCGGGGAATGACGGCTACTGCGGCTCTATGGGGGCGCCCGCCTGTCTCTCCTCGGCCGTGAGCGTGGGCGCCACCACCGACGGGGACGCGGTTGCCGGCTACTCCAACAGCGCCTCTTTCATGAGCCTGCTGGCTCCAGGCTCGGTCATAAGCTCCTCCGTTCCGGGCGGGGGGTATGCCAGCTGGAGCGGGACCTCCATGGCGGCTCCTCACGTGGCGGGCGCATGGGCACTGCTGAAGCAGGCCATGCCCGCGGCCGGGGTCGACCAGATTCTCGGCGGCTTCACCGCGACCGGCCTGACGGTGACCGACGGCGAATGCCCGGAGGTCACCAAGAAGCGGATCAACGTGCCTGAGGCGCTGAACGCCCTGGGAGATGCCGCGCCGCCGGCAGTCACCGCCACCTTCCCCGCCAGCGGCGCCACGGGGGTGGCGGTGAGCAGCCCCGTCAGGGTCACCTTCAGTGAAGCGATGGATGCCGACACCATCAGCGCCGCGACCTTCACCCTCAGCAACGGCGTCACCGGCACGGTGAGCTACGACCCCGCGACCTTCACCGCCACCTTCACCCCGGCGGCGAATCTGGCGCTCGCCACCGTCTACCAGGCATCCGTCACCACCGGGGTGACGGATGCCGCGGGGAACCCGCTGGCGCAGAACAAGAGCTGGAGCTTCGCCACCGTCCCGGCGCAGCAGAACCTCACCGTCACCATCGCCGGCAGCGGCTCGGGGGGCGTAGCCAGCAGCCCGGCGGGGATCGCCTGCACCACGGGAATCTGCCAGGCCGGCTTCGGCCACGGGTCGACCGTCACCCTCACGGCCTCGCCGTCCGGCGATTCCCTGTTCAGCGGCTGGTCCGGGGCCTGCAGCAACCCGAGCGGTGTCTGCACGGTGACCATGAACGGCGCCATGGTGGTCGCCGCTACCTTCGCCCCCCTTCCCTCCGTGCGGCTGGCTGGTCCCGCTCCGCTCTATTTCCCGTCGCTCCAGGCGGTGTACAACGCGGCAGCGGACGGCAGCGCCATCCAGGCCAGGGGGGTAGTGCTGGTCGAAAACTCCGTCCTGGACCGGCCCGTTGCCGTCACCCTGGCGGGCGGCTACGATGGCAGCTACGCCTCGGCTACGGGATTTACCTCCCTGGAGGGGAGCCTCACCATCCGGTCCGGGAGCCTGACGGTCGACCGGCTGGCCGTGCGCTAGCGCTGATCCCGGCCCCGTGGAGCAGGAAAATGAAAACCCCGGCAGCGTCACGCTGCCGGGGTTTTCATTTACTTGTCTTGTCCTGTGAAGCCGGCTATTTCGGCACCTTTTCCCAGTCCTCCAGGAACTTCTTGATACCCGCGTCGGTCAGCGGGTGCTTGGCGAGCTGCATGATCACGGAGAAGGGGATGGTGGCGATGTCAGCGCCGATCAGGGCCGCGTTCAGGACGTGGACCGGGTTGCGGACGCTGGCGACGATGATCTCCGCCTCATAGCCGTAGTTGTCGAAGATGGTCCGGATGTCCTCGATGATCCCCATCCCGTCCTGGGAGATGTCGTCGAGCCGGCCGATGAAGGGGGAGACGTAGGTGGCCCCGGCCTTGGCCGCCAGCAGGGCCTGCATCGGGGTGAAGATCAGGGTGACGTTGGTCTTGATACCCTCGTCGTGCAGGGTCTTGGTCGCCTTCAGCCCCTCCGGGGTCATCGGCAGCTTGATGACGATGTTCTCGTGGATTCCGGCCAGCACCTCGGCCTCGCGGATCATCCCGTCATGGTCGAGGGAAACCACCTCGGCGGAGATCGGACCGTCGACGATGCTCGTGATCTCCTTGATGACATCCTCGAATTTCCTGCCGGACTTGGCGATCAGCGACGGGTTGGTCGTCACCCCGTCTACCACCCCCAGCTCGTGGGCCTCCCTGATCTCTGCTACGTCCGCGGTGTCGATGAAAAACTTCATTGTTGTTATTCCTCCGTGTTATATGTAGGGGCAACCCTGTGTGGTTGCCCGGATTGGGCGGCCACGCGGGACCGCCCCTACCATTCAGGATTTATTTTCCAGCTGTTCCCGGTACTTCTCCAGGCAGGCCATGGAGCAGAAATAAAGCCGCTTGTCCTCGACCCTGCCGACCACGGCGTCCGCCTCCGTCACGTAGACCCCGCAGACCGGGTCCCTGTGGGTCTCTTCACCCCGGGGCGGGAGGGACTGTTCTCCCTCTACTCGTTGTCTCAGGAAGCCTTGAACGATCTTGAATCCGACGTAGATGAGGATCAGCCATATCAGCAGACGCACGGTGCCATGTCCTTCCTCTATATGCGGGTTACCCGCTCTTTGCCGGTGAGGTTTGCCAAAAGCCAGGCGATGGTCATTCCCAGCAGTGGATGGATGAAGTCCGGGGCGATCTCCGCCATCGGCTGGAGCACGAAGCGCCGTTCGTGGAGCAGGGGGTGGGGGATGATCAGGTCCTCTTCCGAGATCGTCAGATCCCCGTAGAAGAGGATGTCCAGGTCGATGGTGCGCGGCCCCCGGCGCACCGTCCGGACCCGGCGGAACACCGCGCTTTCGATCCGCTGCAGCCCGGTGAGGAGCTGGCGGGGGGTGAGGGAGGTCTCCAGCCTCAGGACCGCGTTGACAAAGTCCGGCTGCTCCACCTCGCCGACCGCTGCCGTTTCGTAAAAGCCCGACAGGGCGGTGACCCTGGAGCCGGGGAGCCTGCCGATCTCCGCAACCGCCCGCAGCAGGTTGAGGTCCCGGTCGCCGAGGTTCGAGCCGAGCGCTATGAAAACCTGGGATTCCACCGGTTGATTAGAACACAAATCGCTTTTTTTTTCAATGTTGCCGCAGGAAAAAGTTTACCGCCGCGCTGAATGCACGTTCAGCTTCTTTCCAGAAACTCCCGGATCGCGGCACAGGTCTCCGCGGGCCTCTCTTCCTGGGGGACGTGGCCGCAGCCGGGGATCACCGCGAGCCGCGAGCCGGGGATGTCGCCATGGAGGCGCTCGCCGAAGGCAGGGGGAATGATCCGGTCTTTCCCGCCCCAGATGATCAGTGCCGGGACGGTGATGGTGCGGAGAAGACGGGGCAACCCGGCATAGCGCCCGGGGACCAGTTGCCGGCAGCTCTCGATGAAGACCGGGATGATCCCCTCTCGCCCGAAGCAGGTCATGTAGCGGGCGATCCGCCTCTTCGTGATGGCGCGCCGGTCGAAGATGACCCGCCCCAGGATGAAGCGGACCATTAAGCGGAGCGGGAGGAGGTGGAGGATGCAGCGGCCGAGCAGAGGGTGGCCGAGCCAGCGCATGAGCCAGGGAAGCGTTTCGGGGTATGCGGCGCAGCCGATCAGGATGAGCCGGCTGATGAGCGTTTCCTTGCCGCTGTCGCGGGCAGCGAGATAGGTAAGGAGGGTGATCCCGCCGCCGTAGGAATGCCCTGCGAGCACCACCCCGGAAAGCCGCTCATGCTCCAGAAAGGCGGTGACGATGGCCACCTGCTCCTCGGGCGCGTAGCGGCCGTCGCGCGGCTTGCTGGAGAAACCGAACCCCTTCAGGTCGAGGAGGTAGAGGGTGAAGCGCTCCGGCGGGAACAACGGCGCGATGTCGTGCCAGGTGGTGAGGGCCGCCGCGAAGCCGTGCAGGAAGACGACCGGCGTGGCGCCATGGCCGTGCACCTCGTAGTTGATCGAGACGGCGTCGCTGTAATGGAAAAAGGCCTGCACACCGCCGGCCGGCAACTCCGCCCCCACTAGCGATGCTGATGGGGAAGCCCCTCCATCATCCCCCTGAGCTTCCTGATCTCGTTCTCCAGCCCGGCAATGGCCGCCTCCAGCCCCTCCAGGTCGTCGCCGCTCAATTTGCCGGCGGCATCCTGGATCACGCCGATCTGGATCCCCAGCATTTCGTTTACCCGTGCCGTCTCGATGTGCGTCATCGTTTCCTCCTGGTGAGTATGGCGTTGTCTGCAAGAAGTATAGAAGGGGTTCGGCAATAATCAACCATGCCGATTCGCATTCAATTTGTGATGTAGAAGCGTCGTTTCGGCGCGATAATCGGTTGTAATTTGCCGTGCGTACGTTGTTGCAGGAAACGAAAAAGGGACCATTGGTTTGGTCCCTTTTTACGTCGTATGTTCTTTCTTGCTGCCTGATGATAATGTTCTCTGCCGTCAGTGTGTCGAGGCTGAGGAGGGAAGTCTCTCAATGTCGGCGTTCATGGTCACGGTGCAGTCGCCGGTTGCGTTGTATATATGGGTATCGGGTTGGAGAGGTGAACCACTTAAAGCGGCAAGATGCGAAAATGCCAATTATCCTGAAAAAAGCAGTTTCACGCGACGAACGCGACGAACGCAACGTAAAATCAAGCGGCTATCAAATCTGGGTCATTCACCGAATTGGTTCGCAGCAACATTCTTGTAAGTATCTGAATTTAGTCGCGTTAGTTGCGTCGTCGCGTGAGTAACTGCCGTTTAAGGTTTATTGACGTCGTATCCGTTTTCGCCAGTATCCTGGCCGTCGGTGAAGATTGGCGATAGCGATAATCCGCAATGAATCAGCCGTTGACTGGAAGACGACTCCAAAGGGGAAACGGTTCACGAGGCATCGTCTCGTATTCTTCGACAACGGTGCCCAGGCATTGGGATAATCCCTGATGCAGGAGATAGCGGCATAGACTTCTTCGGCAAACTCAATGCCAAGACCCGGCTGGCACTCCTCATAGTAACGCACCGCCTCGTCGAACTCCTCCGCAGCCTTGGGGTGGAAGCTGAACTTCATCTGCCGTACTTTCGACGGATCTTCTCAAACACCTTTTCACCGGGAATTAGTTTAACTTCACCCATTTCGATTTCCGCTACTCGGCGTTCGGCTTCATCGGCCCACTGCCGGTCTATGTCTGCTCGGGTGGGAAGGTTGAGACTGGTGAGCAGTCTTTCCACCAGGCTGAGGCGGGCGTCGGCTGGAAGCGAAAGAGCCTCATCAAATACTTTATCGGCAATAGTTGACATCAATCTGTCTCCTTCTAGCGGCAATGTCCCTTTACCCCTTTTCTACCTCATGACTTCTTATAGCAAATGTCAAAGGATTCGTCCACCCACCTTTGCGAACATGGACTGGGTAAAGCTGCCCGGCACCTTTTGTGTCATGCTTCTTCTGCTACTTGACGATGACGTTCTCCACCGTCAGGCTGCCGACGCCGATGGTCAGGATGCCGTGGATGGTGGTAAAGCCGTCGTTGGCGGTGAAGCTGCCGTCGAAGCCCCCCTTCAGGAAGAGCGGCACGTTGCGGTTGAGGTTGATATTTTCCGTTACCTCCACACGGCGGGCGTGGACCGTCGTCGGGTTTCCGGTCTGGGCGGCGGTGTAGGCGTCGAGGAAGGTCTGGAAGTAGCTCATTTGTGTGCCTTGGATGCGGAATGGGGGTAACGTGTTGAAGGTGGCGGTGACGCTCTTGTCGGCGTCCATGGTCACGGTGCAGTCGCCCGTTGCATTGGTGCAGGCGCCGGACCAGCCGGAGAAGAGGGAATCGGCGGAGAAGGTGGCAAAAAGCGTAACCGGCGTACCGAAGGGGAAGGATGCGATGCAATTCCCTGTGGTGCAAGCGATGCCATTGGGGTTACTGTTCACTGCCCCTGTGCCGTTTCCAGTTATAAATGTCGTCAGGGTGGCTACCCCAACTACACCATTCCCTCTCAGAGCGACATATACAGTAGCATTATCGGGATCATTTGACGGGAGGCTGATTTTCTCGTCCTTTGGACCCGCTTGGGAAGGTGTGAATACGACCTGAGCCGTGCAGGTTGCAGAGACAGCCAACGTCTTTCCGGAACACAGATCATTCTGCAGAGTGAACTCAGTTGAACTTATTGAGAGTGTCCCTATGCTTAGGGTCGCATCCCCTGCATTTTTTAAGGTTATCGTCTGGGGCGTTGAAGACTGGCCGATATTCACATTTCCCATATCCAAAGATGAAGGTGTAACGGATATGGCGGGCTTACCCTCATCGCCATTAAGAATCAAATCAGTGATGATCATCATGACGGCTGGATTAACGCACTTAATGTACTTGGGAGACCCGTTTAATAGTGGGTTCAGCCCTCCTGCACTGTCAATTGCATACGCATAGATACTGTGATTTAGACCGTTCTTTAAGCTAGTGGGCAATTGAAAGTTAAATCCATGATTCTTGTCAGAAAAGGGCAAATCTTCTCGATAACCATCTGCAAGCAACTGCCCAACAAAAATACCGCTTCCAGACGGGCCATCAGCATAGAAGTGCACGTTTATGTGATTAGTGGTATCGGGGTCTCGCGCCCAGCCCCTGATACTTGAACAATCGACGGCATCGAGACTCCCTTCAGGCATAGTATTCGAGATTGCAACCGTTATGACAACCGGCGGGTCAAAGTAATTATTGCTTTCGTGTGATTCATCGATATCCGTACTACTATCCGCTCTTACTGATATGTTATAAGTTCCAGGATTGGACGGCGCGTTTACCGTTGCATCTTCCCACTTAGAATCGCCCTTCCCAAGAGAACTTATACTATCTTCAGCAAGGGAACTGGGACTCGAATCGATTCCAGTACCATTGGATAAGAGGTATTTTATTTTAAAAGAGCTGCTGACATCCGCGTCACCGTCATTTTTTATGCGCGTATCAATTCGAAATGATTCACCAGGAGCTAGAGAGGCTTTGCTGAGATTTACTTCTTTGACAACAAGATCGGGTTTAGCAGAATTAGGAGCGCCTTCTGGATATATAAAATTTATTCCGGAATTACGAGTAACCCACCTTGTTCCATAACCTAAAGAGACACTCCAGTTATATTCCGAAACTTTAAAGTATGTATCTGAAGAAACTTCTTCGACATACGCTACATGACCATACTTACCATCTGTTTGATTCCAAGCGTCCCAGACAGCTATCGCTCCAACCTGAGGTATTGTCCCTGTGGAGTAACCCTTCGTTAGAGCAGCAATAATCCATTCATATCCATTTCCAGTAGATGGAGGGGGTTGACTTATTTGGGGCCATTTTTTGTATGCATACCAAGTGCATTGTCCTATATATGTAGGTTCATAAGGATTTGGCTCATATGCAATTGAGAAACCTGATGGCACCAATAGCCATATTATCGCGGTTAAGATAAGACTTTCTCGAATTACTGGTACTTTCATAATAAAATTCATTATGCTACCTCTATTCTTGAACAATAGTTTTACCTCTATTCAGGCCCAAATACAAAATCTTTCCTGTCGTATTGCATTAACCACCTTTTTACCTATACAGCTTTTTATGAACTTACTGTGACTTTAACCTAGTCAATGATCCTGCCCCAGCCCCAGTCTTCCATAACCCCATAAATTTCGCATGCCACGTTTATTTTGCCTTTGGCATAGACGCGTTTGCCAGTTGCCTTTGCAGTAAGGGCAAGACTCATGATCGCCTTCCCTCCAACGGTATTTACGTCAAAAGCAAGCGCATTAGGATATCCGTTGGTACAAGCGGCCGGCGTGTTGACAAGCGGAGACGTGAAATTCACATATCCCTTGCCGTCAGAGTCAACTCGTACGGATTCGACGTAAAAGGTATCGGCAATACCTTCAGCGTAAACTGCGCCGGGAAAAAGCATAAGGCCAAGCAATACTGAATAAATCAGGAACGATTTGTTTTTACCACTCATTAATGGCCCCTTGTATGATGTATTCCGCAAACTGGGAGGAATGATATTCAATATATGATTACGCCAAAAACACGTTTATTTCACCAGCAACAAAGGGCGCACTTGAAGGAAGGTAGCTTTATTTCGCCCAAATGCCAAGAAGAATGGGTCTACCCCAATCATCGCACCCTTGTAGTGCTGGGATAACTGTTTGAGATGCTGCTTTGGCGCTGAGCACAGAAGCGAAGATAAATTTCCCTTTAACAGTATTACCATAAACGCGCACAAGTCCTGGGGGGCTCGAGCACGAGTCGGGATTAAAGTTGTTTTCAAACAAAACATAGATACGGTCGCCTTCAGACGCCCCCTCGATCAAATACTGAGAAACTTTCGTAGCGGTTTGCCAGCCAGCCTCCCGCATATGAAACACTTGCCACAGATACTGATAGTGCTGCCATTACAAAATACGCATACGCGACATAGTATTTCCTCATAACACCTCCTCTGAAGTCACTGCGCACCCGCACGGCGGGTGGCGTGAAATGGCAAGCTTTATCGCAAGGCATGTTCTTCTAGTTGCGACTTTCAGTTCTCTACTTGAATAATGCCCACTTTCCAATAACCAGCCCTCGGGTATACTCTTATCCAACAGGTCTTATTGGCAGACAGTGCTAAGAGTGCATTTGCATATATTGCTTTTACCGTCGGATCAGTTAACTGCCCGTCGATTTGTAGATAACCAGATGGAGAATCATGCGGCACATCAATTCTAATCAAAAGCACACCTGTGTCATTCGCATATACGTGTGTAATTCTTGCGCCAAAATCATAGTAATCCTCTGCGCTCGCAATAGTAGATACAACTACCATCATGCAAAACACGAACAAGGAAATTATAAATCTGGCTATGTTCATCTCGCTCACCTTTCGTACTTAAGTTGGATGGCTCTCAAAGTTTATCAAACTCAATCATGTATCGTCATCAATGTTGAAACCATCCCGCTTACTGCGCAACCCTGATTTGCGTCTACATAAATCGCGATTTTTTTACCGCTAAGGTATGCCGTAAGGGCCATTGCATACATATCGCGGGCCATGGGAGTAGAAGCCGGTATTGTAAATCGGCCCTGAACCCCGCAGTCAGCAAGCGTGGAGTTAGTACCGATCAGGTAATACCCTCCATGTGCAATTACCTCTCGGATGGATATGTTGTCATACCATCCACCGGCGGCACTTGAAGAACTCACGCCGACGCCAATAACACATACTGTGCCGAAGAAAATTAGCAATGCTTTCTTTACCATGTGGTCTATCTTCATCATTAGAGCTCCTCCGCTCGGCTCGTATGCATTCAATCCTGAACTCTGAATTCAACGATATGGCAAAACCCGTTACTATCGCCTTCAGTAAACAAAACGACCGTCTTCCCCATGGCATAGGCCAATTGCAGTGCAGCTATCTTGCCTTTAGCGCCGCTATCGCCTTCATTGATATATGCCCATGAATCGTTAGTGGGGCCATTTGCACAAAGCCAGGCGCCAGGGTTGTCAGAAATTGCAAAATCCGGAGTAGACTGGACACCGATTCCGATTTGAACTGGACACCAATTCCGGAAAAGGTTGGACAGTCAATCCGGTTTTAAGTGGACACCGATTCCGGTTTTAGCTGGACACTTTTTCGGGTATTTCCGGAATAGGTGTCCAA
>JAMPXD010000128.1 GCA_023701365.1 Geobacteraceae bacterium
AGGCCTTGGCCTCGAAGCCGGACACGGTCTGCGTCTCCTGCCCCTACTGCCTGACCATGTTCGAGGACGGCCTGAAGGACAAGCAGGCCAGCCGGACCAGGGTCCGCGACATCGCCGAGGTGGTGGCGGAGGGGTTGCGGGGGTAGGAAGCCTTATGAGGAGAATCGCGATCCGCGCGGCCGCTGGAAACCGGCGCCAACCTTTTCCCGAACCTGAAGATTCTCGCCACCGGCTCCTCCACCCTGGCCGCCGCTTTTACACTACTATTACAAACGATCCTCCCGGATTCTGCTACAGTTATGCTCAGTTGGAACGGAGCCAGGGAGGAGAAACAATGACGCAACCTTTGAAAATAGGCAGATACGAGGTGCCCTACCCCCTCATCCAGGGTGGGATGGGAGTCCGGATCTCCGGCGGATCGCTGGCGGGGCACGTGGCCAGGTGCGGTGGCGTCGGACTGGTGGCTGCGGCGGGGATCGCCATGAACAGCCCCTATTTTGACGGCAGCAACTATCTGCAGGCCGACCCGGAGGCGCTCAAGGCGGAGCTGGCCAAGGCCTACCGGATTGCCCCGGACGGTGTCATCGGGGTGAACGTGATGGTTGCCCTCGCCGACTTCGAGAAGCTGGTCGAGGCCGCCATCGAGGGTGGGGCCAAGGTCATCGTCTGCGGCGCCGGCCTCCCTCTGACCCTCCCCGGTCTGACCACCCACGCCCCCGATGTGGCGCTGGTGCCGATCGTATCGTCGCTGCGGGCCGCCCAGTTGATCGCCAAGAAGTGGGACAAGGGGTACAACCGGCTTCCCGACGCGGTGGTGGTCGAGGACCCGGACACCGCCGGCGGCCACCTGGGGGAGAAGCTGGAGAACATCGGCAACGGCAGCTATGACCAGTACGCCACGGTGCGGGAGGTCAAGGCGTTCCTGCGCGAAGAATACGGGCGGGACATTCCGGTCATCGCCGCCGGCGGCGTCTGGGACCGGGCCGACCTCCTCCATGCACTGGAGCAGGGGGCGGACGGGGTGCAGATGGCCAGCCGCTTCGTCGCCACCGAGGAATGCGACGCCGCCGACAGCTTCAAGCGGGCCTACCTGGAGTGCCGCAAGGAGGACATCGGCCTGATCATGAGTCCGGCCGGTCTGCCCGGTCGCGCCATCCTCGCCAACCAGGAGAGCATCGTCATGTACGACCAGATCCACGGGACTTTCTGCGGCAATGGCTGCCTGAAAAAGTGCTCCTACAAGGAGTCGGGCGAGCGCTTCTGCATCGTCAGCGCCCTCGACCGGGCACAGCGCGGCGACGTGGAGACCGGCCTGGTATTCTGCGGCACCAACGCCTGGCGGGCGGACCGGATCAGCACGGTGCAGGAGATCTTCGACGAATTGTTCGCGGAGGAAGCGGTTGAGGAAGAGGCCGCGTGAATCTGCGCGTGGTGAATGGATGAATGAGGCGGCAGCGATGCCGCCTTTTTTATTGCCGGTCATGAAACACTTTGACCTCGGTCGGCAATGATGGTATAAAATCCTCTTCATTTACGACACAATCCATTTAGAACGGAGGAAACCGATGTCTCTTGATTCTGCCAAGCCCGCCGGCGCCGGCGCCGATTACCATGTGAAGGACCTCTCCCTTGCCCCCTGGGGGCGCAAGGAGATGAACATCGCCGAGACCGAGATGCCGGGGCTGATGGCGATCCGCGAGGAGTACGCCGCCGCGAAGCCGCTCAAGGGCGCCCGGATCGCCGGCTCGCTCCACATGACCATCCAGACCGCCATGCTGATCGAGACCCTGGTGGCGCTCGGGGCCGAGGTGCGCTGGGCCTCGTGCAACATCTTCTCCACCCAGGACCATGCCGCCGCGGCCATCGCCGCCAGCGGCGTGCCGGTCTTCGCCTACAAGGGGGAGTCGCTCGAGGAGTACTGGGCGTTCACCCACCGGATCTTCGAGTGGGCCGACGGCGGCAGCGCCAACATGATCCTCGACGACGGCGGCGACGCGACGCTGCTGGTCCACCTGGGGAGCGCGGCCGAGCAGGACCCCTCCCTGGTCGCCAATCCCACCTGCGAGGAGGAGCAGTACCTGTTCGCCTCCATCAGGAAGCGGCTGGCGGAGAAGCCGGGGTGGTACTCCAGGGCGGCCGAAAGCATCCGCGGCGTCACCGAAGAAACCACCACCGGCGTGCACCGCCTCTACCAGATGCACGAGAAGGGAAACCTCAGGTTTCCGGCCATCAACGTCAACGACTCGGTCACCAAGTCCAAGTTCGACAATATCTACGGCTGCCGCGAATCGCTGGTGGACGGCATCAAGCGGGCCACCGACGTGATGATCGCCGGCAAGGTGGCGCTGATCGCCGGCTACGGCGAGGTGGGCAAGGGGTGCGCCCAGGCCATGAGGGGGTTGCAGGCCCAGGTATGGGTGACCGAGATCGACCCGATCTGCGCCCTCCAGGCGGCCATGGAAGGTTACCGGGTGGTCACCATGGAATACGCCGCCGACCAGGCCGACATATTCGTCACCACCACCGGCAACATCAACGTCATTACCCACGAGCACATGAAGCGGATGAAGCATAACGCCATCGTCTGCAACATCGGCCACTTCGACAACGAGATCGAGGTGGCGGCGCTCAAGCAGTACCAGTGGGAGAACATCAAGCCCCAGGTGGACCATGTCATCTTCCCCCCTTCCGGGGACAAGCCCGACGGGAAGAGGATCATCCTCCTCGCCGAGGGGAGGCTGGTCAACCTCGGCTGCGCCACCGGCCACCCCTCCTACGTCATGTCTTCCTCCTTCGCCAACCAGGTCCTGGCCCAGATCGAGCTCTGGACCAGGCAGGAAAAATACCCGGTGGGGGTCTACATGCTCCCCAAGGAGCTGGACGAGAAGGTGGCGCGGCTCCAGCTCAGGACCCTCAGCGCCCAGCTCACCGAACTGACCGATGAGCAGGCGAAATATATCGGCGTCTCCAAGGAGGGGCCGTACAAGCCTGAGCATTACCGCTATTGACCGTAAGCCGCACAATTTATGATGCAAAGAGAGGGGGCAAAATCATTTTTTTTGTCCCCTTTTTTATTCAGTTATACTAATATGCCAGAAAATCGCTTTATGCGGAATATGTGGGATTCTGTCGGAGCGATATTTAATGAGATGTGGCACCAGGAGGGCGCAAGCAATGAATTTCTTCAAGAATCTGACCCTCGGCTTCAAACTGATCGGGGCGTTCATCTTCATGGCGGCGATTGTTGCCGTTACCGGCACCTTCGGCATCATGAACATAGAGGGGGTTGGCAAACGGGTGATCGACATCATGCGGACCAGTTCCGCCCTGGAAAAAGCGGTGCTGCAGATGGAGATCCACCAGAAGGGGTGCCGGGTCAGCCTGGTCGAGGGGGCCATGGTGCAGAACGATCTCAAGGAGTTCCGCAAATACACGGAGACCTATCAGAAAAAGCGGGATCTGTTCAAGAACAGTGTCAACCTCATCCTGGCCGGGGATGACAAGCTCGGCCTCGCTCCCGCCCAGAAGGGGGGGACGCTGGAAAATGCCGCCAACTCCGTGCTGGCGAGCTGGGGGGAGTTCGAGCAGGTTGCCGACCAGTTCATAGCTCACAAGACAGCCCTGTTGCAGGGACTCAAGCCTGGGGTCACCGATCAGGCGACGATGCGCGCCCTGGCCGATGACAAGCTGAACGCGCTGGCCACCAGGCGGATCATGGAGGCGAGCGAAACCGCCAAGCTCGATATCGACGACCTCGCGGATTACGTGGAAAGCCTGATGTTTTCGGCAGTCAAGGAATCGATGCGGCTGCGCAAGACCGCCATCGCCACCTTCGTCAGCGTGACCATCGGCGCGGTGCTGCTGGCGATTGTGCTGGGGCTCTTGATCACCAGGAGCATCGTCGGCCGGCTGACCCGGATAGGAAAGGCGCTGGACCAGGGGGCAGAGGGGAACCTGACGGTGGCGTTGGCGGACGATTCCAGGGATGAGCTGGGACAGCTCGGCAAGGATTTCAACGTCATGACGGTGAAACTCGCCGGGATGGTGGGGAAGGTCAACAGGTCTACGGAGGAACTGAACGCCATCGCCCGGGCCATCGCCGAAGCGTCCCGCAGGGTGGTGGAAGCCGCCCACCTCCAGGCGTCCGGTCTCAACACCACATCCTCGGCGGTGATGCAGATCAACGTGTCATTGAAGGGGGTCGCCGAGGACGTCGACACGCTCTCGGTCCATGCGGACGAAAGCTCCTCCTCCATGCTGGAGATGGCGGCCAGCATCGAGGAGGTGGCCGGCAATGTCGAGACCCTGGCCCAGTCGGTGGACGAGGTCAGCTCCTCGATCGTCGAGATGGCGGGCTCCATCAAGGAGGTTGGCGACAACGTGCTCAATCTGATGGATGCCTCGGCCGTCACCGCCTCGTCGATCATGGAGATGGACAGCTCGATCAAGGAGGTGGAGCAGAACGCCATGGAGACCGCGGCACTTTCCCTGGGAGTCCAGACCGATGCCGAGACCGGCAAGAAGACCGTGGAGGCGACCATAGCCGGGATCAACGAAATCAAGAGCGCCTCCCGGATCACCTTCGAAGTGGTCGAAAACCTCTCCGACAGGGCAGGGGATATCGGCGCCATCCTCTCGGTCATCGACGAAGTTGCCGAGCAGACCAACCTGTTGGCGCTGAACGCCGCCATCATCGCCGCGCAGGCCGGCGAGCACGGCAAGGGGTTCGCCGTGGTCGCCGAAGAGATCAAGGAGCTGGCGGAGCGGACCAGCAACTCCACCCGGGAGATTGCGGCGGTGATCAAGGGGGTGCAGGATGAGACCGTCCGGGCCGTGGCTGCCATAAAGAGTGCGGAAGCCAGCATTGCCGAAGGTGAGCAGCTCTCGCAGCGGTCCGGCGATGCCCTCGGCAAGATCGTTGCCGGCGCCCAGCAGTCTACCGACCGGGTGGAGCAGATAGCCCGGGCCGCTGCCGAGCAGGCGCGGGGGAGCCATATGATCAGGGAGTCGATGGAGCAGATTTCGACGATGGTCGCCCAGATTGCCAAGGCAACCCATGAGCAGCGGCAGGGGAGCGAGCTGATCATGACCGCCGCGGAGAAGATGAAGGGGCTGACCGGGCAGGTGCGGTTATCGACCAGGGAACAGAGCAAGGTGGGGAATTTCATCGCCACGGCCACCGAGAACATCACCGAGATGATCAAGCAGATCAGGCGGGCCTCCGGGGAGCAGAGCCGGGGGAGCGAGCAGATCGTTGCCGCGGTGGAGGATATCCAGATGTCGTCGGCGGTCAGCCTGGATGTGACCAGCGTCATGGAAACGGCGGTGACCCGTCTTTCCGGGCAGGTCACCATACTGCACAAGGAGCTGGGTAATTTTGTGGTGGTGCCCCAGGCTGCGCAGCCGCTGACAGCGCCGGCGCCTGAGGCAGCGCCGGTGCCGGCGCAGGCGTAAGCGCAGGTGTTGCATCGCCGGCCTTTCTGTTATGGCGGCCGTGTCCACGGAATGCCTCCTTTCCTGTGAACCTTTGCGCGGTTTGCGGTTGAGGGGGCTTTTTTGTCTCCGGATGCTGCAGACTCCGGGAGCCCCAGGCGGAGGCCGGGGGTAGTTGGAGGAACTTGATTGATTGATAAAAATTAACTACCAAATAATGCAGCTTTCTGATAGAAATTGAATGGTTACGAGGTTAGTCTAGTGATTTGGTAAACTAACCAGTTAAGTTACCCATGGATGAATAACACCCTTTAGCGGGGTTATCTTATTAGGCATACAAGTTTCTCGGAAGCCGGATTTAGCTTTCATTGTCATGAAAATTGCCCATGAGGAGAGAATGGGAAATATCGATCAGCCGATAACGGAAGCCGGAGCGGATGAAAAGCTGCTTCACGAGGTAGTTGATAGCGATGGCGGGGAGAAGGCGCTACGGGAATCGGAGGAGAAGTTTTCCAAGGTGTTCCACGCCGCACCTGCCATTCTCGCCTTTACTGCCATGGCGGATGGCAGATTTATCGAGGTAAACGAGGCATTTGAACGGGCATTTGGTTATCTCGCGGAAGAAGTGATCGGCCGGACCTCTCTGGAGCTCGACATCTGGGCAGACCCGGCAGATCGAGCCGGGATGGTCAAGACCCTGAACGAGGGCGGCAAGGTTCGCGACTGCGAGGTCAACTTCAGGGATAAAGCGGGGAAGATCCTCGTCGGACTGTACTCGGCCGAGATCGTCGAGATCAAGGGGGAGCAGTACCTGCTCAGCCTGGTGAACGATGTCACCGAGCGGAAGCGGACCGAGGAGAGGCTTCAGGAGAGCGAGGAGCGCTACCGGCGGATCGTCGAGACATCCCGGGAAGGGATCTTGTCCCTGGATCGGGAAGCACGGATCACCTATGTCAACCGGCAGATGGCGGACATGCTCGGGCAAAGAGGGGGGGAAATGGTAGGCCGTCCTTTTCTGGCCTTTGTTGACGACTCGGCCCTTTGCGAGGTTAGCGCTGGGATGGAAAGGCGGCAAAAGGGGGTGCGGGAGCAGTACGAAACCGTCCTGCTCCGTGCAGGGGGTGAGAAAATCTGGGTAAGCATCTCCGCCACCCCGATAATGGGGGGGGACGGCGAATTTATCGGCTCCTTCGCCATGATCTCCGACATTTCCGAGCGGAAGCAGGCGGCGGCAGAGATCGAGGTGCTCAATACCAACCTGGCGGCCCGGGCATCGGAACTGGAAATTGCCAATGAAGAGCTGGAAGCCTTCAGTTCCATGGTCTCCCACGATCTGCGCAAGCCGCTGACGGCGATCAGCGGCTACAGCCAGCTGATTCTCGAACTATGCGGCGCAAACCTCGACAGGGAGTGCAGGAGCTACCTCCAGGAAGTCTTGAACGGCACCTTCAGGATGAATCAGCTGATCGACACCCTGCTGAATTTTTCGCAGAGGAGCCGCACTGAGCTGCGGCGGGAAGAGGTCGATCTGAGCGAAATGGCGCAGACCGTAATTAGTGAACTCAGGCTCACTGAGCCGCAGCGGCGGGTATCGTGGACGATTGCCGAAGGGGTGGTGGTCAACGGGGATGCCGGCCTGCTGCGGGCGGTGCTGGACAATCTCCTCGGCAATGCCTGGAAGTATACGGCCAGAAACGAAGAGGCCGTGATCGAATTCGGGGTTAGCGAATGCCGGGGGCAACCCGCCTGTTTTGTCCGCGACAACGGCGTCGGTTTTGACATGGCGCATAAGGACAGGCTGTTCTCTCCTTTCCAACGCCTGCAAAATGCCGGGGAATTCGAGGGGACCGGCATCGGCCTGGCCACGGTGCAGCGGATCGTCCAGCGCCACGGTGGCCAGGTCTGGGCCGAGGGGGAAACGGGCAAAGGGGCGACGTTTTATTTCACCCTCGGCTAGTCGAGGGTGTTTTTTCAGAGGTGTACCCGGCTTCCGCAAAATAGTGCTTGCAAAACCTGAAGATAAAGTCTAATTTATGTAATTCAGCTTATCGTCTGGCGGAAAAGAGGAGGTAACCTCCAATCTGCCGGCACTGACTTCTTTTTGTTTCATCGTTCACTAACCCCCCCTGCATTCAGTTCATTCCCCTGAAATTGCAGTAGCATCAACGGTTGGCGACGATGTATCCGATGTCGGTCACCTCCGTGCTACTGCCGTCCTCTCTGTGGGTCATCGGTTTGTCCCCGCGGCTTTTGCGTGTAACCTCTTGCCAATTGAGCCTTCTGCAAATTCGATACACCAGATTGCCCCCCCTGCCTGGTAATGACCTGTCATTGTCCGGAGAACAAGGACGCAATCCCGATAATGCTGAAACTTTTGCGCGAGCCTCAATATAAAGGAACCACCATGTCTTTTGCAGAACTGCAGTTGCACCCCTCCATCCTCAAGGCCATTGAAGCGTGCGGCTACACCGAGCCGACGCCGATCCAGCAACAGGCGATCCCGATGGCCATGGCGGGCCACGACCTGATCGCCACCGCCCAGACCGGCACCGGCAAGACCGCCGCCTTTGTCCTCCCTGCGTTGCAGCGCCTTAACTCACCTGCCGCAGGAACCGGCCGCGGCCCGCGGATGCTGATCCTGACACCGACCCGGGAACTGGCAAACCAGATAACCGACTCGATCCGCGCCTACGGCAAGTTCATGCGGGTAAAAAGCTGCGCCATCCTGGGGGGGATGCCCTACCGGGAACAGCTCCGCCTCCTGTCTCAGGCGGTCGATATCGTGATCGCCACCCCCGGCCGGCTGATCGACCACCTGGAGAACCGGCGGATCGACCTGTCCCGCCTGGAGATGCTCATCCTCGACGAGGCCGACCGGATGCTGGACATGGGCTTCACCGAGGATGTGGACAAGATCGCCGCGGCCGCCCCTGCCAACCGGCAGACCCTGATGTTCACCGCCACCATGGACAACACCATGGCCCGGCTCGCCCAGCGCCTCCTGAACAACCCGGAGCGGATCACCATCGCCGGCCAGAAGACCACCCTCGACAATATCGAGCAGCGCCTCCATGTGGCCGACGACCTGCGCCACAAGAACCGCCTGCTGCAGCACTTCGTCTCTGACGAGAGCGTCACCAAGGCGATCATCTTCTCCGCCACCAAGCGGGACGCCGACGCGCTGGCCCAGGAGCTCTACGAGCAGGGACACCGGGTGGCGGCGCTGCACGGGGACATGAACCAGGGGGCGCGCAACCGCACCATCGCCGACATGCGCAGGGGCAAGGTCCGGCTCCTGGTGGCGACCGACGTGGCCGCCCGCGGCCTCGACGTGACCGGGATCAGCCATGTGATCAACTTCGACCTCCCCAAGTTCGCCGAGGATTACGTGCACCGGATCGGCCGCACCGGCCGCGCCGGGGCTGCCGGCGTTGCCATCTCCTTCGCCTCGCTCAACGACCAGAACTACCTGGACAAGATAGAGCGCTTCATCGGCCAGACCCTCCCCCAGCACGTGATTCCCGGGCTGGAGCCGACCCGCGGACTGCGCCCGAAAAGCGCATCCAAGGGACCCAGGCGCGGAGCGCCGGCAGCGGGCCGTAAGAGCAACGCTGCAGCTCCGTCCCAGTGGCGCGGCGACAGCCGTGGTGACAACGGCCAGGGGAATGACAAGTCCCGGGTCAAGCGGTGGGGCGCGCCGAAGCCGACCAAGGCCGTGACCGTGGAATACCGCGGCGCAGGCGCCAACCGGCCGAGCCGGCGGGTAATCTAGCCCGCGCACCAGCCTGGCACCTGTTTCTGATCAAAGACCCTCTCCCGCGTGGCAGAGGGTCTTTTCAGTTGCGGCCTGGAGGGTAAATTGTTGCGGCCGGAAAACGGGCTATACTTTGGAGATCCTGCCGTGCGGCTCAGCCCGGCAGGATGAAAGGAAGATCGACAGCCATGGACAAGACCATCTATGTGATCGGCCACCGCAATCCGGACACCGATTCGATCGCCGCCGCCATCGCCTACGCCGCCCTGAAGCAGCGGCAGGGGGATTGCGGCGTGGTCGCGGCAATGGCCGGCGAGCCCAACCCGCAGACCCGCTATATCCTCGACCGGCTGGGGGTCCCCGACCCCCTCCGGCTGGCCGACGTGCACCCCAAGGTGCGCGACACCCTCAACCGGAAACCGGTCACGGTCGGCCTGGCCGCGTCGGCCTACCAGGCACTGGAGCTGTTCCACGGGAGTGGCGTGCGGGTGCTGCCGGTCCTCGATGAACTGGGGAAGCCCATCGGGGTGCTGTCTCTGCTCAGGCTTTCCGAAACGTATCTCCTGCCCCATCGCGAGGCCCAGCGGGAGATAACCACCACGCTGCCGGCCCTGGCCCGGGCCCTGGCCGGCCGGTTCGTGGCCGGCGGCGGGGATGAAGCGCCCGTCACCCTCCAGATGTTCATCGGCGCCATGCTGGAAGAATCCTTTTTCGGCAGGATCGCCGGCCATGAGCCGCGGCAACTGCTGATAATGACCGGTAACCGGCGGACCATCCAGCAGGCGGCGATCGAGCGGGGGGTGCGGCTCCTGGTGGTGACCGGGGATCATCCGCTGGAGGACGATCTCCTGCAACGGGCGGAGGAGCAGGGGGTGAGCGTCCTGCTCACCCCTCACGACACGGCCACCGCGGCCTGGCTCGCCCGCCTCTCCACCCCGGTCGCTTACCTGGCGGAGCGGAAATTCGCCGCCATCGGCGTGGCCGAACCCCTCAGCCATCTGCGCCAGAAGCTCCTTGCCTCTGGAGAGCCGGCCATCCTTGCCCTGGAGGAGGACGGCACCCTGGCCGGGGTGGCGACCAAGTCCTCCCTGCTGGCCCCGCTCCCCTATGCGCTGATCCTGGTCGATCACAACGAGCCGGCCCAGGCGGTTCCCGGCGCCGAGTCGGTGGAAATCCTGGAGGTCATCGACCACCACAAGCTGGGCAACCGCCACACCATGACCCCGATCAGCTTCATCACCGCGCCGGTCGGGAGCACCTGCACCCTGGTGGCGGGCCGCTACCGGGAGTGCCGCATCGACCCGGAGCGGAACGTCGCCCTCTTGCTGATGGCCGGCATCCTCTCGGACACCGTGCTGCTCAAGTCGCCCACCACCACCGATGCCGACTGCACGACGATCGCCTGGCTCGAAGGGCTTACCGGGGTTGACGCCGCCGGCTTCGGGCAGGAAATCTTTGCCGCCTGCAGCTCGCTCAACAATTTCGGCTCAGCGGAGAGGGTGGTGACCGCCGATTTCAAGCTGTTCCAGCATGGCGAGCAGAGACTGGGGGTGGGCCAGGTCGAGGTGGTCGGTTTCACCGAGTTCTACGGGATGAAGGAGGAGCTCCTGGCGGTTCTGGCCGACCTGAAGAAACGCGACAACCTCTACATCGCCGGCCTGATGGTGACCGATATCGCCACCGAGACCACCCTGTTCCTGGTGGAGGGGCACACCCGGATCGCCCATGTGATGGAATACCCCCAGATCGAGCCGCACCTCTATGAGCTGGAAAACGTCATGTCCCGCAAGAAACAGATGGTTCCCCATCTGCTGAAGATCCTCGCCAGGGCCGAGGGGGGTGGGCCGGTCGGTTAGCGCCCCGCGACCGCGCCTGCACCCCCAAACCCCCGTCCCCCCGTCCCGGAACTACCCTCTCCCATGTCTCTCCCGA
>JAMPXD010000129.1 GCA_023701365.1 Geobacteraceae bacterium
ACAAGGCGATCCTGATCTATGCAAACAGCCACCTGGAGGCGGGTGAAACCCTGCTGCGGCTCGGCAGGACGGCGGAGGGTCTGGAAGAGCTGCGGATTGCCGGACGGATGGCCCCCGCCCTGCAGGGTCAGATCAGCCGTATTTCCGGCTATTACGGGAGGTAGCTGAACAGGGGCTGATTTATCGTTCTCTTGCGCGGTTCCCCGGCGCCCAACTTATGCTTGACTTTACCCGGCATCCAAAATACTATTTTACGCACTTTTGACGGGATTGAGGTTTTTATGCAGGCAAGCCGGCTGGGAGAACTCCTGGTCAAGAACAACCTGATTACCAAAGAGCAGCTGGCGAAGGCCCTCGAGGAGCAGAAAGAGTCGGGGGGGCAGCTCAGGCTGGGGACCATCCTCATCAAGAACGGGCTGATCAACGAGCCGGACCTCACCTCTTTTCTTTCCAAGCAGTACGGTGTCCCCTCCATCAACCTGGCCGACTTCGAAATCGACCCTGCAGTCATCAAGATCATCCCTTCGGAGATCAGCCAGAAATACCAGATCGTTCCGGTCAACAGGGCCGGTTCCACCCTCATTGTCGCCATGAGCGACCCGTCGAACATCTTCGCCATCGACGACATAAAGTTCATGACCGGCTATAACGTCGAGGTGGTGGTCGCGTCGGAAACCGCCATCAAGGGCGCCATCGACAAGTATTACGACCAATCGGCATCTCTGGCCGACGTGATGGGCGATCTCGACATGGAAGACCTGGAGATCGTCGGCGAAGAGGAAGACGTCGATATCGGCTCCCTGGAGCGGGCCACCGAAGACGCGCCGGTCGTCAAGCTGGTCAACCTGATCCTCACCGACGCCATCAAGAAGAAGGCGAGCGATATCCATATTGAGCCGTATGAGCGGGTCTTCAGGGTGCGTTACCGGATTGACGGGGTCCTCCATGAGGTGATGAAGCCTCCCCTCAAGCTGAAGAACGCCATTACCTCCAGGCTGAAGATCATGGCCGAGCTCGACATTGCCGAGCGGCGGCTCCCCCAGGACGGGCGGATCAAGATCAAGCTCGGCGGCGGCAAGGACATGGACTTCCGGGTCTCGGTGCTCCCGACCCTGTTCGGCGAGAAGGTCGTCCTGCGGCTCCTCGACAAGTCCAACCTGCAGCTCGATATGACCAAGCTCGGCTATGAGCCCGAGGCACTGGAGCACTTCAAGAAGGAAATCCACAAGCCGTTCGGGATGGTGCTGGTCACCGGCCCCACCGGCAGCGGCAAGACGGTTTCCCTCTATTCCGCCCTGTCGGAGCTGAACAAGGTCACGGAGAACATCTCTACGGCCGAGGACCCGGTTGAGTTCAACTTCGCCGGGATCAACCAGGTGCAGATGCACGAAGATATCGGCCTCAATTTTGCCGCGGCGCTCCGCTCCTTCCTGCGCCAGGACCCGGACATCATCATGATCGGCGAGATCAGGGATTTCGAGACCGCCGAGATCGGCATTAAAGCGGCCCTGACCGGCCATCTGGTCCTCTCCACCCTCCATACCAACGACGCCCCCGCCACCATCAACCGTCTCCTCAACATGGGGGTGGAGCCTTTCCTGGTGGCTTCGGCTGTGAACCTCATCACCGCCCAGCGGCTGGCGCGGCGGGTCTGCGGCGAATGCAAGGTTGCCGAGGAAATCCCGGTCCAGGCCCTGATCGACGCCGGCGTTCCCCCCGAGGAGGCGCCCGAATACGTCTGCTACAAGGGGGGGGGCTGCCCCAAATGCAACGGCACCGGCTACAAGGGGAGGGTCGGTTTCTACCAGGTCATGCCGATGCTGGAGGGGATCAGGGAGCTCATCCTGAACGGGGCCAATACCGCGGAGATCAAGCGGGAATCGATGCGGCTCGGGATCAAGAGCATGCGGCAATCAGGACTCACCAAGCTCAAGGAGGGGGTTACCTCCTTCGAAGAGGTGCTGCGGGTGACCGTGGCCGATGATTAGGCTGATTTCCATGGCAAACGCAACAGTTTTTATCAATCCGCGGCGCACATATACCGGGAGAACCTGAAATCATGGCTAATCTGCACCAGATGTTGAAGGAGCTCGTCGAAAGGGGGGGCTCCGATCTCCACATTACCACCAACAGTCCCCCCCAGATCCGGATAGACGGCAAATTGACCCCGATGAACGAGCCCCCCCTCACCCCGGTCGAGACCAAGCAGCTCTGTTACAGCGTCCTGGCCGATGCGCAGAAGCACAAGTTCGAGGAAGAAAACGAGCTTGACCTGTCCTTCGGGGTCAAGGGGCTGTCCCGGTTCAGGGGCAATATCTTCATCCAGAGGGGTGCGGTGGCCGGGGTGTTCAGGGTAATCCCCTACAAGATTCTCACCTTCGAGGAGCTCGGGCTCCCGCCGGTGGCAAGGGAGCTGACCGAAAAGCCGCGGGGGCTGGTGCTGGTGACCGGTCCGACCGGCAGCGGCAAATCGACGACCCTTGCCTCGATGATCGACCGGATCAACGTGGAGCGCCATGACCACATCGTCACCATCGAGGACCCCATTGAATACCTGCACCCTCATAAGGGGTGCCTGGTGAACCAGCGGGAGGTGGGAGCGGACACCAAGAGCTTCAAAGGCGCCCTGAAATACGTGCTGCGCCAGGACCCGGACGTCGTCCTGATCGGGGAGCTGCGCGACCTGGAAACCATCGAGGCCTCCCTTACCCTGGCGGAAACCGGCCACCTCTGCTTCGCGACGCTCCATACCAATTCGTGCGTCCAGACCATCAACCGGATGATCGATGTGTTCCCGCCCTACCAGCAGACCCAGGTGAGGACCCAGCTCTCCTTCGTGCTGGAGGGGGTCCTTTCACAAACCCTCATCCCCCGGGCCACCGGCAAGGGGAGGGCGCTGGCGCTCGAGGTCATGGTCCCCAACGCGGCGATCCGCAACCTGATCCGGGAGGACAAGATCCATCAGGTTTACTCCCAGATGCAGGTCGGGCAGGAGCGGTTCGGCATGCAGACCATGAACCAGTCCCTTTTCAACCTTTATGCGAAACGGATCATTAACCTGGAAGACGCCCTGGGGAGATCTCCAGATCCGGACGAATTCAAACAGATGCTCGGTGGCGGCGGCATGGCCGCTCCTCCGAGAAGGCCGCTCAGGTAATAAACTGTTTTCAGGGGTGATTTATGGCAAAATTCAGCTGGGAAGCCAGGAGTAAGACCGGTTCCGCGCAAAAAGGCTCCATGGAGGCATCCAGCGCGGCTCTGGTGGAGGCCCAATTAAAGAGATACGGTTTCACCGGCATAGCCGTCAAGGAAGAAGGAAAGCGCAGGGAGCTGAAGATCCCCGGGTTCGGCGCCAAGAAGGTCGACTCCAAGGACCTGGTCGTGTTCACCCGCCAGTTCGCCACCATGATCGACTCGGGCCTGCCGCTTGTGCAGTGCCTCGACATCCTCGCCAGCCAGCAGGAGAACCCGACATTCAAGAAGATACTGTACAAGGTAAAGGAGGACGTGGAGAGCGGCTCCACCTTTGCCGACGCCCTCGGCAAGCATCCGAAGGCCTTCGACGACCTTTTCGTCAACCTGGTCGCCGCCGGGGAGGTGGGTGGGATCCTCGACACCATCCTCAACCGGTTGGCTGCGTACATCGAAAAGGCGATGAAGCTGAAGAAGAAGGTGAAGGGCGCCATGGTCTATCCGACCACCATCATGGCGATCGCCGTCATCGTGGTCGGGGTGATCCTGGTCTTCGTCATCCCCACCTTTGCCAAGATGTTCGCCGATTTCGGCGGGGAGTTGCCGGCACCCACCAAGATCGTCATTGCCATGAGCAATTTCATCACAAAATATATCATCGTGATGATAGGTGCCGGTATCGGCATCAATGTCGCCATCAAGAAATATTATGCGACCCCCAACGGGCGCAAGGTGATGGACCGGCTGTTCCTCAAGCTTCCCGTGATCGGTCCCTTGATCAGAAAGGTCTCCGTTGCCAAGTTTACCAGGACCCTGGGCACCATGATCAGCAGCGGCGTGCCGATCATGGACGGCCTGGAAATCGTCGCCAAGACATCGGGGAACAAGGTCGTCGAGGAGGCGATCTTCAAGGTGCGTCAGTCGATCTCCGAAGGAAAGACCATGGCCGAGCCGCTCGCGGCGTGCGGAGTCTTCCCGCCGATGGTCGTGCAGATGATCTCGGTCGGCGAGGCGACCGGCGCCATGGACGCCATGCTGAACAAGATCGCCGATTTCTACGACGACGAGGTGGATGACGCGGTGGGTGCCCTGACCTCCATGATGGAGCCGCTCCTCATGGTTTTTCTCGGGACAGTGGTGGGCGGCCTGGTGGTCGCCATGTACCTGCCGATCTTCAAGCTGGCCGGCGCTGTCGGCGGATAGCCGATGGAAGGTAAGAAACGTCTAGCATGGTTTATCCTCCTCAGGGTGGTGGTGGTTTCCATCTTCCTGGTATCCGCCGTCATCCTCAATGCCAAGGAGCCGGGCAGCCTCGGCGATGAGACATTATCGGGGCTGGCCAGGCTGATAATCGCCACCTATCTCTTCTCCATTTTATCTCTGGCGGCCCTGCGCCACAGCGAAAAATTCCAGCAGGCCTTCACCTATGCCCAGATAATCTGGGACCTGCTGCTGGTAACGCTCCTGATCCTGCTGACAGGCGGCATCAGCTCCCCCTATTCCTTTCTCTATATCCTCTCCATCATCAACGCCAGCGTGCTGCTCGCCCGCCGGGAGGCGATCTACACCGCCTCGCTGTGCGCCATCCTGTACGGCGCCATCCTCGACTTCCAGTTTTACGGGAAGCTGGGCTATTTCGGCCTGGGCCCGCTGCCGGACCGGCAATTCGGGGCCAGTTACGTTTTCTATACCATCTTCATCAACATCCTGGCCTTTTATCTGACCGCCTTCCTCACCGGCTATCTGGCCGAGCGGGCAGAGAGAAGCGAGCATGCCCTCCATGAAAAGGAGATAGATTACGAGGAGCTGGAGCGGCTGAACAGCTCCATCGTCTTCAACATCGACAGCGGCCTGGTGACCATGAACAACGGAGGGGAGATCAGGGTTTTCAACCGGTATCTGGCGGAGCTGACCGGGACGACCCAGGAGGATGCGTACGGCAGGTCCCTGGCGGAGATCATTCCCGGTCTCCCACCCGCCGGAGAAGACGATTCCTTCATGCATAGGGGAGAAATCGAATACCCGAGCCCGAGCGGCAGCAAGATTATCCTCGACTTCAAGACGGTCCCCCTTTTTGACAGGGAGGGGAATCGCGCCGGAGTAATCGTCTCCCTGCAGGACATTACCAGGCTGAAGCGGATGGAGGCCGAGCTGAAAAGGGCGGACCGGCTTGCGGCAATCGGCGAGCTGTCGGCGCGGATTGCCCACGAGATCCGAAACCCCCTCGCCTCCATCAGCGGCTCGGTCCAGCTGATCGCCCAGGGCGAGAAGGTTGACGTGAATGACAAGAAACTGCTGTCGATCGTGCTGCGGGAGACCGACCGGCTCAATGAGCTGATCAGGGACTTTCTCGCCTATGCTCGGCCGACCAGGCCGTTGAAGATACCTATTCTGCTGAAAAATTTCCTGCGTGACCTGGTAGCGCTTCTCTCGACCGATCCCCGCTTCGAGAAGGTGGAGATCTGCAATGACTACCGGGATGAGGTGCTGATCGAAGCGGACCGGGACCAGTTCCAGCAGGTATTCTGGAACCTGCTGGTAAACGCGGCGGAAGCGATGCCCGCCGGGGGTAAGATCAGGGTTGACGCGGAGGTGCTGAGCGAACAGGACATCGGCATCCACCTGGGCGATCTGGTGAAGATCTCCGTGACCGATTACGGCAGCGGCATGGCCGGCAAGGACGTGAAAAGGGTCTTCGAGCCTTTCTTTACGACGAAGCCGGGGGGGACCGGCCTCGGCCTTGCCACGGTGTACCGGATCGTCGAGTCCCATGCCGGCATCATCCAGGTGGACAGTGCCATCGGTGCGGGGACCACATTTACCATTTATCTGCCCGTTTCTCAGACGTGAAATACGATGCAGCAGCTGTGAGGAAGTCATGCAGACCAGAATTCTGATTGTGGACGACGAACTGAGCATGCGGGAATTTCTCGCGATCCTCCTCGAACGGGAGGGGTATAACGCCGAGCAGGCGGAAAATGCCGAGGCTGCCCTCAACATGCTCGGCACCGTCGGTTACGACCTCATCATCTCCGACGTCAACATGCCGGGGCTGGACGGGCTGGCCCTCCTGAAAATGGTCAAGAGGATTTCCCCGGAAACCGCCGTGCTGCTGGTCACCGCCTTTTCCACCTCCGAGCAGGCGGTGGAGGCGATGAAGCTCGGCGCCTATGACTATATCGCCAAGCCCTTCAAGGTCGAGGAGATCAAGGTCCTGGTCCGGAACGCCCTGGAAAAGCGCGACCTGGAGCGGGAGAATCTCCGCCTCCGGAAGGAGATCCACGAGCGTTACGGTTTCAGCGGCCTGGTGGGGAAGAGCAGGAAGATGCGGGAGCTCTACACCCTGATCGAAAAGCTCGCGGCCAGCACGGCCAGCGTCCTCATTCTCGGTGAGAGCGGCACCGGCAAGGAGCTGGTGGCCAAGGCGATCCACTACAACAGCCCGCGGCGGGACAGGCCGTTCGTCGCGATCAACTGCGGCGCCATCCCCGATACCCTGATGGAGAGCGAGCTGTTCGGCCACAGGAAAGGGGCGTTCACCGGGGCGATCGCTGACCGGCCCGGCATTTTCGAGCAGGCGAACGGCGGCACCCTTTTTCTCGACGAGATCGGCGAGGTGCCGCTGCAACTTCAGGCCAAGCTGTTGCGCGTCCTGCAGGAGCGGGAGTTCAGAAGGGTAGGGGGGACCCAGGATATCAAGACCGATGTCCGGATCGTCGCCGCTTCCAACAGGGACCTGGAGGATCAGGTGAAGGAAGGCTCCTTCCGGGAGGACCTCTTTTATCGGGTAAATGTGGTACAGATCCGGATGCCGGCGCTCCGGGAGCGGCCCGAGGATATTCCGCTCCTTGTGGAACACTTCCACAAGAAATTCGTCCAGCCCCCCTGCAATGCGGAGATCATCACCGCAGAGGCGCTGAAATCCCTGGTTTCCTACCCTTTCCCTGGCAATGTCCGGGAGCTGGAGAACCTCGTGGAGAGGTGTCTCGTCCTGGGTGACAAGACCATTTCCCGGAGCTGTCTCCCCGAGCAGGTTACTGATTTCTCCAGTTCGGCCTCCTCCGGAGGGCAACTCGATATTCCCCCGGAAGGGATGAACCTTGAGGCTTATCTGGACGGGATCGAGAAGCGCTTCCTGCTTAAGGCCCTGGAGAAGGGGGGCGGGGTGAAGAAGAGGGCGGCGGAGATCCTCGGGCTTTCCTTCCGGTCGTTTCGCTATCGACTGGCGAAGTTCGGGATGGATGAGGAGTAGAAAACTACCGGCACTTATTGGCCCCAAAATTGCTTAACCAATGCATGTCAACGTTGATTGAAAGGCAGGCAGGATGGCCGTGAAAACAACACAAAGCAGCAGAGGCTTTACCCTCATCGAACTGCTGATCGTCGTGGCAATCATCGGCATCCTGGCTGCCATTGCCATACCGCAGTTCAACGCTTATCGGCAGAAGGGATATAATGCAGCAGCCAATAGCGACCTCAGGCACTTTCAAATGGTAATGGAAGCATATCTCCATGATACAACACTGTATCCAAATATACCCTGAGCCTAGATATTTTCACAAAGACATGATGACAATAAATGTCACCTAATTGACAATTTATTGCCTTGACTATTAAACAATTCTCCTCTATTCAGGGAGTGTTGACAGCTATCTACCGGATTATCGACACAGAATTGCAATGGCTTTCTCTTGGGTACAGTCTTTGCTTATTATCTTACAGATTTATATGAAGAGCGAATGCGTAACTTTGTCGTCGCTTGGCATGGCAAATCAACAACAACACGAAAGGAGAATGCAATGATGAAGAAAGTAGGAAGTAACAGGGGCTTTACCCTCATCGAGCTGCTGATTGTCGTGGCGATCATCGGTATCCTGGCGGCCATCGCCATCCCACAGTTCAACGCCTATCGGCAGAAGGGGTACAACGCGGCTGCTTCCAGCGACCTGCGAAACTTCAGGACCACTTTGGAGGCATACCAGGCGGATTACCAGTCATATCCGGCCCTCACAGCCATGTAACCTGTGCCGGCAGTCGCAGCTGGGGTGGCCCTGGCCGGGTGAATTAATGCAATAACAACTTTTAACTTAATACTGAAAGGAGTGTGAATCATGAATAAGCGCATTCTAATAGCACTGGTGGCCTTGTCGCTATCCGTTCTTGCTGAGACCTCTTTTGCCGCTGCTATCACTTCAACTACGAGCATCGGCGGACTGGGCTTTACCCCCTCGAACAGGGTTAATGTCAGGGTAAGATCTGCAGCCGGTGACCCTACGGCCACTCCCCCCACTCAGGGGGAGTATGCGGCTGGTGCGTATCATGACCAGGGATCGAGGACTTTCGCCACCAATTCAGATGCTTCGATCATCTACTGGAAAGATACTACGGATAGTGCCGTACCTGCCGCGACCGACAGCGTATTCACTGGCACTGGCTGGACCAGCATGTAGTTGCAGGTCTTCCCACGTTTGGCAAAGAGAGGGTTGACGGAGGTCAACCCTCTCTTTGTGTTCCATCATTTTGAGGGGGTAGCATGCTGAGCGTCGCACGCGTCACACTGAAGGGGGTCTTTCGCGACCGGGTTTTCCAGGGGATTTTCATGGCGGCCCTCCTCTTCCTGTTCATACCGTCGGTCGCCTCCCTCTCCATGCGTCAGGTGACCGAGCTCTCCATCTCCCTCTCCCTCTCCCTCATCTCCTTCATCCTCCTGCTCCTGGCGGTTTTCCTCGGGGGGGCCTCCCTCTGGAAGGACATGGAGCGGCGCTACAGCTTCAGCGTCCTTGCTCTCCCCATTAAGCGGAGCGACTACCTGCTGGGGAAATTCTGCGGCGTTGCCCTTTTCCTGCTCCTGACCGTCCTTCTCTTGTGGGCGGTCACCTCTCTGGTGGTTTTCTTCGCATCCGGCATCTACCCTTCCCCCCGGCCCGTTGCTTGGCATTACCTGTTCCTGGCCGTTTTTTATGACTCCCTCAAATACATCCTCCTGGTTGCGGTCGCTTTCCTCTTTTCCACGGTCAGCACCTCGTTTTTCCTCCCCATATTCGGCACTATCGCCATCTTTCTGGTGGGGAGCGCTACCCAGGAGGCCTATGACTTTATCCACACCCCGCTGGCGAAAGATATCCCTGCCGTCGTTAAAGGAGCGGCCACAGGGCTTTACTATATCCTCCCCAACTTCACCGCCTTCGACCTCAAACTCAACGCCATCTATGGGGTGCAGGTGTCTGGGCAGGGACTTCTCCTGACCTTCGGCTATTTCCTTGTCTATACAGCCATCGTCCTGTTCCTGGCGACGGTGGTGTTTTCCCGCAGAGAACTGAAATAGCAGGAAAGTTGATGAAAAAATATATTTTCCTCTCGATGCTCACAGCCGGCTACCTGTTTCTCATCACTCCCTTTACAACCTATATGCGGAGCAAGCCGTTTATCGAGAAGCTCGGCTACGTCCCGCAGGCCGAGGTCCTGAAGTTCGTTGCCGCCGACCAGAAGGTTTTCCTTGCCGATTCTCTGGTGCTGAAGTCACTTTTTTATTTCGGCAGCCTGGCAGGAAGGAGCGGTGCCGAACTCGTCCTTCCTCCCGATTATTTCAGCCTTTACAAGACCATTGAAACAGCGGTAAAATTGGACCCCTACAACCTGGATGCCTACTATTTCGCCCAGGCAGTCATGGTGTGGGATGCCAAGCGGGTCAAGGAGGCCAACGCCCTTCTCGAATACGGGACGAAATACCGGGACTGGGATTATCAGCTCCCCTTTTTCCTCGGCTTCAACTATGCCTATTTTCTCAAGGATTATCAGAATGCCGCCAAACATTACCAGAAGGCGGCTGACCTGAGTGGCGAACCTCTCCTGGCAAAGCTTGCCGGACGCTACATGTATGAGTCGGGCCAGACCGATCTGGCCCTTGCTTACCTGTCAACGATGGAAAAGAGCGCCAGAAACGCGGCCATCAAGAAAGAATTCCAGGAGAGGATAGCTGCCTTCTCGGCAGTGAAGCGGATCGAGACTGCCATGGCTGATTACAAGAGGGATTTTGGTACTGTTTCCAGGTCTATTGACGAGCTTTTACGCAAGGGGTATCTGAAAGACCTTCCCGTCGATCCCTACGGGGGGCAATTCTTCATCGATGAATCGGGACAGGTGCGGAGCACCAGCAAATTCGCGTTTCACGTGGAGAAGAGCGCCGGCAACAGAGGAAAATAGATGAGAGTGATAGAGATAACAAACCTTAGCAAGACCTTCAAGGGGAAAAGAGGTTCCAGGGTTGAAGCACTGAAAGGTCTTTCCCTCACCATCGAGGCCGGTGAAGTGTTCGGCTTCCTCGGCCCGAACGGGGCCGGCAAGAGTACAACCATAAAGACCCTGATGGGGCTGATCTATCCCACATCCGGCCGCGCGCAGATCATGGGAGTGGATGTGACATCGCACCTCGCCCGGAAACATGTCGGTTATTTGCCGGAAAATCCCGCGTTCTACGACTATCTCAATGCCGAAGAGTACCTCTCATTTACCGGCGCAGTTTTTGGCATGCCGGAAGCTGCGGTAATCAGGGAATCGGAGCGGGTGCTTAGGCAGCTGGAGCTCTGGGAAGCAAGAAAGAGGCCGATCAGGAGCTACAGCAAGGGAATGGTGCAAAGGGCGGGTCTTGCCCAGGTTCTTCTCCACGACCCCGAGGTCTACATCCTCGATGAGCCGATGAGCGGGCTCGATCCCATCGGCCGAGCGCTGGTAAAAGGCATAATCGCCGAGCTGAAAGGCCGGGGTAAATCTGTTTTTTTCAGCACGCATATCATTGCCGATGTCGAAACCGTCTGTGACAGGGTGGGCATCATCAACAAAGGCTCCTTGCAGAGCGTTGAAGAAGTGCGCTCCGTATTGCTCGAAGGCATAACCGGTTATCGTGTTCATTTCGGAAAGGAAAGGGG
>JAMPXD010000130.1 GCA_023701365.1 Geobacteraceae bacterium
GCATGATGTAGCGGCAGCAGACCAGCGTGGAGTGGGCGACCAGAGCATCGAAAGAGCGGCTCTGGAACTCCTTTGCCAGCTGCAGATACGACTTGGCCATTTTGAAGAACACCTCGATGTCCCAGCGGTGACCGTAGAGCTTGATGATCTCTTCGGCGGTCAAGGTCGTGTCGGTGGAAAGAAGCGCCAGCCACTTCTTAGAGTTCCGGTCACGGATGAACACGATCTTTGCTGTCAGCGGCTTGCCTTGCTCGTCTGTGCCTATGGTCACCAGTACCTCGGCCAGTACCTTGGCCCGGCCGCAGCGCTTGCGGACAGATTTGTACAGTTCTTTGAGGGTAAGTGGCCATCCTTGCAGCTCATAGGTGACATTCCTCGTATCCTTGAGCATGCAGACGGTGTGCATCCCCAAGGCCTTTATTCGCTTGATGGTGGCAGGAAAGGCAAACCAGCTGTCAAAGAGCAGATGTTGCGCGGTGGTTCCTGCCGTCATGGCCAGGGCAACCATATCCACCAGCACGTCGGTGGATTTCCTCATGCTCTCCTGGCGACGCTTGTAGCCGTTGGTCCGCTTGTCGATGCCATCGCGCATTGGGGCAAGGCGGTTATCCTCTTTGGCAGAGCTGAGCATCGACAGCATCATGGGTACAAAGCTGTTGCCATCGGACCACCCCAGGGTGAGCATCCTGAAACCACGCACGTACCGCTTGGTGTTGTGGTCATGCACCCGGGCCAGCAGTTCAACCCGCTTGCTGCGGTCGCGGCTATACAGGGTATCGTCAGCTATCAGCACCTTGGTTGTCGCCTCATCGGTCAAGGGAAGCAACCTCTGGACGATGACCCGCGTGCTGAGCAGCAGCAGAAAACGGCGCCAGTTGGCAGTAACTGAGTTCAACAATCGGTACAATGGGTCTTTACCGATGCCGGCTGGTGAATCTGGGCTCTCCAGCAGGCGGAACAGATTCTTTCCAGTAAAGGCAAGGGAAAGCAGTAACTGGAACAAGGTTTCAAGGCAAACGCCCTTTTCTTTCCGGATGTTGCTTTGCCGAAGTAACAGGCCGAGGTTGTAATTGTGAAAGAACGAATTTATCCTGTTTTCTACGATGGCAATCTCTGGTACAATCTGGCTCATAGCGTCGCCTTTCTGTGCTAGTGGATTTGTTGGGGAACAAAGCCATTTTAACCCAGATTGCGACGCTATACTATTAGTAATTACAGCGTGTTATACATTTTTTACAAGTGCGAAAGTTGAGTCAGAAAACATGATAAAGAAGAGTCAGCTCTGAAAAAGCAACAACCTGAAAAGACAATTCTCAGCCACACCGTTGGGCACCGCCGTCCAGAAATGAAAAAGACATCCATATAACCAGGAGAGATTTATGAGGAGACCCTTGTTGTTTATTATAGTCATTTCCCTTTTTGTTCATGGATGCAGTAAAGATATGTCAAGAAGAGAAGCTAAAAATAAGCTCAAGCAATTATATCCATTGTATATCACTGTTAATATGAAAAAAAACCACTATGTATTTTCAAGTCCTATTTTCGATTATAATGGAGTTCTGAATGGATCACAGCAACATGAATTACAAGAAGCTGAAAGTTTTGTGAATAAGTTAAAGGCTTCTGAATATTTCGATTATATTAAAAGAGATGAGTACGGCGATTTGTTTGACAGAAGATACTATACTATGTACTATGATTTGACACCCAGAGCAAAAGCACGTCGCTATCAAGTAAAAAGTGATCCAAATGAATTGGCATTCGTTGTAGCAACTAAGACAATTGATAAAATTATAGGTATAACAAAACTTGATAATAACCACTGTAAAGTTGAATACACATCGACATTAACCAAGAACGAATTATACGATTTACTAAACATTTCTCATCCATCTATTGAAAATCATACTGCGTATTTCATTCTTTATGATGACGGTTGGAGGTTGCAGAAAGTGGATGAGGTTGTTGAACACAAAGAGTAATAGAGGCGTCAGATCTCCAAATTTCAAAAGCTGAAAAATCTGAAAAATAAAGAATTCCCAACGGCTGGACCGGCCCTAAGCTGGCCGGTCAGCCTTGCGTTGGTCGCAGAAGGAGAAACAAATACGAAAGGAAATAGAATGCCGCTGTGGGATCGGGTAGAAAGAAGTCATTACAGGAAAAAATTGTTCGCACTGGCTTTTGTTGGATTCGTGATTGTCATTTCCGCCATCGGCTTTTATGCAAAAACGTTCGGAACCGACATCCTCGAAGATCATGAAAAGTGGGGCCAATTCGGAGATTTTCTTGGCGGCACAACAAATCCAGTTCTGGCCTTTTTAACATTCCTCGGTGTCCTCTGGACGATCTCAATCACCTACGAACAATTTAACAACGAGAGATCGAGGCAGGAGATCGAAGACACTGATAAGCGATCGTTATTCTTCTTTGAACAAGCTAAATTAGGTCTCGAAGAAGTATACGATATGTTGAAGGATCAGAACAATGACAGGGTTACATGGGTAAGAGCAGCAAGAGATCTGCTGAGAGCACGAAATCTAGGAAAATCGATAAAAGTCAAAGAATATCAGGAAGCATATCGTCTGACAGAGGAGAAAATACGTCATAAGCTGTATCTAGCGTTGTCAACCTATGACCCAAAGACCCACAGTCGAAATCCGTTGCCTCCACAATTTTTCTACGGGGTGCAGAATTGGAATATTGTAAGACCATTAGATGAAGTCGCGATGGAGGTATCTCAAAAAATAGAGGTATATGGAGTCTCAATTGATCAAACAACACCCCAATCAAGCACTTTGCCACTTGCAGCTAAATCAGTAATAGCAATCTATGACTTTCTGGAATATCCAGCCGACTATGACGACCCTCTGAAGACAGTGGAATCCTGGTCTGACGACTGGGATGATAGCCGCGGCATAAACGAAGGAGCCAAACGTTTCGTGTACCATGTCACCCATAATACTGCCGTCGGCGGGAAATTGTTCCCCGTCAAAGGAAAATAGAGGAATAGAGGAAGCCAAGCGGATGCCCAACAACGCGGCGGCACACGGCCTCCGCTTCGCTCCGCCGGTGCGCCCCGGCCACGTTGGCAACTAATAAAATATATCAGAAGGAAGAAGCTTGTGATATCAGTCTTGCAGATCGACATCGAAATCTCCAGAATTTACACAACACAAGAACTTACAGATATCGCGAAGGTACTACGAGTAACCCCGGAGGGGTCAACCCTTGACACGAGACAAAAGTAAAGAGCGAGGTTCCAACCAACCCCATGACCCGACCGCCCGAAAATGCTGGGCGGGCGGGTCATGGGGGCACCCCGTTAGGTATATAGAGAGTAAAAGACCATGACCACCAAACAAGTAGCCGCCACCATAGATCTTGAGCTTCTGAACCCATTTGTTGGCGTCTGGGGCACAAAGGGGGAAGTGCGGGACTTTCCTTCTGGGCAGTTTGTGAGATTCAAGGCAACCGACATCTATGAGTGGTTGCACGGCGGTTACTTTCTACTCCATCGTTTTGACGCAGATATGCCAGACCGGAACATTCAAGGCATCGAGATCATCGGCTACAGAAAGGAGAGCAAGTCTTACTCCATGCATTCCTTCGATAGCTTAGGAAACGCTAGCGTGATGCAAGCACAAATGGCAAACGATATATGGTCGTTCACCGGCGATAATGTTCGCTTCACTGGTGGATTTAGTGAAAACGGGATAGTTTTTGCCGGTCTTTGGGAGCTGTGTTCGGAAGACAGTAGAATTTGGCAGCCGTGGATGGACGTCAGACTGACGAAGATAGGATGAATGATCGTGTGCCTGTGTCTAACCAACGGCGTCACGCGGTCTTCGCTCCGCTCCGCCGGTGCGCCTTGAAACCGGCTGCCGGAAAGCTGAAGACAGGGCAATTTTCGGGTGCGTTGATACATAAAATCGAATATACTGCATGAACAATTTCCCAGCCAAAGGAGACCAGCGATGAACCGTATTATCCGCAACGCAATCGTTACCCTGTTTCTCGCCGCAGGCACCGCCCTGGCGGCCGAGCCCGCCGCCACCTCCCACGAGGGGATGGAGCACCAGCAGCCCGCCGCCGAGACTGCGCCGCCGAAACCGGCCGACAAGGATATGCCGACGACGATGCCCCGTCGCCAGGGCATGCATGAAGGGATGGGGATGGGTAAGAACTGCGACAAGGGGGGCGGCAAGGAAGGCATGCAGGGCGGTATGGGGGGCAAGATGGGGGGCATGGGCGGCATGATGGGAGGGTGCGGCGGCTGCGGACAGGAGGCCTCTTCGGCCGTAATGACCCAGGATGTTCTCCAGGCTCTCCAAGATCTGGCCAAGGTGCAGGAGCAGCTTGCCGACGGTCTCAAGGGAGCGGCCAAGACGAGGGTCCAGAAGGATCTCGCGGATATCAGACAACGGCTAGACCGCCTCCAGGCCGACTTCCGCCAGTCCCTCAAGAAGGAAAAAGGGGGCATGGGAGGGCACAAGCACGGAGGTCATTGATGGCAAAGGCGCTCATCTTTGGGCCGTCTTTCGCCGATCCTCAATCGCCAAATCCTCAACGTAGCTTGGCTCACGCCTGCGGTTTGGCTCTTTTTGGAACTCAAACGGCGCAACAGGGAGGTTTACTACTGGAAATCCACCGAGGGAAAAGACGTGGACTTTCTGGTACGGGGGAAGCTAGGGGGACAAAGGAACGTCCCCCAGTTGTCCGTCCCCCAGTTGTCCCCCCAGTTGTCCCCAAGAAATAAATATCTTTCCAAGCGACACTCGAAAAGATAGTGAAAAGATGATTTACCCAACCAGTTTTCTCCCTCATTAAACAACCTGAACGCCGAACTTCTTGACGGTTCCCAAGTCTGTGGCTACAATAGCTGCATAATGAGTGCGGAGGTACGGCCATGCAAACCGTAGGCGTGAGGGAATTGAAAAACCGGCTGACCCATTACCTGGGCGAGGTAAAAAAAGGGGAGAACGTGGTGGTGACGGACCGGGGCAAACCGGTGGCCATCATGCACCGTCTGGACAGGATCGAGGAGGATGCCGGGCTGGATGAACGCCTGGCTGCTCTGGCGGCGCAAGGGTTTCTCACTCTCCCCAAGGCAAAGGCGGCGCTTCCTCCCTTCGCCCCGGTGAGGATGAAGGGTGAGCCGGTTTCAGAAACCTTGATCAGAGACCGCCGATGATCTACTTTCTCGACAGCAGCGCCCTGGTGAAGCGTTACATCGCGGAGACGGGCAGTGACACAGTCATGTCGCTGATCGAGGGTGAACAGAGACTCGCCGTATCATGGCTTGCCCTGCCGGAGACAATTTCAGCCATTACCAGGCGCGCGAAAAATTCCGACTTGAACGCCGAAGATCTGCAACGGGTGCAGACGCAATTTGCCCTTGACTGGCAAAGGTTTCTGGTTTTGGAGGTTTCCGGTGAGCCGGTCGGCGAGGTGGAATCGTTGATTGCCCGCCGTGCCCTGCGGGGGGCTGACAGTATCCATCTCTCCACGGCGCTCTGGCTGCGGCGAAGGGCACACGTGCCTGTGATTTTTGTAGCGGCGGATAATGAGCTTCTTGTCGCGGCAGACGCTGAGGGTTTACAGACGTTGAATCCCGCCGCCAGCTAAGAAGGTCACGCAGTCATAATGGGGAAGCAAGACGCCGAGGGCGATGCCGGCCGACGCTGGCATGGCGGCGTTGTTAAAAGGGCTCATCTCGCCGGGTTCCGTTGAATAATATGCATTTACTTTGCCATAAAATACCATTTACATTGCATTGCTAATGCATTATATTGGCACTTATGGACAAGCAAAAACTCAAAGAACTCATAACCCTCCACAAAGACCGGTTCCTCAGCCGCAGCGGCCTCTTCCCCCGTGATATGCAGGAGACGGTGCGTCCTTACCTGGGGCAGCGGGAAATACTGGTCATCACCGGAGTGCGGCGCAGCGGAAAGTCGTCCCTCATGCGGCTCATCTGCGGCGATCTCATGGAACACCACGCCGTGGAACGGCCCAACATCCTCTACCTGAATTTCGAGGACGAACGCTTCTCCGGTTTCACCAGCGCCGACTTCGATCCTCTCTACGAGGCCTACCTGGAGCTGGAGGCGCCAAAGGGGAAGGTCTGGCTCTTCCTGGACGAAATCCAGAACATCCCGCTCTGGGAGAAATGGCTTAACCGCCTGTACGAGTTCGAGGAGGCGAAAATATTCGTCACCGGCTCCAACGCCTCCCTGCTCGGCTCGGAAATAGCGACGGCGCTTACCGGCAGAAACCGCAGCATCGTGGTCTGGCCCCTGTCGTTTGCCGAGTTCGTTCGCACCCGCGGCGTCTCCGCAGTGCCGGCCGATCTTTACCACCGCCACACCCGCCTCGAGCTAAAACGCCTCCTCAATGAATATCTGAATACCGGAGGGTTCCCGGAAATCATCAAGACCGGCGACCCCACTATTCTGGAACACTATTACCAGGACATTCTCTACCGCGACGTCATCACCCGTAGCGGAATACGCAGCACAAGGGAAATAAAGGAGCTGGCGCTCTTCCTTGCCTCAAATTGCGCCTGCATTCACAGCTACAAATCGCTGCAAGGGGTAATCGGGGTAAAGAGCCAGAATACGGTGAAGAGCTACCTCCAGTCGCTGGCCGACGTCTACCTTTTTCTTCTCGTAGACCTGTTCGATTATTCCCTCAAACGCCAGATATACAACCCTTCAAAGGTGTATGGCGTAGACACGGCTATGATGCAGGCGGTCAGTTTCACCACCAGCCGGAACCTGGGCCGAGTCTATGAAAACATCGTCTTTTTGGAACTCAAACGGCGCAACAGGGAGGTTTACTACTGGAAATCCACCGAGGGAAAAGAGGTGGACTTTCTGGTACGTGAAGGGCTCGCCATCACTGAGGCAATCCAGGTGTCCCTTGATCTTTCCGACCCAACGACCCGCGAACGGGAGGTTAAAGGGCTCCTCGCCGCGGCCGGGGCGTTCCCGAGCGCTCGTCTCACCATCATATCCGAGGACGAAGAGGGGGAAATGAACCTCAACGGCGCTGCCATAGGCATCATCTCCCTCTGGAAGTGGTTGTTGAATAAGGGTAATTGAAAATGTGGTTACGCGGATAGGGCTCTGGTGCAAGAATTCTTCGGCCCAGGAGAAAACAGTGAACAATGTACTCATCATCGGCTGCGGCTATATCGGCAAACGGGTTGCCGGTCTTGTCCTTGCGGATAAGGCCTCGGTTTACGGACTCATCAGGTCGCAGGAAAGCGCCGCAGAACTGGAAGCGCTGGGGGTCCGCCCGATCGTCGCCAACCTGGACGATCCCGCCACCCTGCAGGGACTCCCGACGCAAGGGGCGACCGTCTTCTACCTCGCCCCGCCGCCGGGCGGCGGAAACAGCGACCCGCGGGTGCGCAACTTCTGCGCCGCCATCCCGCCCGGCGAGGAGCCGGAGAAAGTGATCTACATGAGCACCAGCGGCGTGTACGGCGACAGCGGCGGCGAGCTGGTCACCGAGGAAACCCCGCCAAATCCGCAGACCAGCAGGGGGAATCGCCGCCTCGACGCGGAGAGCGCCTTCCGGGAGTGGGGGAGGGGGCGCAACGTCGCGGTCGTCATCCTCCGGGTGACCGGTATCTACGGTCCGGGTCGCTTCCCGGTCTCCCAGCTGGCGAGCGGCCAGCCGGTGCTGGAGGAGCGACTCGCCCCGCTCACCAACCGGATCCACGCCGACGACCTGGCCCGGGTCTGTCTGGCCGCCGCTGAAAAGGGGGAGGACGGCGACCTCTTCAACGTGAGCGACGGCCATCCCACCACCATGACCCACTACTTCGACGCGGTGGCCGACCTGCTCGGCTACCCCCGTCCCCGCCAGGTCTCCATGGAGGAGGCGCGCCGGGTGATGTCCCCCCTGATGCTCTCCTACATGAGCGAGGCGCGCCGGCTGGACAACTCCAGGATGCTGGAAAAGCTCGGGATCGAGCTCCTCTATCCCGACCTGGAGGCGGGGCTGAAGGCAGAGCGGAAGCGCGGAAGGCTGGAAGGCTGAAGGAAAGTCATTAACTTCCGCGCTTCCGCGCTTCCGCTCTATTAGCCCCATGCATCCCGCCGAAAATACGCTATACTTCCCCCCATGGAACTCTCGGAAAATGCCCTCAAGGTGCTGCATGCCCGCTACCTCCTGAAGGATGAGACGGGCCGGGTCGTCGAATCGCCCAAGGAGATGTTCGGCCGGGTCGCCCGGGCCGTGGCCCGGGCCGAGGAGCTCTACGGCGACTCCCCCCGCGCCTGGGAGGAGCGCTTCTTCGACCTCCTCTCCGAGCTCCGCTTCCTCCCCAACTCCCCGACCCTGATGAACGCCGGAAAGAGCATGGGGCAGCTGGCCGCCTGCTTCGTCCTGCCGGTGGAAGACTCGATGCAGAGCATCTTCGACACCCTGAAGAACGCCGCCCTGATATTGCAGAGCGGCGGCGGCACCGGCTTCTCCTTCTCGCGCCTGCGCCCCAAGGCCGACATCGTCCGCTCCACCGGCGGGATCGCCAGCGGCCCGGTCTCCTTCATGAAGATCTACAACACCGCCACCGACGTGATCAAGCAGGGGGGGGCGCGCCGCGGCGCCAACATGGGGATCCTCCGGGTGGACCACCCCGACATCCTGGAATTCATCAGGGTCAAGAGGAGCTTCGCGGAGCTGGCCAATTTCAACATCTCGGTGGCGGTGACCGATGCTTTCATGGAGGCCCTGGAGCGGGACGGGGAGTACGACCTGGTCAATCCCCGTTCCGGCCGGACCGCCGGCGTTGTCAGGGCGCGGTCGGTGTTCGACGAGATCGTCACCAGCGCCTGGGAGACCGGCGACCCGGGGGTGGTCTTCATCGACCGGATCAACCGGGCCAACCCCACCCCCCTGATCGGCAGTTTCGAGAGCACCAACCCGTGCGGAGAGCAGCCGCTCCTCCCCTACGAGGCGTGCGTGCTCGGTTCGCTCAATCTCTCGAAATACGAGCGGGGGGGGGAGATAGATCTTGCCGCCCTCGGGGCCGACGTGAGGCTCGCGGTCCGCTTCCTGGACGACACCATCGACGCCAACATCTATCCGCTCCCGGCCATCGAGCGGATGCACAAGGGGAACCGGAAGATCGGCCTCGGGGTGATGGGGTGGGCCGACCTGCTGATCCTCCTGGGGATTCCATACAACCACCGCAAGGCGTTCGAGCTGGCCCGCCGGGTGATGCGCTTCATCAGGGACACCTCGCGGGAGGCCTCGGTGGAACTGGCGGACAAGCGGGGGGTCTTCCCCAATTTTACCGGGAGCGTCTTCGACGCGCCGGGGATGCCCCGGGTGAGGAACGCCACCACCACCACCATCGCTCCGACCGGGACCCTGGCCACCATCGCCGACTGTTCCAGCGGCATCGAGCCGCTGTTCGCCATCGCCTACAAGCGGCTGGTGCTAGACACCGCCCTGGAGGAGGTGAACCGGCACTTCGTCAGGATCGTCAGGGAACAGGGGATCTATTCGGAGGCGCTGATGGTGGAGGTGCTGAAGCGGGGGATGCTGAAGGGGGTGAAGGGGGTGCCGGCCGAGGTGCGCCGCCTGTTCCGGACCGCGCTGGAGATCCCCCCCGAGGACCACATCGAGATGCAGGCGGCCTTCCAGGAATTCACCGACAACGCGGTCTCCAAGACCATCAACCTCCCGGTCCGGGCCACCAGGGACGATGTGGCGCGGGCCTACCTCCTCGCCTACCGCAAGGGGCTGAAGGGGGTCACCGTGTTCAGGTACGGCGCCAAACGGGGGACCCTGGTCAAGTTTGTCGATACCGATTAAAGATCTGTAGGGGCGCAGCATGCTGCGCCCTTGCCGCATGTGATTCTGTAGGGGCAATTCATGAACTGGGGTATCCACTTGACTGGCGTTACCACAACATGTAGTGTTAACAGCTATGGACGATTACCCTCGTAAACTCTCAGATCTCGAAAACCGCTTTGCCACTGAAGAGGCCTGTCGTAAGTATCTTGCCAATCTCCGTTGGTCTTCTGGTTTTTGTTGTCCCCGTTGCGGCGGCACAGGAGCATGGTCCATGAGTAGCGGTCTGATGCGTTGCTGCTCATGCGAGTATAAGTTGTCGGTGACAGCCGGTACGATCTTCGAGGGCACGCGTAAACCTTTGTTGATGTGGTTTCGAGCCATTTGGTGGGTCGTCGGCCAGAAGAACGGGGCAAGCGCAAAAGGCATCCAGAGGATGCTGGAACTGGGTAGTTACCAGACGGCATGGGCGTGGCTTCACAAAATACGACGGGCGATGGTTCAACCTGGTCGCGATCGGCTTAGTGGAATCATCGAGATGGATGAAACCTACGTAGGCGGAGAGAAACCGGGAAAGCGAGGTCGAGGGGCACTCGGGAAGGCTCTTGTGGCAGTTGCAGTCGAGGATAAAGGGGACAGTGGAATCGGACGGATTCGGTTGTCTGTGATTCCGAATGCTTCGCAGGAGAGCCTCACCAACTTCGCAAAACTGACGGTGGAACTCGGTGGCAAGATACGAACCGACGACTGGTCCGGATATGGCACGCTTCCAGACGAGGGATACCCGCACACGGTTGTTCCCTCCCATGACCTGAAGATTGCGCACTTAGTCATCTCCTTGATGAAACGCTGGCTCACCGGCACGCTCCAAGGGGCCGTCAGTCATCAACATTTGGACTACTACCTCGACGAATTTACGTTTCGCTTCAACCGTCGTAGCTCAAACCATCGTGGTCTGCTGTTCTTTCGGCTCCTTCAAAATGCCATGGTGATTGAGCCAACAACCTACCGGCAGATAGTTAAGAGCGTCCGAGGTCAAAAAGCATCAAAACACAAGATGTAGTATGTGCGCCAGCGAAGTGGATACCCCAGTTTTTGAATTTAGCGTTTTTGCTCCAGGTGGGCGATGTAAAACGGGCAAGGGGGGTCTCAACTCTCCCTGATCCGGTCGAACTCGTGCCAGCTCACGAAGTTCTCATACCTGGCGATCAGGTAGTGGATGTTTTCCACGATGTTGTAGTGCTTTTTCTCCTCTTCGATGATCCTCTCCAGCAGGGATA
>JAMPXD010000131.1 GCA_023701365.1 Geobacteraceae bacterium
CCGGCCACCCAGTTTCTCGGGGCGGACCTGGGCGGCAACCTATCCTTCCATCTGTATGGCTGGGGCAGGGTGGACCTGGCCGACAGGAGCACCAGCGGGGGGGATACGGCCGCGGACCTCACCTATGGCTACCTGAGCTATCGCTTCCCCACGGCGAACGGGGCGATAAAAGCCGGCAGGTTCTTCATCAACGAAGGGGTGGCGGCCGAGCAGATCGACGGGATCAGCGCCAGGGCGGACCTGCAGAAGGGGTTTACCCTGGCCCTGTTTGGCGGCGCCCCGGTCCAGCTCGACCGGGACAGCAAGGGCAAGGGGGAGTATATCGCCGGAGGGCGCAGCAGCTACCGGTTGGCGGGGATTCTTGAACTGGGGGTATCCGGCCTGCACGAAGGTCGGGTCACGCTCGACGCGGCCAGCGGGACAAAGGATGACCGGCAGCTGGTGGGAGGGGATATCTGGTTCTCCCCCCATCGCATCATCGAGCTGAACGGCCGTTCCTCATACAATGTCGCTACCGAAGGGATCGCGGAGCACAGCTATCATCTCATCGTCAAGCCGCACAAGGCTCTTTCGCTGTCGGGGCTGTACAGCGAGCAGAACTTCAAGGACTATTTCACCTATTCCAATCTCCGTTCGCTGTTCAACCCGGACAACGATGGCGAGCTGAAGTCCTACGGGGGAGCCGTTACCTGGCTTGCCGCCGCGCCGCTGGAGCTGACCGCCGACTACCGGCGCTATAACCGCAGCGAAAGTACCGACAACAACGGCAATTCCAATCGCTATGGCGGGGAGGTGCGGCTGACTCTGCTGGACAAGAAGGTGCGCTCCGGCCTTTCCTATCATCGCAGCGACGGCGCAAGCAGCTTCAATTCCTATCACGAGGTGCGGGGGTACGGTCTCTATGACTCCACCCGCTACATCGCCAGCATCGATGCCATCGCCCAGTTTTACAAGAACAGCATCTTCAATGAAAAAGAGGCCTTTGAAGTGATCGCCTCCACCGGCTATCGCTTTCTGCCGGAACTGGCCCTCTCCGGGGATCTCAGCTACGGCCAGAACCCGCGACTGACCGACGAACTCCGGGGAGTGCTCAGGCTTACCTTCAACTACACGGCCGCAAGCAAAGGAGCAAAGAAATGAGAGGGGCAAAGCTGTTAATCATGTTCATGCTGGTGGGCGGCATCCCGGTGATAACCGCGTGCAGCCGGATGCTCTCCCAGGGGACGACTCTTCCCGCCTCCCATCCGGAGGCACTGGGCGAAGGGCGGGTGGCCTGCAGCGAGTGTCATGAGGACCAGGTCAAGGGGATCTTGAAGCCGTACGCCTCGTTCAACCATTCGTCGGAGTTCATAAAACAGCACCGTTTCTATGCGGGGCGGGACGAACGGCTCTGTGCCACCTGTCATGCCGACTCCTTCTGCAATGATTGCCACGCCAATGAACTGGAGGTCAAACCTTCGATCAAGCTAGGCAACAGGCCGGACCGTGAACTGATCCATCGGGGCGATTTCCTGACCCTGCACATGATCGAAGGCAAGATTGACCCGGCAAGCTGCTATCGGTGCCATGGCAGGGCCAACAACGAAAAATGCGTTACCTGCCACAGATAGAAGGTCGATGAGCCCGGGCGGCAACGCTGCTGACTTTTCCGGGAAGAGTCGCCCATCGTAAAAGCAGAAACGCCCCGCCGGTCAGACCGGCGGGGCGTTTCTGCTTTTTCTGATGGCTCCTTACTTCTCTCCCACGTAGACGGTGGCAATGCCGCCGGTGAGGTCGTAGTGTGCCAGACCCTTGAAGCCGGCAGCAGCCATGAGCCCCTTGAACTCTTCCTGTGAAGGGAATTCGAGGACAGAGTCGGGAAGATACTTGTAGGCGCTGAATTTTGAGAAGAGCCCGCCGATGACCGGCAGCACCCTGAGGAAATAGAAGTAGTAGAGTGCCTTGAACAGCTTCGAGCGGGGGGTGGAGAACTCCAGGATCACCAGCCGACCCCCTGTTTTCAGGACCCGCTTCATCTCCCGCAGCCCCAGCAGCCTGTCAACCACGTTCCTGATGCCGAAGGCGATGGTGACCGAATCGAAGCTCTCCTCGGGAAAGGGGATGGCTTCGCACGGCGCCACTTCCATGGTGATCCGGCCGGCGTAGGGTGAGGCCTGCACCTTCTGCATTCCCAGCTCCACCATCTCCCTGCAAAAATCGACGCCGACGATGCGAACCGACGGGGGGGTCCGGGCGGCTATCTCCAGCGCCACGTCACCGGTGCCGGTGGCGACATCCAGGACACTGCCCGTTTCCGTACAGGTGATCTGTCTTACCGCAAAACGGCGCCAGCGCCGGTCGATACCGAAGCTCAACAGCCTGTTGAGGAGGTCGTAACGGGGGGCGATCGAGCCGAACATCTGCTGGATTCGCTCCCCTTTTTCCGAAAGTTTATACATTTACTCTACCTTTTTGGTGCCGGAAATGCTATAAATAGCCGGCCTGGAAGTGCGCAATTACGCGTCGGCAAAGATGTTTTTTTAGCATAATCAGGCCGGGCTTGCCAGCAAAATATCGTAAGCCTGCCGCGGCCGGCAACCGAGAGGTCAGCAGTTTGTTTTCCTATTTTCGTCCGCAAGACATTGCCGACATACTCATCATGAGTATTCTTGTTTACCAGCTGTACCGCTGGTTCAAGAACACCAAGGCCCTCCAGGTAGTGATCGGCATCGGGTTTCTGGTCCTGCTCTACTTTGTGACCAAGAATCTCGACCTGTTCATGACCAGTTGGATACTGCAGGAACTGGGGACGGTCCTTTTCGTCCTGATCATCGTAATTTTCCAGAGCGAGATACGGCAGGCGCTCTATCGCGTCAGCCTCCTGAGAAATCTGTTCGGCCGCCAGGCGAGCGCCTCGCGGCTGGATCTCATGGGGCTGTCCCGGGCGATCTTCGCGCTGGCGGCGGAAAGAACCGGCGCAATCATTGTCTTTCAGCGCAGGGAGCCTCTCGATGAATACCTGCTGCACGGGGTCCCCCTCGACAGTCTGGTGAGTGCCCAGCTTATCGCGACTATTTTCAAGGACGGCACCCTTCTTCACGACGGCGCTGTCGTCATCAGGGACGACCGGATCACCCAGGCTTCGTGCCACCTCCCCCTTTCCGCGAATAGCGAGCTTCCCCAGCATTACGGGACCAGGCATCGTGCCGGCCTCGGCCTGTCGGAACGCTCGGACGCTGCCGTGGTCATCGTCTCTGAGGAGAGGGGCGAGGTCACCCTGGCCCTGGCCGGGGAGCTGGAAAAGATCGATACCCCGGAGCATCTCAGCGGAAAGCTCCACACTCTCCTGATGCCACCTGACCAGGAGGTCGTCCGGGTTTCCCTGCGGAAGAAGATATTCAGCAATCTCCGGCCCAAGCTGATCACCCTGTTCCTGGTCCTGGTCAGCTGGCTGATAATTACGGCACAGCAGGGGGGTATCCTCACCGTTTCCGCCCCGATAAAGTTCCACAACCTTCCCGACGACCTGGTCCTGGTCAAGAGCTCTCCCGAAGAGGTCGAAGTGCAGGCGAAGGTTTTCTCCAAGCTGATTCCGTCGCCGAAGCAGCTGGATATTGTCGCCGATCTGGACCTGGCGAAGATCCAGGAGGGAACCAACCGTATGACCATCAAGAGTGAGGCGCTCCAGCTCCCGCTGGGGGTGGTGGTAACCGGGATAAACCCTTCCGTGATACGGGTCACCGCTGAGAAAAAGGCGCGCAAGACCCTCCGGGTCAAGGTGATTACAAGGGGGAGGCCTCCTGCCGGGGCGCGGCTCAGGAGGGTGAAGGCCGACCCCCCTGCGGTGACGGTTGAGGGGCCGGCCCTGGCGCTGTCGCAGCTTGATTCCGTGGCGACCGAAGAGATCGACCTTTCCGGGGTAAGGCAAAGCGTTGAGCTGGAAAGAGGCCTTATCCAGCCTGCCCCTCAGGTAAATTTCCTCCGGGATGAACCGGTGAAGGTTCGCCTGACCATCTCGGGGCGTTAGCCCCGGAACAGCTTTGGGGTTGACAAATCGTGACAATTGTTTTATAAGGGTTATCATTTTTGGTGTTTTGTAAAACAAAAAGGAGGGCGCATGCGTTACAGTATAAGGATTGCGGTTATATGCCTTATCGTCCTGACCTCCCCCACCTTAGTTCTTGCTGCCAAGACCCATCGTGTAAAGAAAAGCGAATCCCTGTACTCCCTTGCAAAAAAATACCATGTTTCCCTGCCGGAACTGAAATCTGCCAACAACCTGGTAAGCAACCATGTGAAAGCCGGCGATACCCTGATCATTCCGCCCCGCTCCTCTGCAGGCGCCGACAGGGCCGGCAAGAGTGCTACCTCAAGTTACAAGGTCCGCAAGGGTGATACTCTGGCCAGGATCGCCAGAAAAACCGGTGTTTCGGTAAGCGAGCTGAAGCGTCTCAATTCATTGGCGAAGAAAAAGGTCAAGCCGGGGCAGGTCCTGGTTTTAAAGGATGCCGAAACGGAAGTCGAAGTCAGGCCACGGGTTGCCAGGAAAATCCAGCTCCGCTACAACGACCTGTTCAGCGAGAAGGATTATGAGCAGAGTCTTGCCGAGCTCACCGATCCCGATCCCGACAAGCCGGTCGAGTTGAGCAAGAATCTGGAGCTTAAGGCCGATAGCATCAAAATGCTCAAGAACACCGCCTACGGTTTTCTCGGCACCCGCTACCGGTTCGGCGGCTCCAGCAGGAGCGGCATCGATTGCTCCAGTTTTGTCCAGAAGGTCTTCCGCGAACTTGAGGTCTCGCTCCCCAGAACAGCCCGGGAACAGTTCCAGGTCGGCAATGAAGTCTCTCCGGGTGACCTCCAGAAGGGGGACCTGATATTTTTCCGCACCTATGCCCCCTTTCCCTCCCACGTGGGGATTTACCTCGGCGATAACCGGATGATACATGCTTCTTCCCGCGACCGGCGGGTGGTCATCTCTCCCATGAACACCCCCTATTACCGGGCGCGCTTTATCGGCGCCAAGAGAATCGACAAGATAAATCCGGAAACCTTCAGCTTCGACGACCTGATCGCGGGGATTGAGGAGGAGTCAGCGGAAGATACCCAGCTGAACGATACCCTCGGGCTTACTCTGGCAAACTGAGCATCCCGCAGCGAGGAAAACCCGAAAATCCGGCCAAGGCCGGATTTTTTTTTGAGGAAGGCAGATGTCTACCCTGCTGGTGGCCGCGGCCATAATAGAATTCGACGGGAAGATTCTCCTGGCAAGGCGCCGGGCTGACGTCCCCTATCCGCTGCTCTGGGAGTTTCCGGGGGGGAAGGTCGAGACCGGAGAAGACCCCGGCGACTGCGTGGTCAGGGAGATCAGGGAAGAGCTGGCGATGGAGGTCGCCGCTGCCGGGATTTACGAGGTAGTCTTCCACAGGTATCCGGAGCGGGATGTGCTGGTTCTGGCCTACCGGTGCCGCTGGGTTGGCGGCGAAGTGCGGGACCTGGAGGTTTCCGAGCATTGCTGGGCAGCGCCTGCGGATCTCCTCGACTTCGAGCTTCTTCCCGCGGACATTCCCCTGGCGAAAAGGATCGCCCTGGAGTTCGGCAATGGAGATACTGCTCGCCTATAAGGCCCATCAGGGGGGGAGCCGAAACCCTTTCACATCCCTTCTGCCGGTCGGCCTCGGCTATATCAATGCCCTGCTGCGCCAGCAGGGGCACCGCTCGCGGGTCGCCAATCTGTCCCGGCATAGCTGGCAGGAAACCGCCAGGCTCATGGCCGCCGCCCCCCCCGATCTTCTCGGGGTTTCCCAATTCACCCATAACCGCTTCGACTCCCTCAGGCTGGCCGGGCTGGCCAAGGAGGCCAATCCCGCCTGCTTCGTGGTGTTCGGCGGCCCCCACGCCAGCCACCGCTGGCACGAACTCCTCAGCCAGAACCGGGTGGTAGACGCGGTCGTGCTGGGTGAGGGAGAGGAAACCTTCTGCGAGCTGGTGGCCTGCCTGGCGCAGCCGGGTGGCGACCTGCACGGCGTGAGGGGAATAGCCTTCAGGAGTGGCGCTGAGGTGGTGCGGACCCCCGCCCGGCCGCCACTGTCCGATCTGGATAAGCTTCCCCTGCCGGCGGCCTGTTTTGACGATGCCATCGACGTTGACATCCACCGGCAGCTGGAGTTTATCATCACCTCCCGTGGCTGCCCCGCCTCCTGCAGTTTCTGCTCGTCCCCGCGGTTCTGGGGGAAGGGGCTCCGTTTCCGCTCGCCCCGCTCGATCGTCGATGAAATACGGTACATCCGGGACCGTTACGGGCTGATCTATTTTTCCATCAGGGACGATACCTTCACTACCGACCGGCAGCGGGTGCTGGAGTTCTGCCGGCTCCTCCTCAGGGAAAAGGTGTTCATCCTCTGGAACTGCCAGTCCCGGGTCAACGCCGTTGACGAGGAGCTCCTCTGCTGGATGAAACGGGCAGGGTGCGAATGCATCCAGTTCGGGGTGGAGTCGGGCGCGCCAAAGGTCCTGAAGGCGCTGGGGAAGGGGATCACCCCGGCACAGGTCAAGCTGGCGGCACGGGCGGCACGGCGGGCGGGGATACGGCTCTCCGTCTATCTCATTACCGGGGTGCCGGGCGAGACTGAGGAAGACCTGCGGGAAAGTCTAGCCCTCCTTGACTCAATAAAGGCCCACGACGGCCAGGTCTCTCCCCTTGCCTATTACCCCGGCACCCGTTTGTTCGAAGACGACGTCAGGAGCGGCGCCGTTGCGGCTGACCTGTTCGAGACGGACCAGCGGGAGGCCTTTTATCTCCGTTCCGACCCCTTTGCGGGGCGGTCGGTCAAAGAACTCCTGGCCCGGCTGGAACGGGTCGCTGAAAATAGCCACTTTACGCCGGCCGACCTTCTCGCCCAGAAGAAGCTTCTCGGTTATTGCCACTCGACCAATGTGATGGCCGGTGAGATGTACCAGTCAATGGCGCAGTGGCGCAAGGCCGAGGCCGAATACCGGGAGATAACCGTCCGGGAGCCGGAGAACCCGTGGGGATGGCTGATGCTCGGCGAGTTGCATGCTGAGTTGGGGGATGTCCGCCAGGCGCGGCAGGCTTTCGAGAGACTGGCCAGGATTGTTCCCGCCCATGCGCCGGCCTTTTCCTCCCTCGGCGAGCTCTGCCGCCTGGCCGGAGATAATCGCACCGCGGGGGAATTTTATCGGCAGGCGCTCAGCCTCGACCCTTTCGAGGAGGGGGCGCGGGCCGGCATCAAACTGGTGGGAGTGTAAAAAAAGGCGAAACCTGTAAGGGTTTCGCCTTTTTTTACACTTTTCAGCGGTACCGATCAGTTGGTGATGCGGAGGCCGGGGGCAAAGATTATCTTGTCGAAGGTCCGCTTAAGGGACTTGCTCTGGAAGTTCAACATCGGCGGAGAGTCGGGGAATTCCACCGTATCGCCTACCTTCACCTTGGTTTCCATGACGGCAAGCCAGAGCTTCTCACCTTTTTCGTCCACCTGGACATAGGTGTAACCGCCCGCGTTCATGGTCTCCAGCACTTTCCCCTTGTGGCCGACGCCTGCAGGGATCTCCTGGGGCTTCAGCCCGGCATGGGGATCGCCGCCCGGGGCGGCGCCGGCGGGCATCTGCTGGGCAGGCATGCCACCCTGGGGTGCGATGCTCTTTGGCGCTTCTTCCTTTTTCTTGCAGCCCGTTGCCGCAAGTGCCACGACCGCTAAAATTACCACAGCTGTCTTCTTCACCTTTATCCTCCTGTTGGAGATTTTTATTGTTTTTGTAAATTAGCATAGATTTGAAGAGATTTACAATACAAAAAACTGCCGAAAAGGTGGGAAAGATATCCCGGGCAGCACGGAAACACGTTGAAAAAGCGGGCACTGGCAGCTATTTGCCGATCAGAACTTCACCGGTATCGGTGATCAGCCTGGCGGGGAGTTCGAAAACCCTCTTGAAGATATCCAGCACCCCCTTGGCCATGGACTTGACCGGGATTGCCTTGACGGTGGGGTCCTCCAGTTTCCCCTTCGCTTCAAAATAGGTGGTGAGGAAGTGTTTGCCTTTTCCTGTCAGGATCCAGCCCACGACCGGGATGCGGTTCACCACCTTGTCAACAGCCTGCAGGGGCTGTACGCCGATGGTGGCATCCACTTCATTCCTGACGAGGTCGACTTTTCCCACTGCCGAGATGTTCATGGCCTCGCTGGCGATGAAGAAGTCCTGGCTGGCGATGATGCCGTCCTGGATGGCAAGGGTGGCGGTGATGCTGTTATAGGGCATTCCGCCGGAGACCATGTCCGGCAGCCGGAACTTGAGAAGTTGGGATACGTTCAGGATGGAGAAGATTTTCGACAGTACCGCGAACTTTCGCAGCGAACCTTTTTCGCATCTGAACTTGAGCGAGCCGAGGGCGGTTTTCTTTAATTCCGCGCTCTCCTTTCCCCTGGCGGTAAGTTCTCCCTGCATGGAGAGGGTGCCGGTAATTTCCTGCTTCCTGATCCCGAATGCCTGCACTAAACGGTCGGCGGAAACCTTTTCCAGGTTGTAGTTGAGCTGATAACGGGGAGGAGAACCGGCGGCGCCGAAGTCGAGCCGCCCCTTGCCGGAGACGCGGCCACCGAAGGCCGCGAGCTCCAGAGGCTGCAGGTAGAGGATCCTGTTCTCAAGCATCACGGTCGTGTTGAGTCTTTCGAAGTCGACCTCCTTTACCCGCCCGGTGTCCGCGTGGATGGCCGCCTTCAGGGTCAATCCTCCCTGCGCCCCCTCCTTTTTCCCCGGCCTTTCTAGTTCCGTCAGGAGCAGCAGGTCGTCCAGCACCAGGTTGGGTGAGGCGACGGTGATATCGACCTTCGGGTTGTCGAGGTCCTGCACCGTCCCCTTGATGCTGGCGATGCTGTTGCCGAGTTGGCCGGAGAGCGATTTAATCTGGAGATTGTTGTCTTTCAACGCCAGGTTCCCCTGTACCCTGGTCAACCTGACCCCCTGGCGGGGGACGAGCAGCCCCAGGTCGGCCATATCCAGGGAGGGAGCGGAGAAGTCCAGGTTCACCGTAGGGTTCTTGAAGCCGGCCAGGCTTCCTTTGCAGTAGATGGTGGAATTCCCCACCCTGGCGACCAGTTGCGAGGTCTCCAGGGTGGTGCCGCTGAATGTTACGGTGCCGGTCATGTTGCTGATTGGTTTGATCTGTTCTGATGGCCTGAAGGAAAAACCGGAAAAGGAAACGCTCCCCCCCCAGCGGAGGTCTGCGGTGCTTCCGCTCGGGCTTTCTCCCCGCACCGCTGCCTGAACCTTCCCCGCCGGACGGTATTTGGCGATGGCGGGGAACAGGGGGGCCACTTCATCGACCGGAAACGGGTTGGATTTTATCTCTACCGCCAGTTGCTCATCCCCGGCAAAACGATAGGCGCCGCTGGCGGTCAGCGCCAGGGGGGCAAGGTTGTACTGGAGTGAGGAGAGCCGCGCCTCCTCCTTGTTGATCACCCCCCTGAAGGAGAGGAGGTTCGGCCGGCCGGCCGGTTTGCTCACCAGGTCCGGATAGCTGTAAGCCGCCGGGGTGAGGTTCCATTCTCCTGAAAGGTTGTAGCCGCTCGTGTAGCCCTGTCCTGCAAGGCGCAGTTTGGATTCGCCGGTGAAGGCGAGTTTTTTCCCCGCCCCCTTGCCGAGGAGCCATGCGGCCTCAGCCTGTCCGGGGGTAATGGTCATCTCGAAAGGATAGCCAGAGGGCCTGTCGAGGGGATAGTCGGTGATCATCCCCTCCATGGAGAAGGGGGACCCTCCGAAATTCCCGGTCATCCGGTGGAGCAGGAAGTCCTTTCCTTTCAGCTCCAGCTCCCCCTTGATATTGTTGAAGGTCGGGACGCCGGGACCGTAGCTGACGATCCCTTTTTCGACCCTGGCGCGGATGGCGAGAACGTTGTAGTTTTCCCCCTGCTCCATATGAAGAATCTGGCTAACCCTCCCGTCGAGTCTTCCTTCATCGAGCCTGAACACCCCACCTGCGATATGCTGTTCGATGTATGCGGCGGTGTCGTCGACGATGATGCCGTAGGGGATATATTGGTGAAATTCTTCCAGGCGGAAGGTGGAACTGGTTGCCCGTGCCGAGATGCGGGGATCGCCGCTCGGGATGTCGAGGATGGCGCAGTTCCCCTTTACCTTGAGGCCGTCGACGGTCAGGTCGAGGGACTTTACTGAGATGTCACGGGGGGTGAGCTCCATGTCGTAGTTGAAGTGGAGCTGCCGGGGGGTGAGGACCGCATGGAACACCCGGGGGTAGTCAAAGCGGAGAGCGGAGATCTTGACTGACCCCCTGGAGGTGAACTCCGTGAGCTTGCCTTTGAAGTCGGCGTCAAGGTCCAGCTGTCCCAGCACCTTTTTGAAAGGCACGAAACGGCTGTAATAGGGCCAGTAGCGCGCGGCGTCCAGGCCCTTGACGAGCACCGTGGCGCTAACCCGGCTGTCGCTGAGAGGTTTATCCCTGTCGGCCAGTTTCGCCGTGCCGGTCAGGGTGACAATCCCCCTTTCCCCTGCTTCGACAACGGTGGTGGCGAGCTTGAAGTCGCAGCTTCTTCCCCGCACCAGCTGGCTCAGGGATAGATCCGTATCAGCAAGCGCAATTTCCACCCCTTCAGGGGCGGCTGCCAGATCGATGAACCGGACGCTCCCGTTCTTGACGCGTATCCCCTTTATCCGGAGAGGTACCGCCTCTTTTTTCTTCTCCAGGAGGTCGCCGATATTGAAGACCCCCGACTTGTCGCGCGCGATGGAGATCACCGGCCTGTCGAGCACCATCTCCTTGATCTCCACCCTTTTCTCGAGGAGCGGCAGCAGGGCGATCCTGAAGGTAAGCCTGTCGGCAGTGACAAAGTTTGCAGCGCCGTCCTTCTCCAGGACCACGACCCCGCTGAAGGTGAACGAAGGGGTGAAGCCGTGGGAGATCGTCCCCTTGTCGTACGTTACCGTCCGGTTGAGGGACTTTTGCAGCTCGGTGAGGATCTGGTCCTTGTA
>JAMPXD010000006.1 GCA_023701365.1 Geobacteraceae bacterium
GGGGGGGGGTTGGGGAGGGGGTGAAGTTGGACTTTTGCAAGAGGCTCAATCGTTATACTTTTTCAAGAAAGCCCTGGCATCATTCAAGAGCGCCTTGCCGTTGCCCCCCTTGGCGTTAACCTCTTTGACCCATTCGTCATCAACACCTTCGGTCGCTTTGAGCCAGCGCCTGTATTCGGCATCGCTCAGGGTATTGATGGTGTTTTTGCGATCGACAGAAACCTTGCGTGATGCCAGCACTCCTTCGTCCCAGATCTTCCCCACCCACCTGGATGTCTCGATGCCGCTGTTCTGGTCGATGACCTTCTTCAAATCCGGCGGCAGGCTGTTGTACCTGGCCTGATTCATCGCAAACACGAAGATGGCGTTGGCGTGTTTGGCCTGGTTCGGGCCGGTCTCGGTACTGGATTTGCAGACTTCATTCAATTTGAGTGACGGTGTTACCTCCCAGGGTAAACTGGCGCCATCGATCACGGCCTTAGCCAATGATTCCGGCACAACCGGTATCGGCATCTGCACCGGGACCGCTCCGAGCGCCGCCAGGGTCTTGGAGCCGATACGGTTCGGGGCGCGGACCTTCAAGCCTTTGAGGTCTTCCAGGGTCTTGACCGACTTGCTGCCGAAGTGCAGCTGTGAACCGTCGTGCACATGGGTAAAGATCAGCCTGACCCCCTTGAACTCGTCCATGGCGTTTTTATGGACGTAGTCCCACATGGCCTGGCTCCCCTTTTCCGCACTCTTGACCATGAACGGCAGCTCGAACACCTCGGACCTGGTAAAGCGTCCCGCCTGATAGGTCGGCACTGTCCAGACGATATCGGCCACCCCGTCCCGCGCCTGGTCGAACAGCTGCGCCGGGGTACCCCCCAGCTGCATGGACGGGTAGATCTGGCACTTGAGCCGGCCGTTGGACTCCTTGTTGATCTTGTCACACCATGGTATGGCATTTTTTTGATTGAAAGATGAAGTGGCAGGGAGGAAGTGGGCGACCTTGAGGGTTATCACCTCCGGGGCAGCGCCGGCAACGCCGGCTCCGAACGCTATGGCGGCTACGGTAAACATCATGCACACCTTGAACAGTTTCATGTTACGCCTCCTCCTCTGTGGTTAGGGTTAGCTTCCTTCTTTCGACAACGCAGCCGATGTCGCCACTTGGTTCATTTGGGCTCCAGGGCCTTCACCAGGCCGCGGATCATGGTGTTGTAGGGGGTGGCCATCCCGGCCTGGGCGCCGTATTCGACGATTTTGCCGTTGATGTAATCGATTTCGGTCCTGCGCCCCGCCTCGATGTCCTGCAGCATGGAGGGTTTGTGGTTGCCGGCGTTCCTGATGTAGTTGATGCAGTAAGGGTAGAAGTCGGAGCCCAGGGTAAATTCGTTGGCCCGCGCCACGGCGACCCCCTCCTTGATGAGACCGTCCACCAGGTTGAAGAGGATCGGGTCGATGATGATCTCGATCATGGTCTTGCCGGTTACCGCGCAGATGGCGTTCATGCAGGAGTTCATCACCGACTTGCGCCAGACCATGTCGGTGATCTGCTCGGTGTGCCGGGTATCGAGGCCGCAGGAGGTGAGCGCGGCGCAGATCCCGATGGCCGCCTCGCGGGAGCCCGGATCGAGCTCCTGAAGAAAGTGGGGGCGGTGGTGGAAGGCGACCCGGACATGGGCGGGACCGACCGGGACGCAGCCGTAGTTGACCACCCCCCGCATCACGGCCGCTCGCCCCAGGTGCTCCGCCAGGACCAGCTCGGTGTCGATGCCGTTTTGCCAGCTGACCACGTAGCGCCCCGGGGCGACGAACCCCTCCAGGGCCGAGGCGATCAGGGGGAGCGCGGTCGCCTTGACGGTGACGAAAATGACGTCGGGCGGCTCCGCGAGGAGGTCGTCGACGCAGGTGGTGACCCTGGCGACTCTCGCCCGCAGGTTGTCGACCCCTTCGATCTCGATCCCCGGATCGAGGGCCGGCTCCAGCAGAGCGGGCACCACGTCGCAGAGCGTGACCTCGAAGCCCCCCCCGGCAAGAAAGGCGGCGACGATAGCCCCGACCGGGCCGGCGCCGATGACCGCGAATTTGGTTGGCCGGTAACTGCTTTCTTCCTGCATATGGGCTCCCCCTATTCCAGCATGCCGAAGCTCTCGGCATCGAGTATTCTGATGTTGCTCCCCCTGAGGATCTCCAGGGCGCGGTCGTTGTCGCTGAAGCGAAAGACCATCACCGCCTTCCCGGAGCTGCTGCCGGTACCCGCCAGGGCGTACATGTAGTCAACGTTCACCTGGTGCGGGAGAAACAGCTTGAGCACGTTGTTGGCCAGGCTTCCGGGGGTGTCCTCGATCTCGATGGCGATCACGTCGTCCACGCGCGCCGGGAACTGCCTTTCCATGATGACCCGGCGCGCCCTGGCCACGTCCGAGACCAGGATGCGCAAGACCCCGAAGCCGCCGGTATCGCAGATGGTGAGGGACCTCAGGTTTAGCCCCGCCTCCCCCAGGGCGTTGGTGGCGTTGTAGAGGCGACCGGGGGCGTTTTCAAGGAATACGGACAATTGCTTCAGTTTCATGAAACCTCCCTTTACCTGGGGCGCCGGTCATCGACCCGCTTGGCCTTCCCTTCACTGCGCGGGATCGTGCCGGGGGGCACTAGGGTCACAGCCACGGTGATGCCGACCACCTCCTTGATGTCCCGGCGGATACGGTCGACCTTCTGCCGCGCCACTTCCACATCGGCCAGGATGTTGCCGGCGCTGCCGGCCAGCACGTCGGCCGCGGCCCTGACCATGAAATCCTCGGTCACCTCGATCTGCACATTGACCTCGTCCATGCTCCCGATGCGCTCCACCACGATCAGGTAGTGGGGCGCGACCCCCTGGCGATTGAGGATGATCGACTCGATCTGCGAGGGGAAGAAGTTGACCCCGCGGATGATCAGCATATCGTCGGTGCGGCCGGAGAGCCGGTCCATCTTGACCAGGGTGCGGCCGCAGGCGCATGGTTCGAGGCTCAGCCGGGTGATGTCCCGGGTGCGGAAGCGCAGGAGCGGCTGCCCCTCGTTGCCGATGGTGGTGATCACCAGCTCCCCGGTCGCGCCGCAGGGGAGCACCTCGCCGGTATCGGGGTCGATGATCTCGGGATAGAAGAAGTCCTCGTTGATGTGCAGGCCGTTGCGGGCCTCGTGGCACTCGAAGGAGACCCCCGGGCCGATGATCTCCGAAAGGCCGTAGATGTCGCAGGCGGTGATGCCGAGCTTCTCCTGGATCGCCTGGCGCATCGACTCGCTCCAGGGCTCGGCGCCGAACAGCCCGGTCCTGAGCTTGAGCTTCCTGAAGTCCACCCCCATCTGCTCCCCCACCTCGCAGACGTGCATCAGGAACGAGGGGGTGGAGGTAATCGCGGTGGTGCCGAAGTCCTGCATCAGCATGATCTGCCGCTGGGTGCTGCCGCCGGAGATCGGGATCACCGCGGCCCCGACCCGGATGGTGCCGTAGTGGGCTCCCAGGCCGCCGGTAAAGAGACCGTAGCCGTACATGTTCTGCACCACGTCCTTGCTGGTGATGCCGGCGCCGGTGCAGGCCCTGGCCATGACCTCGTTCCAGAGCTCCAGGTCCTTCCTGGTATAGCCCACCACGACCGGCTTGCCGGTGGTGCCGGAGGTGGCGTGATATTCGACGATCTCCTCCTGGGGGGCGGTAAAGAGGTTGAAGGGGTAGTTGTCCCGAATCTGCATCTTGGTGGTGAAGGGAAGTCTCCGGACATCGTCCAGCGACTTGATGTCGCCCGGTTTCACCCCCGCTTCGTCGAGTTTGTTTCGGTAAAAGGGGTTTTTCCCGTAGACGTAAGCGACCGTTTTCTGCATCTTGGCCAACTGGATGTCCCGCATCTCGCCGCGACTTACCGTCTCCTCTCTGCTCCACGCCATGGCCTCACCTCTCTTTTTCTGGATTCGTCAATAAAATATTGTTTTGCATTCAGTATGCCATTTACGAATAGCTCATTGGCAATTGCGTAACATGCTGTTATTTATAATATTAATGATATAATATTGTCTTTTTTCAGATGAGCTCAAAAAATATGCGGCGATATTTCGTCGGCTGCCGCGACCGTCGAACCATTCGGGCCGACATGTTCAAGCGATAACGGGCGGGATTTTCACGGAAATACTAGGGAAGAGCTTTCCGGAACCGGCGTCGGGAGATAGACGATATATCGTCGCACTGACGATATATCGTCTCTCCGAGGAACATCTCACGGGTCAGCCCCGCCGGGGGCCTTGAGCCACGGCGGTTTTTCTTGACACTGGGGGTGGAAAAAAGTACTTTTCGTTAACGGATCTTCAGGAGAGGACACATGGTAATTGCATTCTTCAGCGGTAGAAAACGGGACCGAAGGGGAAGCGGAATTAAGTATGTCCCCGGAATTCCTGCCCAAAACGGCGTTGCGTGAGCAACTGAAAGCCGCCGGGGGGCGCTGGAATCCGGAGGAACGTGTCTGGCGGGTCTGTTTTGGTGCGATTCGGGGTGACACGACACTGGTGGAACGGATCGTGAGGGAGTAGGAGGCAAACCGGGGTACGATGCGAGCAGACCGAACCGGCAGGTCAGGTATACGGAGAATAAGTCACCTATACCGGTTACCAGCTCTTACCAAGGAAAAGCGGGATAAAGCCACGTATATAGGTGACTGTCAGGTTCCTTATATACGGCACTGTTTACGTATATAGGTGACAAGTCACTTATATACGGATACCGGTGACTAACGAGTTGTGCAAGGAAGTTTAAAAATGACGCTACTAATAAACCAGATACATGTTGATGCTGAGAAAAACGATCACTTTTGGATAGCGGCGGCAGACGAATGGCTATCAAATTCGAAGGGGTTTCACTCAATAAAAAGGAAAATATTTCCGTTCAAGAGACTTAACTGCTGCATTTCATACTTTGGACTTGCTGCATACAAGATAAATGGAAAGGATATTTATATTGGTGATTTAATACAAAAATTTATTGCCAATGACTCTCTTTCGCAAACCATAAGAGATTTTTCGTGCAATATTAAAACCCACCTAAACTCGAAGGTTCCTAACACAGTGCTCTCCCAGGAAGGTTCTGGTTTTCATATTTGTGGTTTTGAATCGAATGGTCTTCCAGTTCTTTATCATTTTTCCAATATTAGCGGGATGAATGACATTTTCTATGGAACTAATTCAAGCACATATAACGATGTAACTGAGGACTTTATTGGAAGAGACGCTAATAATTTTGGCTATGATCCGAACAATTTAACTTTTTCTAAAAGTGGCACCTTCGAATATAGAAATGGCGATTTGTCTATACATGTCAATCTCTCGAAAGATTTGTTGAGTACTTTGAAAAAAATCCCTGAATACGGGAACTATGTCATTTTAAAAGGGCCTTATCACTATGCCAAAATGATTGATATGCTTTATAAAATCATTATCAAGATTCAGAAAGAGTGGGCGAAGAAACAACGTATCGGCGGGAAAAATACTATTTTGATAATAAAGAAAACTGGCATCGAAGTGAAGAAACGAGGGAAATGGAGCCGTCTTTAGCCCAACCCGCGGCGGCACTCGGTCTCCGCTTCGCTCCGCCGGTGCGCCTTGTGACGTTCGACAGAAGACAGAAAAATGAAGACATATGACCAGCGGTGAGGGAAAAAGGCAAAGGAACTGTTCAGCGGGAGAAAGTTTCCAGAGTAGAGGCGGTATTGCAGGAACCGCTAATGGCCGTGTGCTACGCATTCCGACAGCAGGTCGATGATCCAGGCGTTGATGCTTTTGCCATGCGCGGCAGCTTGAGCGGCAAGCCGTTCATGCAAGGCAGGGGGCACTCGCAAGTTGAATTTTCCAGAGAAATGCTTGCGAGGCTCAACTCCCTCCTCGGCGCACATTTCCAGGAAAGCTTTCAGCGAAATCTCACCCTCTTTCCGAAGTTCATCAACCGTGGTAGCATAGAAATCCGCTCCACCGTTAATTCCGACGAACTCACCTCGGAACATGTTGATCTCCGGATCAAAGGAAATGACTGCCTGGTAACCGTTAATTTCCATATTGTTCATGGTTTCACCCCATTATCTTCAAGCCACTTGCGGATGGAGGTCACTGCCCCTTTATCGGTATCTGGCGATGGATGTGGGCGATGAAATACCCGTCGATCACCAAAAAGCCGAACGCCGACGCGGGACCCCTCCCGCTCGGTGGTCTCTGCCCCAAGCTCCCGAAAGAGAGCCACGATATCCGGCCATTGAATATTGCCGGGGACAGGATGGGCAAAGATCGATTCAAGTGTTTTATGATGCTTTCGTTTCACAAGATATTAGTACCACATTGCGGTACCATCGTCAACATAAAAACTGTCAAACTACTCGCGACAGACGGTCGGCTTCGCCGCCGCTGCGCTCTCCCCAGTTGGCGTGAAAGGGGGGTTTCTGGGGTGGGGTTTCTGGGGTCGGACCAAGCTAACGGGCTGTAATTATAGAATTAACTTGCATTTTAAGCCTCCTTTTTCGCCTTAAAGCCACGTTTTTGATGGTAAAAAGGAGCCTTTAAGAGTTTCGGGGCAAATGAAGTTACCGACCAAATAGTTGGACAACCACCGGGCGATAATGCCGCCCGAACGGGTCAACTGCTGGCTCGTTGGCGTGAAAGTGAATGAGAAAATAAATCTGTACATTTTGAGGTATTTCAAATGAGCTCTGCTTCTGAACAACTAAATCAATTTGGATGGGATGAATGGTTTGATGCAAAGGCACATGAAAAGGGCTCGGCAGAACACCGTCTTGCACGTGTTGTTGCTGTGGATCGTGATCAACTTCTTGTAATAGATGAGTCTGGTGAATTTCGCGCAAAGCTTGCCGGCCGTTTTCTATATATGACAGAGCAATCAATTGATTTTCCATGTGTTGGAGATTGGGTATGCATTCAATACAGCGGCTCTGACATGTTTGGAATAATTCATGACGTCATTCCTAGAAAGTCGTTTCTTCGTCGCAAGGCTGCAGGAGATAACATTGAATACCAGATGATTGCTTCGAATATTGACGTAGCCTTAATAGTCCAGTCCTGTCATTTCGATTTCAATGTTAACAGGCTTGAGCGTTACCTGGTAATGGTCAGAAATGGGCAGGTACATCCTGTCGTTTTACTTACAAAAACTGACTTGGTCAGTCCTGAAACTCTCCAACAACTACTAGAAGAAATTAGAAGTGCTGGAATAAATACGGAGGTAATCGCGCTTAGCAACGTCACCGGCGAAGGTGTTAACAATGTGCGCGAAATTCTACAATCCGGAAAAACCTACTGTCTTTTAGGTTCATCAGGGGTTGGCAAGAGTACATTGATCAACCAGTTGATTGGCCGTCACATACTTGAAACCAAGGTGGTAAGTGGTACAGGCGAGGGACGACATACGACGGTGCGTCGCGAACTCATAATATTGAAAAATGGTGCAATGTTGATAGATAATCCGGGAATGCGTGAATTTGGCATTTTAGGAGCTGGGGAAGGAATGGGCGACAGCTTTGCTGATATCTATGCGTTAGCATCGAAATGCAAATATACTGATTGCTCTCACTCTAACGAACCAGGTTGTGCTGTTTTGAGTGCAATTGAGGAAGGAAGTCTCCATCGGGCACACTATCAGAACTTTATCAAACTCAGGAGTGAATCAGAGTTTCATGATCTGTCGTATCTTGAAAAGCGAAAAAAGGATAAGGCATTTGGTCGCTACATTAAGTCAGCTAAGAAAGATCTGGGAATCACGCGTAAATAATGAGGAAGATCCTAGCCTCCTAATCGGCCTGCATTCCTTCGGCCGGAGCACCTCTCCTTTTGATCCCCAGCTTTTTCATCCGCGAGTTGAGCGTCGTCGGTTTCAGGCCCAGGATCTCGGCGGCGCCGTTCTTCCCCCGAATCCGCCAGCCGGTTTTTTCCAGGACCGAGGTGATGTGCAGCCGCTCCATCCCCGCGATCGTCATGGGCGGGGCCGCGGTTGCGGCTGCGCCCTCCGGCACGTCCACCACCAGGGTCGCCCCGTTGCTCAGGATCATGGCCCTTTCCACCAGGTTGCGCAACTCCCTGATGTTACCCGGCCAGAGGTAGCGCTCCATCGCCTCCATGTTCTTCCTGGGAATGCGCTCGATGTTCTTGCCGAAGACCTTGCCGAACTCCTCTACCATGGCCCACACCAGCAGCGGGATGTCCTCCCGCCGCTCGCGCAAGGGGGGGAGCGAAACCGGGAACACGTTCAGGCGGTAGTAGAGATCTTCACGAAATCTTCCCTCTCTCACGGCCTGGGCCAGGCTCCTGTTGGTGGCGGCAATGACCCGCACATCCACGGCAACGGGCTTCGGGCTCCCCAGCCGTTCAAACTGCCCTTCCTGAAGCACGCGCAAGAGCTTCGATTGCAGCTCCAGCGGCAATTCACCGATCTCGTCGAGGAAAATCGTCGAGCCGTTGGCCGCCTCGAAACGGCCGATCTGGCTGGATTGCGCCCCGGTGTAGGCCCCCTTCTCGTGGCCAAAGAGTTCGGCCTCGATAAGCGCTGCCGGTAGCGCCGCGCAGTTCACCTTGATCATGGCCCGGGACTTGCGGCCGCTCATGTTGTGGATGGCCCGGGCGATCAGCTCCTTGCCGGTGCCGGTCTCGCCGAGGATAAGCACGGTGGCGTCGGTACCGGCCACCTGTCCCACCTGCTGCAGCACCTTTTTGATGACCTCCGATCTGCCTATGATCTCTTCGTGCTTGTACTCGATGTTGATCTGGTCACGCAGATAGACGTTTTCCGCCTCCAGGCGGTCCTTCAGCCGCTTTATCTCGGCAAGGGCGTCCTGGATTTTCTGGTCGGCCCGTTTCCGTTCCAGGGCATTGGCAAAGATCTCCCACAGGAGACGGAGCCGCTGGATAAGCTCATCGGGCCACTCCCTCCTGGCCTGGTGGGAGACAAAGGTAATTGTGCCCACAACGGTGCCGCCGACGCTCGCCGGAATGAACAGGATTGATCTGATCCCCCCCTGCTCCCGGCAATATTCCTTCTCGCGCCAATAACTGTCGGGCATCTCGTCGATATCGGCAATGCTGAAAATCTCCCCCTTGCGCAGCGTGCTGTTCCAAACGGGTATCAGATCCACTATCACGGCAGGCGGCTGCTTGATCCCCGGCAGGGCGAAGGAATGGGTGAGCAGCAGCTGTTCCTTGTCGGGCGATACGTGCCAGATGCTGCTCCGGTCAACCCCCAGGAACTCCACCACCTTTTGCAGCCCCTGCTCGATCTTCCTGTCCACCTCGCTCACGGTCACCTTGATGAAATCGGTGGAAAGATCGGAAAGAAGAGACTCGACCCTCAGGCGTTCGGTCTGCGCCTCCTCTTTGAGCTTCTGCGCCGTCACGTCCTGGACGCTCAGGCCGCAGCCAGACACCGTTCCGTCACCTTCCCTGAGTGGATGGCAGCAGACCAGCCAGAATCTTCTTGGTGAAGAGTGGTCGGGGAGCGGCTTATCCACCTCGACCTCACGATCCTCGAAACAGCAGTCCTCAAGGAGCGTCCGCTGGAGCAGGGGCTCGACAGCCGAGGCGATCTGCGGGTCAAGCTCCCTGACCGTCCGGCCGATATGCTCGGCTGCCGGCATGCCGTCTAGCAAGGCCATGCGCTGGTTGACGCGGAGAAAACGGAGGTCCCGGTCGAGTATCGCGAGCCCGGACCGGGCCTCGTCGAACACCTGCTCGAAGGCAGCGGACCCAGCAGTCAAGGAATCCGTGCCGCTTGGCAGCCGCCTGGCTTTCATTCCCATCCGAAACCCCGAATATACCTGAATGCAGCTCTACATCCCCTGTCGGATATTGATGCACATATTGATGTATATATTGATGTACTTATTACTTCTTCTTCCCTTCCATCTTCCTCTTCAGGAGGTCTCCCAGGGTCCCCATCCCCTTGGGGCCCTCTTCCGCCCCCTTCCTGAAGATCTCCAGGGTTTCGGCCGCCTCTTCCTCCGCCCGCCCCAACTCGGCCAGGGAGAGGGAGAGCCGCCGGTGCTCCCGGTCGACCGCCTCGATCTTCACCTCGACCCGCTCCCCCTCCTTGACCACCTCGCGCGGATGGCTGATCCGCTTGCCGGCGGCCAGCCGGGAGATATGGATCAGGCCGTCCACCCCGTCGCCGAGGGTGACGAAGGCGCCGAACTGGGCGAGCCGGGCCACCACCCCGCTGTGGTACGAGCCCGCGGGATATTTCTCGACCACCTTCTCCCACGGGTCGGCCAGGGTTTCCTTCAGGCTGAAGGAGAAGCGGTCGTTCGCCCAGTCGAGCCGTTTCACCACCACCGCCACCTCCTGGCCGACCGAGAGGATATCGCCGATCTGCTCGACCCGCCCCCAGCCGATCTCGGAGATCGGGATCAGCCCCTCGATGCCGCCGATATCGACGAAGGCGCCGAACTCACGGATCGAGGTGACCGTCCCCTTGACCGTCATCCCCTCGACGAGGCTCTCCCGGAGGCGCTCCCGCAGCTGCTGCCGTTCCTCTTCCAGGAGCGCCCGGTGGGATACCACGATGTTGCGGCCGTTCTCGGCGTATTCGCTGATCCGGAACGACAGGTGCCGGCCGACGAACTGGGTGTTGTCCTCCACCCTCCCCAGGGAGATCTGGGAAAAGGGGCAGAAGGCGCGGACGCTCCCGCCGATCTTGATCTCGTAGCCCCCCTTGATCACCTTTTCGACGAACCCCTCCACCGGGATGCCGCTCCGCCAGGCATCCTCCAGGCGGGCGCTGCCGGCCGGCCCCGCCCCGAGTTTCGTAGTGAAGCGCATTTCATTGTTGGCGGAGGAGAGGAACCAGGCGGTGATGACGTCCCCTTCCCGGACGGTGAGGTTCCCCTCGGCGTCGAGGAGCTCTTTCCGGTCCAGCACCCCCTCCCCCTTGCGCCCGGTGTCAAGGAAGATCCAGTCGCCAGTGATCTTCAGGACCCGCGCCTCCACCTTCTCCCCCGGCTCCAGCCGGCCTGACTTCGTGAAGCTCCGCTCGAACATCTCGGCAAAGCTCTCCTCTTCGTTCGTATCTTTGGGATCCTTGTCCATACATCTCCCCATGATCTGCTATTTGTGGTTCTTTCCATCCGGAAAGCCGATATAGCCTTTACTCTCGCCCGCTCACTTCGCTCACTGGAGCCCACAGAGGTCACAGAGAAAAACAAAAGAGTTTTTCGTATTTCTCTGTGTCCTCTGCGAGCTCTGGGAGAGATAGCTCTGTGGCAAAGGAGGTCTTTAACCCGGCTCTGTGATTTCACAGGTAAAACGGAGACTACTTGCCGGTCTCCATCACCCTCACCTTGCCGTCGTCCAGGTCGTACTTGGCGGCGACGATCTTCACCTTGTGCTCCTTCACCAGTTCCCTGATGACCTTGGACTGTTTCGTCAGGTTCGCTGCCACCATCCTGGCGTTCTCCTCGACCACGCACTCGACCAGCTTCGCCTCCTCCTTGCACTGCTTCTTCGCCTTTTTCAGGGCCGGGGCGATGGTCTTCACGATGGCGCCGATGTTCCCCTCCCCTTTCCCCTTGGCATCGACCGTGGCCTTCACCGCGCCGCACCGCTCGTGACCAAGGACCATGATGAGTGGGGAGCCGAGGTGCTCGGCGGCGTACTCGATGCTCCCCAACACGATCGGGTCGGGGACGTTGCCGGCCACCCGGACCACGAAGATCTCGCCGAGGCTCTTGTCGAAGACGATCTCGGGCGGCACCCGCGAATCGGAGCAGGAGAGGATGATGGCGTACGGCTTCTGGCCGGTGGCCAGCTTCTCCCGGGCAGCGGCGGTGGTCTCGCCGCAGCTGTTCATCTTGCTCTCCACGTACCGCTTGTTGCCGTCGAGCAGCTTGTTGAGCGCCTCATCGGCAGACATGCCCGCTCCCCCGCCCGAGGCGAGCGCCAGGGCGGCACAAGCAAGAACAGCAGCGGCGACGGATACAACAGATCCCATCTTTTTCATGAAAACCCTCCATAACCTGGAAATTTGAACCGGTATTAGTTAGCACCAACAGGGCGACAGGTCAACCGTTATCTCTTCCCCCAAATCAGCAGCAGCCGCTGCTGCTGCCGCGGCGGAGCTTCAGGCTGTCCAGCCATTCGTTGATCATCCCGGAGGCGCACCCCACCCCCGATTCGACCGCGATCGCCTTCACCGGGCAGTTGAGGGCGCAGGCGCCACACTCCATGCAGGCGTCGAGATCGGCAATGCGAGACTTTTTCCCCTCGATGACGAAGACCTGATGGGGGCAGACCCGGGCACACATGCCGCAGCCGATGCAGGTCTCCCGGTCGAGCTGCAAAGTCGCCACGTTTTTCAAGTATGCAAAGCCTCTCATGACGTTACTCCTTATGCCGAAAAAAACCTGCCCGCGACCCAGAGTACCGCCCCGACCACGATAGACAGGGCCATGATCGGCAATGACAGCCGCATCTCCTTCTTCACCCCGGAGCGGGAGGTGAAGGGGGTGCTCCCGGTGAAGTTGAGGGCGAGAAAAGAGGCGACCGCCGGCAGGAGAAGAAAATGCGCCGCAGCGATATAGCCATTCCCCCCCATGCCGCTCGCCCCGTACCAGAGGAGAGCCCAGACCAGCCCGGCAAAGGCCCCTTTGACCGCAAAGCTCCGGGTAGGGAGCCAGGGGAGGAGGAGCGGCGCGACCAAGGCGCCGGCCAGCACCGCGCCGAGATAGGCTATGACCGGTCCGACCGCTGCGGAAAGGGAGAAGCCCTCCGCCGCCGTCCCCCCGAGGAAAAGGAGAACAAGCAGGATGGGTATCGACCCCTTGAGGGCGACGACCAGTTCGATGGGGGTGAGTATCAGCCGCTCGCCCGGGGTGAAGGTCAGCTCCCGCATCGCCGGCGTGGTGGTCATGCCGTTATCGAGATATTCCGGGAGGTCGCTGGCCCTGATGGTCGCATAGCGGACCGTGAAGCCGGTCCGCCGGCGCACCTCGTGGGCGGAAACGCCCGCGGCCCCCAGAATCGGCAGGAGCAGGAGGCGGTGGCTCACCACCTCGGCGAGCCGGGTCGCCTGCACCCGCCGCACCAGCTCGCCGGTGCCGAAGGTCCCCTTGCCGGCGGCGCACCAGACATTGATCCCGTAGGTCTCCAGGACCAGCAGCCAGACGTCGCGGCCGGAAAGCTCCCGGCGGACCAGGTCGTAGCTCATCTTGTAGTTGGCGGTCACCAGCACCGGCGCGTCCGGCGAGGGGGCGCCGATGGCGTACAGCCCCGGCGCCACCAGGTAGGACATCCGGCCGATCCCCCAGCGCGCCTTCCAGGAGCCGAGCCGGTCGCCGAAGCAGAGTTCCGCGGAGACAACCGGCGCCCTCCCGGCCGGAGTATCCTTCCAGCGGAGGAAGCCCGGCACGTTCTCATCTATCTTCCCGCTGACCGCGGGGGTCTTCGGGCCTCAGCAGGGGGGCTTGTCCGGCTCGCTCCCGCCAGGGGGAGCGACGCCGCAAGGAACCTCCTGCGGCGGCGGGGAAATGTGGTCGAACTGCCTGTCTGTCATGGCCGTTACCGCTCCTTCAGGGTGCATTCCCGTTCCCAGGCGAGATAGCCGTCCCCCCGGATCGCCCAGAAAGAGTCGATCCTCCCCGCATAATAGCCGGTGTCGGCGCACTCCTGTTCGATCCGGCCGAGGTGCTCCGCCGAGACGAGCGCGCGGCCCTGGAGGAACCGGTAAAAGGCCCTGATCCCCTCGAGATGCCGGGAGAGTTCGGCCATGTTCGGCTCCAGGGTGTTGACGATGTACCAGTTACCGGCGAACTGGCGGACCAGGCCGGGGCGCTCGTCGAAGAGATTCCGCTCCTTTATCGCCACCACGAAGTCCCGGACGAAGTAGTCGGCGCTGCCGGCGAGGAGGGTCGCCTTCTCCGGAGATTCCCCCTCTTCCAGCAACTGGAAGTAGAAACGCATCAGGATTTTCTTGCAGAGGCCGTCCACCCGGAGCTCGTCCTCCAGGCTGCCGAGCTCGAAGTCGTCCTTGTTGACGGCCAGCTCCCCCTCCAACTCGCTGCCGTTGCCATATCTTTCGGTCATGCCGTTATCTCCACTTTCTCTTGCTTTTCACCGTCACGTCGCTGGTCGCTGGTCGCTGGTCGCTGGTCGCTGGTCTCTGGTCTCTGGTCTCACCTGTTCAGCCGCGGGTCGAGGGCGTCCCTGATCCCCTCCCCCAGCAGGTTGTAGGAGAGGACCGTGACCAGGATGGCCAGGCCGGGAAAGAGGGAGAGCCACCAGGCGAACTCGATGTAATCCTTGCCGGAGGTGAGGATGTTCCCCCAGCTCGGGGTCGGCGGCTGGACGCCGATGCCGAGGAACGACAGGGCCGATTCGGTCAGGATCGCTCCGGCCACCCCGAGGGAGGCGGAGACGAGAACCGGGGACATGGCGTTGGGGAGGACGTGGCGGAAGATGATGCGCAGATCCGATGCGCCGATGGCCCGCGCCGCCATGATATAGTCCCGTTCCCGGATCGACAGAACCTCGGCCCGCACCAGCCGGGCCACCCCCATCCAGCCGGTCAGGCCGATGATGATCATGATGTACCAGATGGACGGCTCCAGCATGGCAATCACCGCCAGGATCAGGAAAAAGGTGGGGAAGCAGAGCATGATGTCGACGAAGCGCATGAAGACGTTATCGACCCAGCCGCCGTAGTAGGCGGAAACCAGCCCGATCACGGTGCCGACCAGGACCGCGATCCCCACCGCCACAAAGCCGACCTTCAGGGAGATCTTGGCGCCGAAAATCACCCTGGTGAAGACGTCCCGCCCCAGCTCGTCGGTGCCGAACCAGTGGTCGGCTGACGGCGGCATCAGCACCTGGTAGAGGTCGAGGGAGTCCGGATCGTACGGGGTGATCCATGGAGCCAGCAGGGAGACCAGGAAGAGGATGAGGACCACGATCCCCCCCGCCACGGCAAAGCGGTTGCCGCGGAATCTGCGCCAGAAAACCTGGTAGATGTAACTCTCTTTGATCGGCATGCAGCGATACCTCTATACAAAAAAGAAGCAATGGGAAAGGTGGATTTTGTGCAAGGTCAAGGCGATCGAGGGATGACGCGGAGGCGTGGCAGCGCCACGCCGCACAAGGAATCCCGAAGATCAACGCAGAGATTGCGCAAAAGCCGCGTTTCCTAGTGGCGGATGCGGGGGTCGGCCAGGGCGTAGCCTATGTCGGCCAGCAGGTTCCCCACCAGGGTGAGGCATGCCCCGATCACCAGTATCCCCATGACCAGCGGATAATCGCGCGCCATCACCCCCATGTAGAAGAGCTGCCCCATCCCGGGAAGGGCGTAGATGGTCTCGAAGATCACGCTCCCGCCGATCAGCCCGGGCACCGAGAAGCCGAGCAGCGTTATCACCGGCAGGAGGGCGTTGCGCAGGGCGTGCCGGTAGATGACCGTCCGCTCGGAAAGCCCCTTGGCCCTGGCGGTGGTAATGTAGTCCTGGCCGATCACCTCCAGCATGGTGGAGCGCATGTAGCGGGAGAGCCCGGCCAGGCTCGAGAAGGTGGCAACGGAAACGGGGAGGATCAGGTGTCTGGCCATATCGAGCAGCCAAGCCACGGTACCCATCCCCTCGCTCCCCATCGAATGCAGCCCGGAGATCGGAAGCCAGCCAAGCTTGACGCCGAAGACGTACATCAGGAGGAGCGCCAGCCAGAAGGTGGGGACCGCAAAGCCGAGAAAAACGAAGACCGTGATCCCCTTGTCCAGCGGGGTGTCGCGCCTGGTCGCGGCAAAGATCCCGATCGGCACGGCGATGCCGAACTGGAGGACGAGGGCGATGATGTTGAGGGAAAGGGTCACCGGGATCCGTTCCCTGATCTTGTCCACCACCTTCCGCCCGTCCGGGGCGAACGAGCGGCCGAAATCGAGGCGCGAGAGCCGCCCGACCCATTTGACATACTGGACATGGAGCGGCTTGTCCAGCTCGTAGAACTTCCGCAGCCGCTCCCGCGCCTCGGCGGTCACCTTCGGGTTCATGGCGACCTGCATCTCCACCGGCTCGCCGGGGGCGAGGTGGATCACCGTGAAGGTGATGAGGGTGATCCCGAACAGGAGGGGGATCATCAGCAGCAGACGTTTTATCAGATATTGGGCCATTTTGAGTTTTGAGTTTTGAGTTTTGAGTTTTGAGTTTTGAGTTTTGAGTTTTGAGTTTTGAGTTTTGAGTTTTGAGTTTTGAGATTCAGCCTTTAACTAAGAACTCAAAACTGCTTCAATAAATCTGCTCTTCCTTCGGCACGTACCAGCGGATCAGGTTGTGGGAGATACCGGCCGGAGCCGGCTCGATCCCGCGAAACCGGGCGCTCACCGCGGGGAGCGCGTCCGGGACATAGAGGAAGGTGTAGGGCTGGTCCTGCGCCAGAATCTCCTGGATCCGCCAGTAGCAGCGCCGCCTCTTCTCCTGGTCGAAGGTGCCGCGCCCCTCTTCCAGGAGCCGGTCCACTTCGGGGTTCTTGTAGCCGATGAAGTTCAGCTCCTTGGGGCCGGTCTTGCTGGAATGCCAGATGTCGAACATGTCCGGGTCGGGGGAGATTGTCCACCCCAGCATGACCGCCTCGAAGTTCCCCTTGTCGATGAACTGGGAAAGAAACGAGGCCCACTCGATCACCCTGATCTTCACGTCGATCCCGACCTTCTTCAGGCGGCGCTGGACGATCTGGGCGGTCTTGAGCCGCTCCGTGTTCCCCTGGTTGGTCAGGATGGTGAACCGGAACGGCTTCCCCTCCCTGACCAGAATCCCCTCGCCGTTGGTTTCCCGCCACCCCGCCTCGGCCAGGAGCTGCCGGGCCCGCTCCGGGTTGTACTCGAAATCCCGCACCTGCGGGTTGTAGGCCCAGGTCCCGGGCTTGTAGGGCCCATGGGCGACCTGCCCCATCCCGAGGAGGACGCCGTGGACGATCTCCGCCTTGTTGATGGCCGCGGTGAGGGCCTGGCGCACCCGCCGGTCGGCAAAGAGCGGGTGCCGGAGGTTGTAGCCGAGATAGGTGAAGGCGGACGCCGGGTAGCGGTACTTGTTGAAGCGGGCCCGGAACTCGCTGGTTTCGGTCTGGCGCTGGTACTGGACCGGGGAGAGTCCCATCATGTCGAGGGCCCCCGCCTTCAGCTCCATGTACATGGTGGAGTTGTCAGGGATGATTCGGTAGATGTAGCGGTCGATCCAGGGCCTCCCCTCGTAATAGTCCCGGTTGGCTTCCAGGGTGATCTTCTGCCCGGCGACCCATTCCTTGAAGGTATAGGGCCCGGTCCCCACCGGCCGGCGGGCGAGCTCGCTGGTGGTGATATCCTTCCCTTCCAGGAGGTGGGCGGGCAGAATTGCCATCCCCCACGATTCCAGGGCCGGCGCGAACGGCTTGGCATAGGTGACCCGGAAGGTATGGAGGTCAGGAGCCACGGCGCTCTGTACCTGCTTGAAGGCGTCGGCATAGGCGGTGGGGGTCTTGGGATCGATGGTGACGCGGTAGGTGTACATGACGTCGCGGGAGGTGAACTCTTGGCCGTCGTGCCATTTCACCCCCTTGCGGAGGTGGAAGGTGATGGTCAGCCCGTCGCCGGATACGTCCCACGACTCGGCGAGCTCCCCCTCCAGGTTCAAGTTCTTGTCGTACCGGACCAGGCCGTTGTAGATCCTGCCGGCGACCTCATGGGAAGCGTTGTCGGAGGCGAGCAGGGGGAGCAGCGTCGAGGGTTCGCCGATGGAGCCGACCACCAGGGCATCGCCTTGGGCAGGCGTGCCCGGGCCGCGCTGGACGGGGGGCGCCGCCTTTCTCCCGCCATCACATGCAGCGAGGAGGAAAAGGGCGATCAGCAGGGAGGCGAGCCACCCTGTCCTCATTTATCACCGATCTCGGTCTTGATTTTCCTGATCTTCTCCGCCACGTCCTTGCGCTCCGGATCGAGCTCCAGCGCCTTGCGGTAGAGGGGGAGGGCCTTGCGGTATTCGTGCCTGGCAAAATAGACCTCAGCCAGGTGCGCGGCAACGGTGGCGTCATCATCGACCAGCTCCATTGCCCGCTCCAGGTTCAGGATTGCCTCGTCGTAGCGTTTCAGCTTGAAATATACCCAGCCGAGGCTATCCCGGATGAAACCGTCGTCAGGGCGAAGGCTGGCCGCCTTCTTCAGGTACTGGAGGGCCTCGTCGAGGTTGGTCCCCATCTCGGCATAGGTGTAGCCGAGATAGTTGAGCGCCTGCGGGTCGTCCGGGGTCAGGGCGATGACCTCCTTCATCCGGGCGATCGACTCGCTTTTCTTGCCCATCTTGTCGTACAAGATGCCGATGCGGAAGATGATCCGCGTGTCGGCGGGGAAACGTTTTTCAATGTCGGTGAGGACCCCCAGCCCCTCCTCATGCCGCTCCATCGACTCGTAGAGCGCCGCGAGGTGCAGATGAAGCTCGATCCGCTCCGGCTTTCCGGTGATGGCCTCCCTGAGGAGCGCAACACCCCGCTCCGGCTCCCCCTTGTCCTTGTAGAGGAACGCCAGATGCCCGACCGCTTCCAGGTAGTTGAAGGCTGCGGGAGGAATCTTCTGCAGTTCCTCGATGGCACGCCCCGTGTCCCCCTTCTCCTCGTAGGCAGTGCCGAGATAGAGCCTTATCTGATGAGCGTTCGGTTCCTTGCCGAGAATTTCCGTGAACTCCTTGACGGCGTCGTCGTAACGCTCCAGTTCCATGTAGATCAGGCCGATCTTTCTGTTTGTTTCCAGCCCGCCGTAGCCGGAGGCTGCCAGCTTCCGCAGCAGGGAGAGCGCATCCGGCAGGCGCTGCTGCCGGATGTATAACTGGGCGAGGTGCTGCATCACGTTGACGTTCGCGGGATTCACCTCGATGAGCTGCTCGTACGTCCGGATCGCCTCTTCATGGAGCTCCTGGGTCTCCTGGGAGATGGCGAGGTCTATCAGTGCCTGCTCGAAATCGGGTTTGAATTCGATCGCCTTCTTGTAGTAATTGACCGCCTCCCTGGAGAGCTTCATCTGGTCGTAGGTCTTGGCCAGATAGTAATAACCGAGAGCGGAGTCCGGCACGGTCTTGATCAGCTCCTTCAGCGTGTTGACCGCCTCTTCGTATTCGAACAGCTTCACATAGGTGATCGCCAGGTGGAGAGCGACTTCTTCCTTTTCGGGATTCAGCTCCCTGGCCTTCTTGTAGTGGACGACCGCTTCCCTGTCCCTCTTCATCCCCATCAGCAGATTGCCCGCGAACATACGCGCCGCCATGTTGTCCGGGTCCAGGCTGATGGCCGCTTCAGCGGCAGCGAGGGCCTCGGTGGGCCGGTTCATCTTCAGGTAGACATTTGCCAGCGCCAGCTGGAGGTGCGGCGAGTTGGGGTCTGCCTCCACGGCAGCCTGCAGGAGCGCCAGGGCTCCCTCCAGATCGCCCTCGATCAGGTGGAGCCGGGCCTGGGAATAGAGGTAGAGGGTTCTTGAGTCGGCGATGTTCAGGGCCGGCCCGGCAGCTGGGGGATCGCTCACCCGGTTCGCGGCACAGCCGGACATCAGGGCGAATACGGAGACAATTGCCATCAGCTTCGTCAGTTTCATGGGTTTCCCGATGCGAAAAAAACACCAGACGCATGTCAAAGATGGTTCGCGTCAGTCACGAACTCTTTGCGACGCCTGGTATTTGGGTGGTTTTCACGGTTGAGCGGGGGAGTCTGGGGGAATCACCCTCATCCGCCGTCAATCTGTTTTTATTACACGCTGTTTATCTAAAAAGCTAACACAAATCAAAAGGAGCGTCAAACAATAATCTCTGTTGTTTCTTGCGATAATCGGCCGGTATGATATCGTAAATAATAATGCCGCAAAGGATTCCGAATGGAACAGAGGACTCTAAAATCACTCCTTAAACCCTCGGCATACCCGGAAGCCACCACCTCAGTCCGCCTCGTTCAAACGCACGTCTCGTTCATCTTCATCACCGACAATTTCGTCTACAAAATCAAGAAGCCGGTCGATTTCGAATTCCTGAACTTTACCACCCTCGACCGGCGCCGCTTTTACTGTAATGAAGAGGTCCGCCTCAACCGCCGCCTCTGCCCGGATATCTATCTGGGTGTTGTGGAGGTGCGGGAATCCTCCGGCGGCGCAATGATCGACGCGGAAGGGCCGGTGATCGACTACGCGGTGAAGATGAAAAGGCTCCCCGAGGAGCGGATGCTCGACCGGCTGCTCCGCGCAGGCGAGGTGTCCGACGGCGACATCAGGCGGATTGCCGGCACCATCGCCGAGTTCCACCTGAACGCCGGCCGGAGTGAGGAGATCGACAGCTACGGCAGAGTGGAGAGGATCAGGTGGAACTGGGACGAAAATTTCCAGCAGATCGCCGGTTTCATCTCCGTCACCATCGGCAACCGGGATCTGCTGACCATCAGGGAGTGGGTGGAAAAGTTCCTGGCGGAACAGGAAGGGCTCTTCGCCAGCCGGGTCTCCCAAGGGTTCATCAGGGAGTGCGACGGCGACATCCATACGGAAAACATCTGCCTTGCCGACCAGGTCTGGGTCTTCGACTGCATCGAGTTCAACAACCGCTTCCGTTACTCCGACACCGCAGCCGACATCGCCTTTCTCCTGATGGATTTCGATTTCCATGGCCGGCCCGACCTTTCCGGGGTGTTTCTGAGCGAATACGTCGCCATCACCGGGGACCGGGATATCTGCCGGCTCCTCGATTTCTACAAGACTTACCGGGCCGTTATCAGGGGGAAGGTGGAGAGTTTCCGGCTGCGCGACCCGCACATACCGGAAAACGAGAAGCAGGCCGCCAGGGAGAGGGCGATCCGCTATTTCCGCCTCGCCCGGGGCTATGTCATCCGCCAGCGGCTCCCCCCCACCCTGATCATCACCTGCGGCCCGATGGGGAGCGGCAAAAGCACCGTAGCAGCCGGCCTCTCCCTTGAGCTGGGGATCGAGGCGGTCTCGTCCGACCGGGTGCGCAAGGAACTCGCAGCCGTCCCGGAATATTCCCATGATTTCTCGGCATACGGCACAGGGATCTACAGTGCGGCGTTCACCGAGGCAACCTACGGCGAGTTGCTGGCCAGAGCGGAGCAAGCCCTGGCAGGGGGGCGGAGCGTCATCATCGATGCCACCTTCCGCAGGAGGGGAGAGCGGGACCGCTTCCGCGCCCTCGCCGGCAAATTTTCCGCCCCTTTCCGGATCATCCGGACGACCGCCCCGGAAGATCTCCTGAGAAAGCGGCTCGAACAGCGGCTGACGAGCCCTCGCGAGGCCTCGGACGGCAGATGGGAGCTGTTCCGGAAGCAACAGGAGGAGTTTGAGCCGTTGGGACAGGATGAGCCGAATCAGATTTCTCTCGACACTTCCCTTCCGCTGCATGATACTATCAACACGATTCTGCATGCCCTGGGGATACTATGAAAAATGAGCTGAAACGGACATTGTTGAAGCGCTTCCATCTTACGGAAATATGGGTGATCTTCTTCATCCTCGGGATAATCATGATGAATTATCCTTTTGTTCACATATTTTACAAACCACGCCAGATCTTCGGGATACCGGCCTTCTTTCTCTATCTCTACCTCGGCTGGCTGATCTCCATTTGCGTAATCTACCTCTTCGTCAAAGCCACTGACCTGAATGAGGGAAAAAACAAAGACAAAGGGGAGCATCGCTGATGCTGAGCGTACAACTCGTCGCAGCCTGCTCCCTCTTCTATATCGCCCTCCTGTTCATGGTGGCCTACTTCGCCGACAAAAAGCAGGAACAGGGGCAAAGCATCATCTCCAACCCCCACATCTATTCGCTTTCCATAGCGGTCTATGCCACCGCCTGGACCTTTTACGGGAGCGTCGGCAAGGCCGCCACCACTGGTTTCGACTTTCTATTGATCTACCTCGGTCCCTCCCTGACCGTATTCAGCTGGTGGTTTCTCCTCCGCAAGATCGTCCGGATCAGCAAGGAAAACAACATCACCTCCATTGCCGACTTCATCAGTTCGCGTTACGGCAAATCCCAATGGCTGGGCGCCATCATCACCATCATCGCCATCCTGGGAATCATGCCGTACATCGCCCTGCAGCTCAAGGCCGTTTCCACCACTTTCTCGATCATCACCGGCCACCCGGATATCCACCTGCTGTTTCAGGGCGGGAGCTTCCTCCCCTCCCCCCAGCCCGGTTTCCTGTCCGCCCTTCTGCTGAGTATTTTCGGGATCGTCTTCGGCGCCCGCCACCTGGTTTCTTCAGAACGGCACGAGGGGCTGGTAGCCGCCATAGCCGTCGAGTCCATCGTCAAGCTGATAGCATTCATGTCGGTCGGCGTTTTTGTCACCTACTTCGTATTCGACGGCTTCTCCGATATTTTCTCCCGCCTGCAGGCGAGGGACCCGGCCCTGCACGACCACCTGACGACCTTCGGGGAAGCGGGGGAGGTTTCCTATTCAAACTGGTTCACCATCCTCTATCTGTCGATGGGGGCGATCATCATGCTCCCCCGCCAGTTTCACATCCTGGTCATCGAGAACTCCAGCGAGGCGCATATCAAGGATGCCATGTGGCGCTTCCCCGCCTACATGTTCCTGATCAACATTTTTGTCGTGCCGATTGCGCTGGGAGGCATCCTCCTCACCGGCAGCAATAGCGGCGCCGATTACTTCGTCCTCACCCTCCCCCTGAGCAGCGGCCATCCCTGGCTGGCGCTGCTCGCTTTCCTGGGTGGATTTTCCGCTGCCGCCGGGATGGTCATGGTCGAATCGGTAGCCATTTCCACCATGTTTCTCAACCACCTGGTGATGCCGATCATAGTAAAGCTGAAGCCGCGTAGCTGGTTTTCCGTGCTGCTGATAAACCTGAAGCGTTTCGGCATTTTCCTGGTTGTTTTTCTCGGCTACCTCTATTACGGCATCGTCGGTGAAACCTACATGCTGGTAAACATGGGGCTGATCTCTTTTGCCGCAGCGGCCCAATTCGGGCCGGCGCTGATCGGCGGTCTCTACTGGCGAAGGGGGAACAAGGCCGGCGCCATCACCGGCATCGTCCTCGGCTTCGTCATCTGGTTCTACACCCTGATGGTCCCCTCTTTCGTCAAATCGGGGTGGTGGCAGAGCGATATCCTGGAAAAAGGCCCGCTGGGGCTCGATCTCCTGAGGCCGACCGAGCTTTTCGGCCTGACCGGTCTGGACATCTGGACCAATGCCATGTTCTGGAGCATGTTGTTCAATATCGGCAGCTACCTTGCCTGTTCGATCATCCTCCCCCAGGATGACACGGAAAAAGAGCAGGTAATAAAATTCGTCGACGTATTCAAAGAAGTGCAGGAAGAGGTGCCGTGGGAGACCAAAAGGCTTACCAAGCCGGTCACCGTCATGCAATTTGTCAACCTGATGACCAAGTTCATCGGCGAAAGCCAGTCCCACTCAGCCATAGCCGAATACCTCGGGGACGGGGAGATAGATGAAAAGGGGGGGGTGTCGGAATTCGAGCTCCCCCGGCTCAAGCGTTTTATCGAGAAAACCCTGGCCGGCTCCCTCGGCGGTGCCGCGGCAGGAGCGATCGTGGAGAGTTACCTGTCTGACATCGGCTCGAAGATGGAATCTGTCTACGATATCTTCAGCACCGTCCGCTCAGAGCTGTCAGAAAGCCGCGAGGCGCTCTCCGTGCGCCTGCGGGCCTCGGAAATAATGAACCGGACCCTGGACCTCTCCATCATCATGTACGACCTCCTTGAACTTATCCGGAAGGAATTCAAGTTCGACCTTGCGGTCATCCGGCTCATCGATGCGGAGGGTAAGCTGGCCACCCGCAGTTACAGCGGCACGCCGATCCCCTCCATAATCAAAAGGGAGATAACCCCTGACATAAATACCTACATAGGTGACGCCTTCCTGTCGAACAGGCCCGGTTTCCTGAACGATACCCGGCACCATACCAAATCTGAATCGAAGGAGCTGATAGAGCGGGAGGGGATCCGCTCGTTCGCCCATATCCCGATAGCCCGCGAAGGGGAACCACCGGTCGGGGTCCTCTCGGTATTCTCCAGCTCTATTATCGGTCTGTACACCCAGCCCTTCATCGATCTGCTCGCAAGCCTCGCCGGCCAGCTGGCCCAGGCAGTCAAGATAGATTCGGAGATGAAGGCAAAGGAGCGGGAGAGGCAGCAGAAGGAGCTGGCCCTCCTGGAAAACGCCCGGGTGGCGAAGGAGATGGAAATCGCAAAACAGATCCAGCTCTCCCTCCTCCCCTCCTCGCCGCCGGCATTGACAGGAACGTCCTTTGCCAGCCGCTGCATCCCCGCAACCCATGTGGGGGGGGATTATTACGACTTCTTCCAGCGTGGCGACGAGATCGTTGACATCATCATTGCCGATGTCTCCGGGCACAGCGTGGGGGCGGCCCTGATCATGGTCGAGACGCGCAGCGTCCTGCGCGCCCAGATCCCCTCCACCAACAGCACCGGCGCAATCCTCGCCATGCTCAACGAACTGCTCTACGAAGACCTGACGAGCGCCGAGCTGTTCATCACCATGTTTTTTATCAAATACGACGCGCGCAGCCGCCTCCTCACCTACTCCAGCGCAGGGCACAACCATCCCCTGCTGTACCGGCCCGGTGCGCTTTCCTGCATCGAACTGGACGCCGAAGGGCTGATCATCGGGGTAAAGAGAGGAGTGGCGTTTGAAGAAAGGAGCCTGCAGTTGCAGCAGGGAGACATCCTGCTCATGTACACCGACGGCATCACCGAGGCCCAGAATTCGGCGGGGGAATTGTTCGGAGAACGGCGGCTCTGCCAGATCCTGGCATCTGCCCAATACGAATCTCCCGAGCTGCTGATCGACCGGATTCTCGATGAAGTGGCGGCTTTTACCGAGACCCTGCCGCTCCAGGACGATGTCTCGATCGTGATCATGAAGGTGATTTAACACAAAAAAGTCGAGAAATTACAGGAATTCAGGTACAATAGAATGAGAAAATAAATTCAATCGGTCCGGCCACCCGTGCCGGGCCTGTGTCAAAGGAGCACTGCATGAACCTGAAAACCGAAGAAAAGAACAATATCGTGGTCATTTTCGTCAAAGAGGAACGGCTTGACGCCCACAATTCCGGCGAGTTGAAAGTGGAGATGCAGAGACTTTTCGTGGAGGGGAAGAAAAACGTCCTTGTCGATCTCTATGAGGTGCGTTTTATCGACAGCTCAGGGCTCGGCGCGCTGGTCTCCGGTTTCAAGAACGCCATTTCAAACCAGGGGAACCTGAAGCTTTCCAGCCTGCAGCCCCAGGTGAAGTCCATGTTCGAGCTGACCAGACTGCATCGGGTATTCGAAATATTCCCTTCTGCACCGGACGCATTGGAAAACTTCTGATAAGGCGAGGTTACCATGGAGAAGAACCTGATCGAAGTGGACATCAAGGTCCCCAACCAGACCCGCTATCTGAGCCTCATCGGTAGAATAGGTGAAGATATAGCCAAGGAGGTGGACAAGTATGCCGGTGACAGGGAGACCCTGGCCTACCACCTGAACCTGGTCCTGACCGAGGCCATGGCAAACGCCATAAAATACGCGCGCGCCGGCGACCCGGATACGATGGTGCACATCTTCATCAATATCTCCCCGGAAGAAATCCTGATCAAGGTCTACGACAAGGGCCAGGGCTTCGACATCAACACCATCCCCGCCCCGAACTTCGAAAAGCTGGAGGACCGGGGGCGGGGAATCTTCATCATCAGGTCACTGATGGATTCCGTAAGCTACCGCAAGATCCGCTGCGGCAATGTGCTGGAGATGTCAAAAAAATTGAAAAAATGAGGAGCGGCGCCGTCTCAGCGCCCCTTATCCCGGCTCCAGCACCTCCGGATCATCCACATCCCCCCGACCGCCATGGGGAAACTGAGCAGCTGCCCCATGGAAAAGCCCCCCAGAATAAATCCGAGCTGAACGTCAGGCTCCCGGAAAAATTCCACGAAAAAGCGAAACGCCCCGTACAGGGCGATAAAAGTCCAGAAGATCACCCCCTTGGGCCGCTGCTTGCGCGCCAGTGTCCATAGTACGATGAATATGACCGGCCCTTCCAGAAAGGCCTCATAGAGCTGGGAAGGATGCCGCGGCAGGTTCCCCGCCTGCGGGTCAGGGAAAACCATCCCCCACGGGACATCGGTCACCCTGCCATAGAGCTCGCCGTTTATGAAGTTCCCGATCCGCCCCAGTCCGAGCCCGATCGGGGCCGTCAGGAAGCCGACGTCCGCCATGGCGAGGAAATCGAGCTTCTTTTTCCGGACAAACCAGAGCCCCCCCAGGAGCGCCCCCACCAGGCCGCCATGAAAGGACATTCCCCCCTCCCAGACGGCGAAGACCTTCAGGGGATGGGCAAGGTAGTCGGACAGGTTATAAAAGAGCACGTAGCCTGTTCTTCCGCCGACTATCACCCCCAGTGCCACGGCGAATATCATGTCCGCAACGTCATCCCTGCTCAGGGGGATCTTCCGCCTCCTGATCTCCGCCAGGATGACGAAATAGGCGGCGACAAAGCCGATAACGTACATGAGGCCGTACCAACGGAATTCCAGGGGTCCCAGACGGAAGAAGACCGGGTCAAGGTTCGGGAATTGCATAAAAGTGTCTCCAGAAAGGCAGATGGTGAAAGGCGAAAAATCTGAACAGATCCCCGGTCCTTTCAGCGCCCAACGTACCAGTAAAAACAGAGGGTGTCAATCTCCGGCGGCGCTGTCGCCGGATTGCAGCCGCATCGGAAAATTTTTCAACTGGATGTTGACACGATTTTCACCGGGAGTATAATAGGATTCAAAGTGCATGTTCTCTGAAAAGCTCTGGGGTACCGGTAATAACACGTTGAACAACCTGACTATTAAGTGTCCAAAGCTTAACCGGGCGCAGCCGCGGTGTGCAGACCCTCCAGGAGAGGGAAGCCTGAAGCGTCTTCCCGGTAAATGGTGAAAACAAGGTCAGTGACTCAGCTGTTATACCGTATTTCCGGAGCCCCCTCAAAAAAGCCCGGGGCTTATCGCTCCGGGCTTTTTTCTTCCTCGCTCCTCACTGAGCCCTATTCCGTCAGCTCGGCCGGTACCCCCGCGGCTCCCGCCTCTTTTTTCAGGTCATCAAGCTTCTTCCGCCGTTCCAGGACGCTGTGTTCAATGGATTTGATGACTTGCTGAATGCCGAGATACTGGCTCCGCGACATGCTGCTGGTGTCCTTCAGGCGGTTGCGGTTCTCCACAAGTTGTTTTTCTGCAGCCTTCAGGTCCGCATCGAGGGCAGCGAACTCCGCTTTCCAGGCATCCGCATCCTTGCCGCCGTACACGGCCTTCTTATCCTGCTTGGCGGCCGGAGCGCTCTCCTTGCTCTGCTGGACAGCCTCTCCCCCGCTGCTCCCGGTCTTTTGCTGAGCGGCGGGTTGCTCTTTCCCCTCCTTCGCCTCGGCGGGGGGAGGTTCCTCTTCCCCGACAACCCTGACCTTGTTCCGGTACTTTTTCGGGACCTTGCCGAGGTCCTCGGTGAAATTGACGGTTCCCTGATCGTCTTCCCAGACATAGGTCTCAGCAAAAGCCGGCACGGAAAAAAGCACCATCGTCAACAGTAGCACCAATGTCTTCATGCGATTCTTCCTCCATGACTCTGTTGTGGGAGATACTACCCCGGCGGCCACCCCAACTGCCGGCCGCCGAGGAGATGGAAATGGATGTGGAAGACCGACTGGCCGGCGCCGGCGTTGTTATTGGAGACGATCCTGAAGCCGTTTTCCGCGACCCCCTTGTCCCGGGCGATCCGGGCCGCGGTCCGGTAGACATGACCGATCAGTGCATCGTCGGCCGGGTCGAGGTCGAGGGCATTCACCAGGTGCTTTCTCGGGATGATCAGCAGATGAAGCGGCGCGACCGGCGCAATGTCTTCGATAACGACCACCAAGTCATCCTCGAAAACCTTCTTCGCGGGAATCTCTCCCTTTATTATCCTGCAAAAGATGCAGTTTTCCATGGACTCCCCCCTTGATTCAGTGAGCGGTGAACAGCTCACTTCTCACTTCTTATCGGTTTTTCTCATGCAGATCAGAAACTCCCGGTTCCCCTTCGGCCCGAGAATGGGGGATTCGGTCACCCCCGCCACTTCCAGCCCCAGGCTCTCCGCCAGCGCGCGAACGGAATCGGTCACCTCCCGATGCTTTCTTGGGTCGCGCACGACCCCCCCCTTCCCCACTTCCCCCCGCCCCACTTCAAACTGGGGTTTGATGAGGGCGATTATCAGGCCATCCTCCCTGATCAGGGCGATCGTGCTCGGGAGGACCTTGGCAAGGGAAATGAAAGAGGCGTCGATGACCGCCATGTCGGGGATTTCCGGGAGCCGCTCCGGAGTCAGATGCCTGATGTTGGTCTTCTCCAGGCTGAGCACACGGTCATCATTGCGGAGCTTCCAGGCCAGTTGCCCGTATCCCACATCCACGGCAAAGACCCTGCGCGCGCCACGCTGGAGAAGACAATCGGTAAAGCCGCCGGTGGAAGCGCCGACGTCGAGGACGGCAAGACCCGTGACATCTATGGCGAATTCGTCCAGCGCCTGTTGCAGCTTCAGCCCCCCGCGGCTGACAAAGGGGAGCGGTTCCCCTTTCAGGCGGATCTCCGCTGCAAGCGGCACCAGTTGCCCCGCCTTGTCCGCCAGGTGGTCATCCACCACCACCTGGCCGGCCATGATAAGCGACCGGGCCCTCTCCCGGGACGATGCCAGCCCCCGGTCCAGGATCAGTTTGTCAAGCCGCACTTTTTCGATTGCCATATGCCGTCTGTTCCATTGAGGCTTCCGGGGCCGCTGTTCCGGATTCGTGACATCCAAAGTCCCGGCTTCTGTTCTCCATGCGCCGTTCACCGCATGTTACCTGCATTGCCGCGCCGAATCAAGTGGCAAATAGGCGATCCTCAGCCCGGATGCAGCTGGCGGGCTGCAAGCCGTCCTTCCCTTTGCAGCGCGGGGCAACGAGAATCAGACGGTTGCGGTCGGTTGACTTCAGCGGAATTACGCCTATATTTAACGGTAGAAGGCCAAACAGCGCTATTTTGTGAGAAGGGAGAGTCACCATGAGCGACATTTGGGAAAAACGGAAAAAGGCCCTGGAGAATCAATACATTCTCAAGCAGGAGGCGGAAAAGATCGAGAAGATGAAGACAGAGGCCCGGGAAAAGGTGATCCGGGAGCACTGCCGCAACCGCTGTCCGAAATGCGGCGACCCCATCGAGCCGATGACGTTTCGCGGCGTCCCCATGGACAAATGCCACGGTTGCGGCGGGATCTGGCTCGGCCCCAGGGACCTGCAGATATTGGCCTCCAAAGACCACCGCACATGGTTCGACAAGTGGTTCAAGGGAGAGGAGGAGTAGTTCCCCGACACCCCGGCGGCCCCCCTGTACTTGCCCGGCGAATTCTGCTATGCTTGCCGCATTTTTACGGGGACAAATTTGAAACTGTCAGCGGTTTCAAGCAAGGGAGGCTGAACCATCATGGAAGTGCTCTTTCTCATAATCGGCATCATTGCCGGCGGGACGATAATCTGGCTCTATCTCGGGAGCCGGGCGGAGCGGCAGAGAGCCGGGCTGGCAGCTGAAGCGGCGGCCCTCAATGAGCGCCTCCTGGGGAAGGAGCAGCGGCTGGAAGAATTCAGGAACGGACTCGACCGGGCCGTTGCCGACAATAACGGCCTCAGGGCCGAGCTGATGGCAGAGCGGGAAAGGAGGTCCGCGGCAGAGGAGAAATGCACCCGCATCGGCGAGCTTGAAACGCTCCTGAATGCGCGTGAGGAACGGCTGCGCCGGCTCAATGAGGAAAACGCCGACCTCCAGGCAAAGCTTGCCGGGCTCACCGCCCGGCTTCACGAAGAACGCAAGGCGGCCGAGGAGAAGCTCGCGGTCCTCGACGTCGCCCAGGCGAAACTATCCGATGCCTTCAGGGCACTCTCCGCCGAGGCGCTCAAGAGCAACAACCAGTCTTTTCTCGACCTTGCCAGGGCCTCCATGGAAAAGTTCCAGGAAGGCGCCCGCGGTGACCTGGAGTTGAGACGGCAGGCCATCGACGAACTCGTTAAGCCGATGAAGGAGTCCCTGGCCCAGGTGGACGTCAGGATCCAGGAGATGGAAAAGATACGGGCATCAGCCTACACGAGCCTGACCGAGCAGATAAAGTCGCTCGCCTCCAGCCAGGTCCGGTTGCAGGGGGAAACCGCCAGCCTGGTGAAGGCCCTCCGCTCTCCCACCGTGCGCGGCCGCTGGGGCGAGATCCAGCTCAAGCGGGTCGTGGAAATCGCCGGGATGGTCAATTATTGCGATTTCGCCGAGCAGGAGTCGGTCTCCGGCGAAGACGGCAGGCTGCGGCCCGACATGGTGATCAAGCTGCCGAACGGCAAGAATGTCGTGGTCGACTCCAAGGCCCCGCTCCAGGCTTACCTGGAGGCGCTGGAGGCGACAGAGGAAAAGGAGCGCCTCCACAAGCTGAAGGAACATGCCCGCCATATCCGGGTCCACCTGGCAAAGCTGAGCGCCAAGTCTTACTGGGACCAGTTCAAGGCCACCCCCGAGTTCGTTGTCCTGTTTCTCCCCGGCGAAACATTCTTCAGCGCCGCCCTGGAGCAGGACCCTGGGCTGATCGAATTCGGCGTCGAACAGAAGGTGATCCTCGCCACCCCGACCACCCTGATCGCCCTTCTGCGGGCAGTCGCCTACGGTTGGCGCCAGGAACAGATCGCTGAAAACGCCCAGGCCATCAGCGAGCTTGGCAAGACCCTGTACGACCGGATCACGGTTCTTACCGGGCACTTCTCCGACATGCGTAGGGGGCTGGAACGCGCGGTCGAATCCTACAACCGGGCGGTCGGCACCATGGAAACCCGGGTGCTCGTCACCGCCCGCCGCTTCAAGGAGCTCGGCGCCTCCACGGGGAAGGAGATAGAAACCATGGAAGCGCTTGACAAGGCACCGCGCCTGCTGGTGGCGGAGTAGCCCGGGGACCGGGGCTTTGAACCGGTCACTGGCAACAGTTTTCGTTACATCTTGTGGCAGGAACGACAGAAACTGTGCATGGTGCCGGAATCTTCGTAGGCGTTGAGAAATACCGAGGAATTGCTGCCGTGGGGGTTGTGGCAGGAGGCGCAGGTGAAATCCTTGAGCGGGTTGAATGGATCCGGACTACGTCTCAGGGGATGACCGCCTCCCCCTGAAAAAGTGGTGAGGACGTGGGGCCGGTAGAGGACATCTTCGTGGCATGAGGCGCAGAGGTCACCGGTATCCATTCTCAGGAAAAAGGGTTTGTCGGCCGCATGGGGATCATGACAGGTCGTGCAATTGCCGGCCGCCGTCGGGCCGTGCTTGAAGTTCTTGTTGCCCCAGCTAGTCTCATGACAGTCCGCGCACGACTTGTCATCGGGTTTGATGACCGAGAGCTTCGAATTTGTCGATTTCCCGTCGTGGCAGGTAAGGCAGGACCATACGGCCGCCGGGCCATGGACGAACCTGTAGTTGCTGAGGATCTTTTTATGACACATGTAGCAGGGGGAGCGGTCGGGACCATCCTTGGCTTGCCCGCTCTTGGTGAAGTTCAGCTCATGGCAGGGGGAACATACCTTTTCGCCGGCATCGCCATGGAACAGATATTTCCTGAAGGCCGGGGGGGCGCTGCTGGAGCTCGGTGAAAGGTCCGACCGGTAAAAAACCTGGGCGGTTGCCTCCTCCGTCTTCCTGCCGTCCTTGAAACCGGTGACCCTTATCTTGTTCAAGCCGTATGACAGGCGGATACCGTCGTAACAGAGATAGTAGCGGCTGATCGGTTTTGAAGGCACCGCCTGTTTCCTGTCGTTAACCGATATCTGCACCCCATCGAAGGTGCTTGCCCCCCCTTGCAGGACGACGTTGATAATCCCGCTCTCCACGAAGGACCTGTCAGGCGGAAACGCGATGGCGAGATGACCGGCGGTTGTTGCCGCTTCTCCGACTGCAGGGAGAATCGACAGGGAGTAAACGATTACTGTAAGTATCAGATGTTTCATGTCATTCCGGACTTCGGGTTAACTCTATCGGCCCTGGCGCACGAAGCGAGCGGTCAGGGGCCACGAATCACTGCCGCTGCAGGACGATCTCAAGTCCCTTCTTATAGGCATCGAAGGCCTTCTGCCGCTCATTTTGCCCCTCGAAAACCTTCCCCTTGTACACAAAGAGATTGTAATCAAACGGATTTGCCTTCTCGGCCTCATCGAACATTTTCATGGCATCTTCCAGCTTGCCCTCTTTTCCGTAAGCATAGCCGGCATAGTAGTAACAGGGGGCATAGCCATCTTCCGCCTTCCTGGCAGCATCAAACAGGGCCACGCCTTCCCCCCCCTTCCCCTCGTTCACCAGGATCATGCCGGACTCGCACAGGGCTATGGGATTGGCCGGCTCCCTGGCGAGCGCCTCCTTGAACGCCCCCTGCGCCAGGGCTGTGTCCCCCTTCTGGAGGTACATTCTGCCCAGGCTCAGATGGGGCAGCACGAACTTGGGGTCCGCCTCGACCGCCTTCTTGAACCACATCTCGGCCGAGTCGGCCATCCGTTTCGATTTCAGGGTAGTCTTCCCCATATTGTAAAATCGCAGGGCGGCCTTGTTCGGTTGATACCCCGCCTTCTCCTCGACTACCGGCGTCTTCTTCCCTTCAATAACGGAACCGACATAGTCCGCCATCGCTTCCGACCCCACCAGGGGATACCCCGAAAGCTCATATTTGATTACCCTCTCCCGGTCAATGACGACCATTGTCGGGAGGGCGATCGCCCCGTAGTCGTGGAAAGAGGCAAGACCATGGTCCACGAGCATCGGAAAGCCGATTTTCAGCTTCTCCTGAACGGCCCTGATCTCCGCCACCGTCTTGTCGGAGATCTTCTGCTCGTCGGCGTTCACGCCGATGACCGCAAGTCCCTGCCCCTTGTATTTCTCATGGAGCTTTTGCATCCTGGCCAGTGCCTTCTCCGATTTCTTGCTCCAGGTTGACCAGAAAACGAGAACGGTAAGCTTGTCACCCCTCAGGTCAGCAAAAGTGCTGGTGTCACCGCCGAGGTTTTTCAGGGAAAACTCCGGCGCCTCCATCCCCACCTGCAACCCCTGGAGTGTTGCGGCAGCAGGGGCAAAAAAGAGGACTCCATAGCTGGTGATGAATACCGTCAAGAATATTATGCGTTTGATGCGGAAAGACATAAATGTGATCCAGTGAAAGGTGAATGGTGAGTTGTCGCTCCGTGCCTGCCCCCTTACTGCCGCCCCTGCTCGTGCTTCCTGATCCCCTCCTTGAACTCGGCAATCGCCTTGTCAAGGTTGCCAAGCTTCTCATAAACGAGGCCGAGTTCATAATGGGTCCGCACCGGGTTCGGGTTCAACAGCAAGGCATCCTGGAGCACCTGCTCGGCCTCCTTGAGTTTTCCCTGCCGCGCCAGAACGACCCCTCTCCCGGTCTTCGCATCAAAGGCGCGGGCGTTGAGCTTCAGGGCCTCGTCGAAAGTGCGCATAGCCTCGTCGAGCTCCCCCTTGGCGACGAGAAGATAGGCCAGCCGGATATGGAGGGTTGCATTGGCAGGTGCCGCCTTGAGATTCTCCCTGGCGGTTGCGATCTCGATCTCGGTCTTATCGGCAGCTGCGGCGGCAACAGCAGGTTTTGCCGGCGCCGCTTCCTTCGTCCCGCTTGCCTCTTCAGCGCCCCGGGCAAGGGGGGGGACGAGCAGCAGCGAGAGGAGAACCGCATGGGCGCAGACAGCACGCAGCGTATTTCTGACACTCAGAGTCATCATCTCTCCAAAACCAGCGAATGGTGAATCGGTTGAACGGCTTTGACCCTTATCCTGCCTCAGCGCGCAGTGGTCAGCGGCTTGTTGACAACCGGCTTGGCCCTGTCATAGCCGAACAGCTGATGGCATCCCGGCAGGCATTTTCCGCCGGTCTCCGTTTTCGTGAATCCTACCGGCAGCTGCCATTTCGCGAACGGCACCGCGTCACGGATGTGGCGCGGATTGTTGGTGGCATGCGCGTCGTGACACGCCCGGCAAGTGCGCCCCTTCACCATCTTGTTGACATGAACGAAATGGAGGTTCTGGTCGCCGTTTCTGAAAGCCGTCAGCGTCGTGGTCCTTTCGTCGTTGGCGATGCTCTTCTCGTGGCACATGAAACAGAGCTTGTAATTGTCCTGGCTGTACCCCGCGTAGAATAGCTGCGGGAAAAACTCGCGTAACATCCTGTAGTTATTGGAACCGTGGGTATTGTGGCAGCCCGAGCAGTCATTCTGCTTGATCGGGCCGTGGTGGATGGAGTTGTTCGCCAGCATCGCCTTCATGTTGGCGACGCGTCCGTTCTGACCGTTATATTCCCGGTCATGGCAGCTCATGCAGAGCTCGGCCGGCTGCATTGTCAGCTGCTTGACATAATTGGAAACGTGGGGATCGTGACAGGCGAGACAGCTCTTGGCGGTATCGAGCCCCTTGTGGGGAACGGTCGCCTCCTTGACCTCCTTCTCCTTGTCCGAGTGACAGGTAAAGCAGAGGTCTCGTTTGCCATCCGCCTTGAAATTGTACTGGAAGTTCCCGCCGTGGGGGCTATGGCAGTTTACGCATGACTCCTGCACCGGAGCGTGGACAAACTTCTTGTTCTTGAAGGCGTCGGCCTTGTCCGCGTGGCAGTTGAAGCAGACCTCGTTCCCCTTCGCCAGGAGGAGCTTCGGGAATTCGCTCTGGTGCATGGTGTGGCAGGTGCTGCAGCTGCCGACGGCAACCGGACCGTGGACAAACTTGCCGCCGATCATCCCCTTGTCATGGCAGTTGAAACAGAGGAAGGCCCCTTCGGCACGGAGCTGGAATTTGTAGGGAGACTGGTGCGGGTCGTGGCACTTGCTGCACTTCCCAGCCTTCACCGGGGCATGAACGACCTTCATGGTTGTCAGTTTTTCATGGCACTCGTCGCAGAGCTTACCGATGTCCGTTATCGGTTCGAACTTATGCTTCTTGATCTGCCTGTGGCAGGCGGTACACTCGCCGACCGCCACCGGTCCATGGACAAACTTTTCCTTTCCCATGCCGGTATGGCACTTCTCCGTTATGCAGGACTCCTTCTGCTTGGCAGCTCCGTTCTCCTGGGCAAAGACACGACCATCATTGCTTTGCGCCAACAATGCGAACGGCAGAGCGGCAAAGACTATCAGAAATAAAAGTTTCTTCTCCACAGTGGCAACACCTCCTAAAGCAAGTTTTTCAGAATATAGTATAAAATTACGGCGCATGAGCAAAAAGCACCCTGCGCGCTTTCCCGTAGGAACTCCGCCAATTCACCGGATACTGAAAAGAAAAATGGGGGCGGACCAGATAATGGGTGTATTTTGTTAATCTTTTTAAGGGGTATTTGTCAAGTCGATTCTGCTGTTTTACGTGAAAAAATATAATGCCCTTTTATTAGCACAATTCGGGCCAACGCCCCTTTTCGCCCACTACTCGCTCAACGCCCCTGCGGATCGCCGTGAATTGCCTTTAACCTTGCAAGTGATTTTCTCCAAGGTGACAGCCTCTTAAGAAAAAAACTGGAATGCGTCCAGAACATGAATTTTTTATTGCAACCATGTGCAAATGGTGCTATAAAATATTTTCTCGAATGCCGAAGTGGCGGAATTGGTAGACGCGCTAGATTCAGGTTCTAGTTCTCGCAAGGGAGTGCTGGTTCGATTCCAGTCTTCGGCACCATTTAAAAATCCAGAGTAGTATTTAGCAGTACGGGAAGCCCTGAGAAATCAGGGCTTTTTGTTTTTCTATTGTCCGTCAATGTCCGGTTTGGTATAATCCTGCCGGTCCTATCCAGACCGGCACACGTTGCAAAGGGTAGCAGCGGTGAACAGTCCCACGCTGTAAATTCAGGGGGCGAATCGGGAAGGAGACTTCTCGCGGTGGTCAATGGCCATCGGCCACGGCAGCTTAGCTGACCGTATGGCAATCTAAAAGCGGCGCGAACCCTGGCAGTCTAAGAAGAACAACGAGAACGGCAAATTCTCGCGTATAAACATGATACCCTCGAAGGCCTCCCCACAAAGGAGGCTTTTCTTTTTCCGTGAAGGAGCATTTGAAGGTAGCCAAATTGATTCCATTTATGGGGCCTTTGGCCATCCAAATAATCGTCCATAGTCCACGGCACCGAAAAAGTAGCCAATAAGGTGACCGTTAATGGAATCTGGGGGCGAGTGGGGAGTGAACAGTCTGACCCCTTCAGGTCGCGTGGGAGGCCTTTATCGTTGACATTAGGGATGAAAAGGTGTATTAAACTTGCGTAATTTTGCGGTGTTATGGGGGTTGATGATGGAGTGTGAACGCCGAGGGAAGATATTGAATTAACGAAAGCCGCCCTTGACAGTATGGTACTGAAGGCGGCTTTTGAGTTTGTGCAGTAGCTGTAATCAGCTCCGAGAAAAAATTCGGATTTTTAAGTTGCTGTTTTTGAATTGGAATCTGTCCTGGTAAACGCGGACCCTTCCAAGGCAAGAAGTAATGTGACGTATTATGTCGCATCCTTACGGTATGATGATGTGCGGCTTGATTTGAAATTCCCGGGATAAATACGATGAACACTGACCTGACATTCTTCACCAACGAGCCCGGTTCCACCCTGCTTGACCGGTTCAGAAAGACCCTCAAGGACGTGAGATTTTTTGACGTCCTGGTCGGCTACTTCCGCACCAGCGGGTTCTACAACCTGTACGAATCCTTTGAATCCATCGACAAAATCCGCGTCCTCGTCGGTCTGAATGTAGACCGCAAAGCCTTCGAGATTATCGATACCCACCGCTCCCAGGCATCACTGGACTTCGAGTCCCACAAGCGGACGAAGGAAATCTTCTCCGAGACCGTTACCTCCGAGATGGAGCACTCGCCCGACAGCTTTGAGACCGAGCTCGGGGTCAGAAAGTTCATCGAGTTCTTGCAATCGGGGAAGATGGAGATCAAGGCCTATCCGAGCGACAACCTCCACGCCAAGGTCTATATCAGCCGCTTCGGTGAGGATGACCGGGACTTCGGCCGGGTCATCACCGGCTCCAGCAATTTTTCCGAGTCGGGCCTGATTGCCAACCGTGAATTTAACGTGGAGTTGAAGGACCGGGCTGATGTGGAGTTCGCCCTAACTCAGTTTGAAGAGCTATGGAAGGACGCCGTCGATCTTTCCAGGGAGTATGTGGACACCATCAACGAGAAGACCTGGCTCAATGACCAGATCACCCCCTACCACCTCTACCTGAAGTTTCTTTATGAGTATTTCAAGGAAGACATAAACATCGACCAGGACTTTGAAACCTACCTCCCGGAAGGCTTCATGGAGCTGGACTACCAGAAACAGGCCGTCATTTCCGCCAAGAAGATTCTCGATGCCTACAATGGCGTCTTTCTGGCGGACGTTGTAGGTCTAGGGAAGACCTTCATCTCCGCTCTCCTCGCCCAGCAGCTGCGCGGGAAAATCCTGATCATCTGTCCACCGGTCCTGAAAGAATACTGGGAAGACACCTTTTTTGAATTCGGCGTCCGAGGCTTCAAGGTCGAATCCCTCGGCAAGCTCGATTACCTCATCCGGGACGGGGTGGAGAAGTTCGACTACATCTTCATCGACGAGGCCCATCGTTTCCGAAACGAGGTTACCCAAGGATACGAGAAGCTGCACCAGATCTGTTTCGGCAAGAAGGTGATACTCGTATCGGCGACACCGCTCAACAACACCGTGGAAGATATCTACAGCCAGCTCAAGCTCTTCCAGATTCCGAAGAAGAGCACGATCCCCGGCATTCCCGACCTGGAGAAGTTCTTTGCCAACCTGAAGGGCCGGCTCGACAAATATGCCAAGACTGATCCCGAGTACATCGACTGCGTAAAAGAGGTGTCCCGCGATATGCGGGAAAAAGTGCTCAAGTATGTGATGGTGCGGCGCACCCGGTCTGAAGTCCTCAAGTACTTCAAGGGAGACATCGACAAACAGGGGCTCTCCTTCCCCGAGCTGGACGATCCCAACCGAATCATCTACACCTTCGACGGCCGAACAGACGCAATTTTCACTGCGACCATAGAGCTGCTCAAGGATTTCAGCTACGCCCGCTATACGCCGCTCCTCTTCCTGAAGAAGCCGGTCTCCGAATTCGAGATGCAGTCCCAGCGCAACGTGGGGGGCTTCATGAAGGGGATTCTGGTCAAGCGTCTGGAAAGCAGTTTTTACGCCTTCAGTAATACACTGCGGAGGTTCATCGAGTCCTATCAGAAGTTCATCGACATGTACAATCAGGGAACGGTTTACATGAGCAAAAAGGTGAACGTCTACGACTTCCTTGACGAGGACAACGAGGAGGCGCTGATAAGGTTCGTTGAACAGGACAAGGTGCAGAAGTACGGGGCTGACGAGTTCCGCGAAGAGTTCATCGCCAAGCTGAACAGTGATCTGAAGCTGCTGCAGGAGATTCAGGCCCTCTGGATTGACGTGACCGGCGACCCCAAATTGGAGCAGTTTGTAACCGAGCTGCGAAAGAACGCCATCCTGAAGGGGAGCAAGCTGGTGGTATTCACCGAGTCGAAGGAGACCGGCGACTATCTTTACCGGAAGCTCAACAAGGAATTCCCCGGAAAGGTCATGTTCTTCTCCAGCGCCGGCGGGACGCTGAACGGCGTGGAGCATACCATCCCCATCGCCCGCGACCTCGTCCGGGCGAACTTCGATCCGAAACAGAAGCAGCCACTGGATGACATCCGGATTCTCCTGACGACCGACGTGCTTGCAGAGGGGATCAACCTGCATCGCTCCAATATTGTCATCAATTACGATCTCCCTTGGAATCCGACGAGGGTTCTCCAGCGGGTCGGCCGTGTAAACCGCGTCGGCAGCCCGCACAAGAATGTGTACATGTATAATTTCTTCCCCACCGCGCAATCGGATATTCACCTGGGCCTTGAGGCGAGCATCAAGGCCAAGATTCAGGCCTTCCATGACACCCTCGGCGAGGACGCAAAGTACCTGTCGGACGAAGAGCAGGTTACCGCCCATGAGCTGTTCGGCGATCACCTCTACAGGAAACTGAACGACCGGAAGAACCTGGAGGGCGAAGACGAAGGGGAACGTTCCGAGCTGGAGTACCTCCAGAAAATCCGCGACGTACGCGATAAGGAACCAAGCCTGTTCGAGAAGATCAAGCGGCTACCGAAGAAGTCACGCTCCTGCCGAACCTTGGATACAGCCGCGCAGGACCAACTTATTACCTTTTTCCGCAAGGGGAAGCTGAAGAAGTTCTGCCTTGCCGATACGGCCACAGTGCGGGAAGTGACGTTCTTTGAGGCCGCCGTCCTGTTCGAGTGCCTGGTGGACACTGCCAGAGCCGCATTACCGAAAGAGTTCTACCCCCTGTTACAGCGGAACAAGGAGGAATTCGATCTGCTGACCTCCGGCGAGGCCTTCGAGAAATCGGGTCATGGCAGCAAATCCAACGAGAACTACATTATCAAGCGCCTGAAGGGTAACGACATCAAGCTCTTCAAGGGTTTCACCGACGACGATGAAGACTACTTGAAGGCGGTGCTCAAGGCGTTCGAGGACGGCATTATTCCGAAAAACACCAGCAAGCGGCTCAAGGCCGAACTGGAGCGGGAAATCAATCCGCTAAAGGTGTTGGCTATCCTGAAAATCAATGTGCCGCTGTCGCTTTTGTCCGGAGGCCAGCAATCACAGAACTTTGACCATCAGACACGTGAAGTGATCCTGTCCGAGTACCTTGTCGGAAAAGCGGGTAGAGCATGAACCAGCAGGAAGCAAAAAACCTCATCCGCGATACCTTCCAGAACCCCTTTGACGAACAGAGGTTCCGCCTCTTCGCCAAGAATCTGTTTAACGACCTGGACGAGTCCAAGGCGTTTTCCTACCAGGGCCAGTACATTCCCGACGCCTACAAGGACCATGTTCGCCAGTACAAACGGCTGGGGAAGTATACCGACCCGGAGGGGGCGGCGCTGGATGTCCTCGTCGTCAATCTGAAGCGGGAAGCCGCCCTTGACCGGGCCCGCACCATGCAGCGCAACTTCATCGCTTGGTATCTCAAGCACCGGGGGGAGAAAGATGCCGCCATCGTAGCCTACCACACCGATGGACTGGACGACTGGCGGTTTTCATACGTCCGCATGGACTATCAGGCAGAGCAGGACGAGAGCGGCAAGGTCCGCGTCAAGACCGACCTGACCCCGGCCCGCCGCTATTCCTTTCTGGTAGGCAAGAATGAGCCGAACCACACGGCCCAGCAGCAGCTCCTTCCCATCGTGCAGGACGACCGGAACAATCCGACATTGGCTGAGCTGGAAAAGGCATTCAATATCGAAACGGTCACCAGAGAGTTCTTCGAGCGGTACAAGAACCTGTTCCTCAAGGTGAAGGAAGAATTGGATGAACTGGTGGAGAAAGACCGCCGGATCAGGGAGGACTTCACCGCCAAGGGGATCAACACGGCGGACTTTGCCAAGAAGCTCCTGGGGCAGATCGTCTTCCTCTATTTCCTGCAGAAAAAGGGCTGGCTTGGGGTGGAGAAGGATTCGGCCGGCACCTTCAAGGGATGGGGAAGCGGGCCGAAGGACTTCATGCAACGGCTCTACAGAAAAGAGATCGTCCCCTACGGCAATTTCTTCAACGACCTGCTGGAACCACTTTTCTACGAAGCCCTGGCCATCGACCGAGGAGAGGAGTCCTACTACAGCCCCTTCAAGTGCAAGATTCCCTTCCTGAACGGCGGGCTGTTCGAGCCGATCAACGGTTACAACTGGCAGGAGACCGACATCCATATCAGGAACGAGACCTTCGGCGAGGTCTTCGATACCTTTGACCTGTACAACTTCACCGTCAGGGAAGACGAACCGCTGGAAAAGGAAGTGGCCGTTGATCCGGAGATGCTGGGGAAAGTCTTCGAGAACCTGCTGGAAGTGAAGGACCGCAAGTCCAAGGGGGCCTACTATACACCTCGCGAGATCGTCCACTACATGTGCCAGCAGAGCCTCATCAACTACCTGGGCTCAGCGCTCAATGGCTCTATCGGCTATGAACGCCTCGACACACCTCAGACAGAGTTGTTCGCACCGCAAGAACTGGCAAAATCCAAAAGCCAGATGGAACTGATGGCCAAGGCTGGACCAGATCCCGTTCCTCGTGAAGAGATTGAAGTCTTCATCCGACAGGGTGATTTCGGCATTGAGAACGACATAGCCAAGGAGCAGGGGACCAAGTCTTATTCCTGGAAGCTCCCCGAATCGATCCGCACCGATGCCAAGCGGATTGACGAAGCCCTGGCTGACATCAAAATCTGCGATCCTGCCATCGGTTCCGGCGCCTTTCCTGTGGGGATGCTCCATGAGATCGTCCGGGCGCGGGAAACCCTTACGGTCTATCTCGGCGACCAGGCAGAGCGGACCGCTTATAACTTCAAGCGCCATGCGATTCAGCAGTCCATCTACGGTGTGGATATCGATTGCGGCGCGGTGGACATCGCCAAGCTGCGGTTGTGGCTGTCACTGGTGGTGGACGAGGACGATTTTCAGACCATCAAGCCCCTGCCTAACCTGGATTACAAGATCGTCTGCGGCAATTCGCTCCTGCAGGTAGAGAGGAACGTTCTTAACCACCATCTTTTTGCCGAGCTAGAGACGCTGAAGCAACGCTTCTTCGACGAGATCAATCCTCGACAGAAGAAAGAGGAGAAAGCCCGGATCGGTCAGTTGATCCGGCTACTGACCAACAATGATGAGCACTTCGATTTCGAGATATATTTCAGTGAGGTGTACCACAAGAAGCGTGGCTTTGACGTGGTGATTGCCAATCCGCCTTATGGTGTATCGCAGCCGAAAGAGCTGAAAAAATATTTCGATACCTATTCTCATAGAGGTGAAAGTTATATTCTATTTGTGGAGAAGGGATTAGAGATTCTAAGAGACGGTGGGCATTTAAGTTACATCGTCCCAGATACCTATCTCAATTTATCTTTTGCGGCACCGCTACGTAACCACCTCCTGAAAATCTCAAAAATTAAAGAGATCGTCGTTTTACCAGCCCGCGTATTTGAATCTGCAACAGTAGATACAACTCTTCTGTCTGCTGAGAAGTCATTTATAAACTCAAATTTCCATGAAACTGATGTGAAGGTAAAAACTTTTACAAAACAAAACAAAGTTTTTGATATAGATAGTCCGACACAGGAGACTTTTGTATCTACTACAGTCTGGCATGAGCAGGGGACTTTCAATGTATGTATTGATTGTGCAGAATCGGAGTTAATTGCACGGCTTGACAAGCAGTTCCGTACTGTTGGTGAGTTGACCGAAATGTTTTACGGTATAAAAGCTTATCAAGTCGGCAAAGGTAAACCGCCCCAGACCGAAGAAATACGTTCAACTAAGCCTTTTACCTCATCAAGACGGGAACACGAGAAGTTTTTACCATTTTTTGATGGTAAACATATCGGCCGCTATCAACTCAACTGGAAAGAGGATAACTGGCTCCATTATGGTCCTTGGTTAGCAGAGCCAAGGAATCCTGACAAATTCAAAGGCGAAAAGATATTGATTCGGAAGATAGTAGCCGAAACATTGATCGCTACATATGTACCGGACACCTCCTATTCCAACACATTGCTTTATGTCCTCAAACTCAAACCGGACATTCCCCTTTCGTATCTGTACCAATTGGGCATTCTCAACTCCCGCTTTATTGGGTGGTACTTCCGAAAAAAATTCCAGATAGCTGCTGAAGATACATTTCCTCAAATTATGATCAGTGACATCCAGCAGTTTCCGATTCCAGAGGTTTCTTCTGATCAGCAAGCCCCCATCATCGAACGCGTCCAGAAAATCCTCGCCAATCCAGCCAGCCCTGATGTCCCGCGCTATGAGGCGGAAATTGACCGGCTGGTTTATGAGCTGTATGGGCTGACAGAGGAGGAGATTGAATTGGTAAAGGGAAAGAGTTGACAATTATTCATGCTAATCCCCTTGGCGGAGGAATTGTAGATTATGTGGGCTGATATTGATACTGACCAGGATTTCCTTAATTACTCTGAAGTAGCAGAGCTTGCAAAAGAGTTGATAGGCAATCAAAAAATGCTCCCCTTGTCGTTAGGAATATTTGGGGGCTGGGGTGCGGGAAAATCTTCAATGCTCCGTCTCCTTGAAAGCTCACTTAACGAGAGTGAGCAAGATTTCCTTATCGTTAAATTTGATGCATGGCTATACCAGGATTTTGATGATGCACGTGCAGCTCTCATGGAAGTTGTAGCATCAACTTTATTGCAAGCTGCTGATGCCGATGAAGGTCTGGTACAGAAGGTCAAGAAGTTTTCAAAAAGAATCGATATGTTAAGAGCATTCGGGATGTTAGCTGATGCAGGAGCAACTCTCGCAGGATTTCCAACTTTCGGATTACTTTCAAAAGGCGCTCAATCTATCGGTCAAATTATAAATGGAGATGGCTGCCAAGAGGATTTCCAAACTGTAAAAGATGCTGCTTCTGACATTAAAGAGAAAACGCAAGGTGTTTTGAAAGATTCTGAGAAAAGAACACCACCAGCAGAAATTGCGGCTTTTCGTCAAGAATTCTCAGAAATTCTTGGGTCACTTGGGAAAACACTCGTTGTATTTATTGACAACTTAGACCGATGCCTTCCGAAAAACGCTATTCAAACCCTTGAAGCAGTCCGTCTTTTTCTTTTCCTTCCCCAGTCAGCTTTCATCATTGCCGCCGATGAAGAAATGATTCGCCATGCCGTGTCAGAGCATTATGGCAACCTCAATGAGCGTCTAATTACTGACTACCTTGACAAGCTTATCCAGGTCCCTATTCGAGTTCCAAGACTTGGAGTCCATGAAGTGCGCGCTTACATGTTCATGCTTTTCGCACTTGCAGCAGAAGTTGATGAAATAAACCTTGAAAGCCTGCGCAACGAATTAGTACTGAATTTGAGAGAATGTTGGAGGCAGGAGCCTATTTCCAAAGAGGCAGCCATCGGACTTCTCGGTGACAGTGCGACAGAAGACCTCGCCAATGCTTTTGGTATTGCTGATCGAATGGCAACTATTCTCGCAAATTCTTCCCGTGTGCAAGGCAACCCTCGTATTGTTAAACGCATGTTGAACGTTGTAAGAATGCGTTCAAGAATTGCCAAACGTAGAGGGATGCCCTTGGACGAAGCCATCATTGCAAAAATAGCGCTTTTTGAGCGATGCACGGACAATCAAGCGACAGCTGAGTTCTATCGTCTAATAAATGAGGCAGCGGGTGGGAAGGCCGAAATCATTTCCAGACTGGAAGAGGCTACAGAAGATCAGGAAAGGTTTAAGAAGACATGTCCGGAAATATGGCAGCAGAAGCATTTTTCCTTCATCATTGAATGGTTTCAGTTGGAACCGCATCTGGCAGGCGTAGATCTTCGGCCTGCACTATATCTCAGTCGTGAGACTATCCCTTTGCGGTTTTCTAGAACAGGTTTGTCAGCTCAAGCTGCAGATACTCTTAATGTGCTACTTCGAGCTAAAACATCCAATTCTCCCTCAGCAAAACAGGCTATAGTTGGGCTTGATCCGTCAGAACATATTCCGGTAATGGAAGCCCTTGTCGCTGAATTCCGAAAGGAAAGTGATTGGAAACGAAAACCGGCAGGATTTGATGGTGCAATAATTTTGGCAGATCATGCCTCTAATTCTGGGAAAACACTGGCAGATTTCATTCATTCTTTGGGGCTTGAAAAGCTGCCGCCGTGGCTGAATGTCATGGTAAAAAAAGCTGATTGGTTCAATGGAAAGGAGGGTTTTTGATGGGAACATCAACTTCAAGTAAAGGGCCGAATAATAATGCCCCGCTAGTTCCTCCATGGGCTGACGCGACCCCTGATCAGCCCTTGCCGCCTCCTCCCGAAGGACCAAGGTTTAAAAGTTTTCGCTCCAATCTGGGCAAATTTGTCAATAGTGGAGAAGGTCATTACCTTCGTCGTTCTTTAGGGGAATATGCCCGAAACGCAACGGGAGGAGCAGGCGTAGGTGCCAGGCGTTTCGGTGCCATGTCCAACGCTGGAGCTGCCCTTTTCGGAGTAATAAACGACCTCCGTCAAGGAGGAACCGGTGAGGCAATTTCTGGTGTAGACTTGTCTGCCTTAGCTGGAAAAGATGTTGATTTTGCCATTCAGGAAATTGTGGCTGTACTTACGCCTGTAAACGGAGATGCGGAAAAGATTCGTGCAGCTATGCACGTTGCCCTTTCTGAGGCACTTGAAGGGATTGACGAGTTCGATCCTTTAAGCATTGGCGATGAGATGCTTATTGACATGATGATCTTTTATCTTCGGGAATGTGTTTTCGAGCAAGTGGTTATGGATTCAAAGGAGGCCTTTCAAAAAGGCGACTTGCAAAGATGCCAGGATGCAGAGGGAGCACTTCATGATCTTGTCAGCAGCGTGGTCGATCAGCATATGAGGCCACATTTTGCCAATGGATTAACCAACCTCACACAAAATCAAGTTAAAGATATCCAGCAAAATGCCATAAAAGAAGTTTGGATCGAATGGGAGGGATATGAGCCATGGTAAGAATAAAATGCGACGCGAATCCCGACTCAATCCGTAACCTCGCAGAGACTGAAATAGGGGTCTTATTATATGGGACAAAATCTAATTCACCAGGTAGAGCAGCACTTGGGAATCAGATTCGAGACGAAATCAAGCGGTTTCCCCATCCGATATCGCAAAGAGCCTTTGATTTTCTTACAGTATCTCTGGCTGTAACCGCAGCAGATACTTTTGTCAAAAGGGAAAATACTGCCGATGGCTGGACGCGAGAATTTGAATTAGTTGTTTCAGTAGTCGAGCCGGACGCTTGGGTGCCGTTAAAGCATGATCTGGAAGCAGCCCTGCGATTCCTCAGCGGCGATATTTGGCACCTTGATATTCAAGGTAATGGCCTCCGTGTACCAAACCCATATCCGCGAGCAAAAAAAATTCATCTGAACGGCCAGGATTGTGTATGTCTGTTTTCTGGCGGTCTGGATAGTTCAACAGCAGTTCTTAACCTTTTGTACGAAGGGCGTAATCCTGTATTGGTAAGCCATTCATATCGTGGCGATAAGGCAACTCAGGATGAAGTGAACAATTGTTTTCCTCGGAATCTTTCACGTTTCTCATCAGTCCTTAACCCGACTTTTTACCTTCCGGCTGAAACTTCAATGCGAACAAGAAGCATCAACTTCCTTGCATATGGCGCGGTCGCGGCTTCTGTTCTGTCTGTGTTATCAGACAACCAAGAAGTAGATTTGTTGATTCCTGAGAATGGTTTGATATCTTTAAATGCACCTCTCACGCCCCGCCGTTTAGGTTCTCTAAGTACCCGTACGACGCATCCATATTTTCTAAGCCTAATCCAAAAAATATTTGAAGGACTTGAAATCCCCGCGGTAATAAAGAATCCATATAAGTTTCAGACAAAAGGTGAGATGCTTAATGGTTGTGCTGACCAAGCTAACTTAGAACGGCTTGCATCAACAACAGTGTCCTGTGGAAAATGGAAGCGAACTGGGCAACAGTGCGGCCGGTGCGTTCCATGCCTGATTAGACGAGCATCATTTCATGCAGCTCAATTAGCGGATTTAACACCATATCGACGTCTTGACTTACACAGTGTTTACCAAGATGAAAACGAGCGAGACGACTTACTTGCTTTAATGCTTGCAGTTAAAAAATCGAGGCAAGGAAATAATGGGGCATGGTTGTCTTTAAGTGGCCCCTTGCCGGAACTCTCTGAAGAACGGGCTCGATATATTGATGTTTTTCAAAGGGGATTACAAGAGGTTGGAGACTACCTAGATAGCCAAGGGTTCAACTTGTGATAGATTTCCATTGTCATATAGATTTATATCCTGAACCTAAAAAAATAATTGAACTCAGCGATAAGTTTGGTATTTACGTTCTATCTGTGACAACAACACCTAAAGCATGGACAAAAACCAATGCTTTGAGCAAGGGCAAAAACAGGATACGAACAGCATTGGGACTTCATCCTCAAATTGCCCATGAACGACTGAACGAGTTAGCCCTTTTTGATCTATTAATCAGTGAAACGAAATATGTTGGTGAAGTGGGATTGGATGGTTCTCCCGAACTCAAACAACACTTGCCTGCTCAATTGCAAGCCTTTGAGCATATACTAAACTCTTCATCTCGCACCGGGGGCAAGATATTTTCTATTCACAGCCGAAAAGCGGAGGATTTAGTTTTAGATACATTGGCACGTTTCCCTGATGCTGGAGTCCCTGTTTTGCATTGGTTTTCCGGCACCAAAAAACAACTCCAACGAGCGATAGATATGGGATGTTGGTTTTCAGTTGGGCCAGCAATGTTGCGAAGTATGAGTGGAAAAAGCCTTGTGCAACAGATGCCAAAAGATCGAGTATTAATGGAATCAGATGGGCCTTTTGTAAAGATATCCAATAGAGCCGCATTGCCAACTGACACAGAATTAATAAAAAAAGAACTCGCGTTGATTTGGGCATTAACTGCAAAAGAAACTGAGCAAATTCTTCTGAATTCATTCAGCACAATATGTAAACTCGGATATTAAACTATGTACCAATAAAATAGTTTTCTCAACAAACTGAGGATGCGGAAATATGAGCAAAGGTCGAAACCGTAAATTTGCTGCCATAACAGGAACAAAATGAAAATATTCCTTCAGGAAATACACAGCAATTACGAAGGATTCTCCAGGCTGATCCAACTTGCCACGCAAACAGCCGGGTGTTTTCTTGACGACATCGAAATCGACATGAGCCAAGCCGGCTGGATAGATGCCAACATGTGCGCCCCTCTGGGCGCGATCCTTTACAAAATCGGGCGGGATATCAATACGATACGGCTAACCAGTGTCCCGGCCAATGTGGAAGCGATCCTTTCAAAAAACGGGTTTTTGTGCAATTATGGCTGGTCCAGAAAGAAGGACAGCTACGGTTCCACCATCGAATATAAACGGTTCGAACCGAAAGATGACCGGTATTTCGCCGACTATATCGAAAAGCAGATGATCGGCAAGGGTATCCCCGAAATGTCACCGGGGCTCTTGAAGAAGTTTAGGGAAAGCATCTACGAGATTTTCAGCAATTCAGTGATTCACTCGCAAACAAAGCTGGGCATTTTTTCTTGTGGACAATACTTTCATAAGAAACAACGTCTCGATTTTTCAGTTGCTGACCTGGGAATCGGGATATGCTCTAATATCTACGAACGGCGTGGCCTTATCTTGTCGGCTGAAGAGGCAATAAGTTGGGCGCTTGAAGGGAAGAATACCACCAAATCCGGGCCTATACCTGGTGGTTTGGGACTGAAGTTGTTACGGGAGTTCATCGTCAAAAACGAAGGGCGAATCCAGATCGTCTCTGACAAGGGGTATTGGGAACTGTCAGAGGGCAAGGTAAAAACCAGAGCCTTTTCTGAGCCCTTTCCCGGCACGATCGTCAATATCGAAATCA